>NZ_FNYM01000022.1:0-101115 GCF_900108985.1 Achromobacter sp. NFACC18-2 | reverse complement strand
GGGGGTATAGCTCAGCTGGGAGAGCGCTTGCATGGCATGCAAGAGGTCAGCGGTTCGATCCCGCTTACCTCCACCAGTACGCAGTTCTGTAGTAACGCAGTACAGTAGTAAAGTTGTTGGTTCCAGGTCCCCTTCGTCTAGAGGCCTAGGACATCACCCTTTCACGGTGAGTACAGGGGTTCGAATCCCCTAGGGGACGCCAGCTTTGGTTGGCATGTAGTAAAAGCTGCCTTGACACCGCAGCGTAGTTGTTCAAGTCGTCTGTTTGATGACGTCTGTTTAGGCCGCTGCGGAGCGGTAGTTCAGTTGGTTAGAATACCGGCCTGTCACGCCGGGGGTCGCGGGTTCGAGCCCCGTCCGCTCCGCCAAGCACTTTGTGCCTGCAGATCGCCGTTCACGGCACACCCAGAAAGCTCCGGATTCCGGAGCTTTTTTGTTTTGTGCCCGGCCTTCCGGCGCCGCCGTTCGCGCGGTGCAATCCCCTCCCGCTGTACCCCTTCCGCGAGACTCGTCCGTTTTGACCTCTGGACAGCGTCGCCACGCGGCTTCATGCTTGCGCGTATACGCCAGACAAAGAAAAGAGGCCTACGTGACCCCCAATGACGCCGCACCCCAAGCACATCGCCAACACCTGCAAAGCATCATTGCGGGCTTGAACGAGGGCATCATTCTGCTTGAGGCCGACGGGTCGATCGCCTGGGCCAACGCCAGCGCACTTGCGCTGCATGGCGTCGAAGACATCGACGACCTGGGCGGCACGCCCGCCGGCTTTCGCAAGCGATACACGCTGACGTACCGCAACCACCACCGCGTGCCGGCACGCCAGTATCCCCTGGACCGGCTGGCGGCCGGCGAAGAGTTCGACGACCTGCTGCTGGACCTGGGCCGCAAGGACGATGAAGAGTTCCTGCGCAACCTGCTCGCACGCGGCCTGAACCTGGACGACGGCGGGCCCTTCCCGTACCGGGTGCTGATCCTGCATGACCAGACGGCGCAGATCAACGCCGAGGTGCGATTCGAACGCACCTTTTCGGCCAATCCGGCGCCCGCGCTGATCTGCCGGCTGTCCGACCTGCGCTACGTGAAGGTCAACCAGGGCTTTCTGGAGATGACGGGCTACGCGCGCGACGCCGTGTTGGGCAAGTCGGCCTATGAACTGGACGTGCTGGATGGCGGCGAGGACAAAGAGTCCGCCGTCGCGCGCCTGAACGAAGGCCGCACCATTCCCCAGCGCGAGGGCGTGCTGAAGCTGCCGGACGGCTCGAGCAGATTCGTCGTGGTGGCGGGGCAGCCGATCGACATGCATGACGAGCCCTGCATGCTGTTCACCTTCATCGACCTGGAGGGCCGCAAGCGGACCGAAGAGGCGCTGCGCGAAAGCGAAGAGCGTTTCTCGAAGGCGTTCCGGCTGGCGCCCGTGCCTATGGCGGTGTGCGACGGCGACACGCTCAACGTGCTGAACGTCAACGACGCCTTCACGGCCGTGACGGGAGTGGCGCTGGAGGACAACAACGAACAGGACCTCACCGACCTGGGGCTGCGGCCCTATGAAGGCATGGTGGCCAGCCTGAAGCGTGGTGAAAGCGTCCGCAACCGCGAAGCGGCGATGATCGCCCAGGACGGTGGCGAGCTGGACTGCCTGGTGTCCGCCGAACCCGTCATGATCGGCGGGCTGCGGCGCGTGCTGATCGTGATGCAGGACATCACCGACCGCAAGCGGTCCGAGACCGAACTGCTGACGGCGATCGAGGCGGTCATGCAGGACACCTCGTGGTTCAGCCGCGGCATCATCGAAAAACTGGCGCAACTGCGCCAGCCCGCCCCCGCCACGCGCGACGTGGCTGAGCTGGCCCAACTGACGTCGCGTGAACGCGAGGTCCTGGGCCTGCTGTGCCAGGGCCACGACGATGACGGGATCGCCAAGGCGCTCAAGCTGTCGCGCAACACCGTGCGCAACCACGTGGCGACGATCTACAGCAAGATCGGCGTGCATCGTCGCAGCGCCGCCATCGTGTGGGCCCGCGACCGGGGTATCACCGGACACGAGAGCACGCGCAACCGGGACAAGCCCGCCAAGTCTTGAGCGGGCTGCTTGAGCGGACCGTCTGGAATTTACAAATTGACACCATATTTTCGGCGACTCGCACTCGCCGAAGATGACGCCGCGTTCGGTTGAGCCGACCTTCAAAAGCGGTCAATTTTTCCTATCTATACGTCAAGTCACCTGCAAAAACGGCCTTGTTGAGCGCATTGCGCAAAACGGCCGCAGCTTCTTACGATCCGCCGATCCAGCCCCTGGCCCCGCCAGCGGGCGCGAATCGAGCACGAACGAAGGAGCCAGACCTTGCAGACCGCGTATATCCCCGTCCCGACGGCGCCCAAGCGCCAGACTGCCCCGGCATGGACCGCCGACGACATCCTGGCGCTCTACGCGCTGCCGTTCATGGACCTGCTGCATCGGGCGCAGCAGACGCACCGCGCCCATTTCGACCCCAACGTCATCCAGCTCTCCAGCCTGCTGTCGATCAAGACCGGCGGCTGTCCGGAGGACTGCGCCTACTGCCCGCAATCGTCGCACTACGACACCGGCGTGGAGGCCGACAAGCTCATGCCGCTGGCGGACGTGGTGGCCGCGGCGCGCGCGGCGCAGGCCAGCGGCGCGCAGCGCTTTTGCATGGGCGCCGCCTGGCGCAGTCCCAAGCCGCATCACCTGGATGCCGTGGCCGAGATGGTCAGCGCGGTCAAGGCGCTGGGCCTGGAGACCTGCGTGACGCTGGGCATGCTGCGCGACGGCCAGGCCGAACAGCTCAAGCACGCCGGGCTGGACTACTACAACCACAACCTGGACACCTCGCCCGAGTTCTACGGCAAGATCATTTCGACGCGCACCTACCAGGATCGGCTGGACACGCTGGACCGCGTGCGCGACGCCGGCATCAGCGTGTGCTGCGGCGGCATCGTGGGCATGGGCGAATCGCGCCGCGAGCGCGCGGGCCTGATCGCACAGCTGGCCAGCATGGAGCCCTACCCCGAGTCCGTGCCGATCAACAACCTGGTGCAGGTCGAAGGCACGCCGCTGTCGGGCGTGCAGGCGCTGGATCCGTTCGAGTTCGTCCGCACGATCGCCGTGGCGCGCATCGCCATGCCGCGCGCCGCCGTGCGGCTGTCGGCCGGGCGCGAGGCCATGGACGACGCGCTGCAGGCGCTGTGCTTCATGGCCGGCGCCAACTCCATGTTCTACGGCGACGCGCTGCTGACCACGGCGAATCCGCAGATCGAGGCCGACCAGCGCCTGCTGGAGCGTCTGGGCATGCGCGTCGATGCGGCCGGCCACGGCCATGGCCACGGGGAGAGCGAATCATGCCGTTGACGCCGGGCCTGATGTATCTGGCGGCCAGCGTCGCGTGCAGCGTCACTGTGGCGGTGATGCTCAAGCTGGCGCGGCGCTGGCAGGTGGACGTGCGCCAGGCCATCGCCATGAACTACGCAGTGGCCGCCCTGCTCTGCTGGCTGGTGCTGCGTCCCGATCCCGCCCGCCTGCTGGCGCCCCAGACGCCCTGGATGGTGCTGGCGGCGCTGGGCGTGCTGCTGCCCAGCGTGTTCCTGGCGATGGCGGCGGCGCTGCGGCACGCCGGCATCGTGCGCAGCGACGCCGCGCAGCGCCTGTCGCTCTTCATTCCGCTCCTCGCGGCCTTCCTGTTTTTCGGCGAGCCGGTCACCGGACGCAAGCTGGCGGCGATCCTGCTGGCCTTCACCGCCCTGTTCTGCCTGCTGCGCCAGCCGCCGCGCATCCGCCTGTCCGAGTCCACCGCGGCGCAAGACCGGCGCGCGATGTGGCTGTGGCCGCTGGTGGTGTGGGCGGGCTATGGGGTGATCGACATCCTGTTCAAGCAGCTTGCGCGCGCCGGCACCGCGTTCTCGGGCGGCCTGCTGGTGTCGTTCCTGATGGCGGGCGCGCTGATGCTGGCCTATCTGCTGTGGCGCCGCGTGCGCTGGCAGGGACGCCATCTGGCCGCCGGCGTGGCGCTGGGACTGGCGAACTTCGGCAACATCCTCACCTACGTCCGGGCGCACCAGTCCTTGCCAGACCATCCGGCGCTGGTTTTCGCATCGATGAACATGGGGGTGATCACGCTGGGCACCCTGGTGGGCGCCCTGGCGTTTCGCGAACCGCTGACGCGCGTGAATGGGCTGGGCATCGCGCTGGCGCTGTCCGCCATCCTGCTGATGACGCCCTGGTGAAGCGCCGGTGACGGCCCCGTGGCAATGATGCCGCTGACGATGCCCGAGTAAGGGCGGATCAGGTGCCCGTGCGGACCTGCCGCTCGGGTTCGGCCTCGGGTTCGGCGTCGGCCACGGGATCCGGCGCCGGGTCGCCCACGGGTTCGGGCGGCGCGGGTGCCGCGGACGGATCGGGCTGCACCATTTCCATGGCGATGTCGTTCTCCGGATCCACCCGCGGATCCAGCACCGCGGCCGCCGGCGAGCTCTGGAGCGTATCGGGCATGGGCACGAAATGCGTCGGCGCCTCCTGGACCTGGTGCGCGCCGGTGACGCGCGTGGGACGCACCTGCCAGACCAGGATCACGGCGCAGGCCGAGATGAACACGTAGTACATGCTGGGACCGCCCCACGACATCATCACGCCCGCGATCATCGGCCCCAGGCAGGCGCCCACGCCATAGGTCATGAGCAGCACCGCCGACAGGCTGACGCGCCGCTCGGACTCGACGTGGTCGTTGGCAAACGCCGCGCCCAGCGGATAGAGCGTGAACTGCAGGATGCCGAAGACGCAGGACATGGCGACCAGCGCCCAGAACGGCAGCGCGATCCAGCCCCACATGACCGTGGGCAGCAGGACCAGCAGCAAGGCATTGAAGCGGATGAGGCCCGCGCGGTTGATGCGGTCGGACAGCCAGCCCATGGGCCACTGCGACAACAGCCCCGCCGTGACGGCGGCCGCGACGAAGACGGCGGCCTGCGACGTGGACAGCCCGTGCTTGGCGCCGTACACCGCGGCCAGCCCGTAGAAGGCGCCCGACAGGTTGCCCGCCACGAACAGGACCGTCATGGAGAGCGGCACGCGCCGCATGAAGAACCGCACGTCCAGGGGCGC
This sequence comes from Achromobacter sp. NFACC18-2, assembly GCF_900108985.1. Taxonomy (NCBI): domain Bacteria; kingdom Pseudomonadati; phylum Pseudomonadota; class Betaproteobacteria; order Burkholderiales; family Alcaligenaceae; genus Achromobacter; species Achromobacter sp. NFACC18-2. Next base: position 95,999 of record NZ_FNYM01000022.1, on the reverse strand, counting down.
GGGCAAGGGCGTGGGCGGGTGCGACCGGGCCGTGACGGCCAGCGGCACCAGGCACAGCACCAGGCACATGGCCACCAGGGTCAGCGGTCGCAGATCCAGCGTGGCGTAGGCCGTGAGCGCCAATTGTCCGAGCACCGTGCCCAGTCCGGAGACGACCATGTAGACGGAGAACACACGCCCGCGCTGGTGGTTTTCGGTCTGTTCGTTGAGCCAGCTTTCGATGACCATGAACTCGGTCACCATGACGATGCCGGAGATGATGCGAAACACCAGCCACATCGGCATGGAGTCGACCAGCGTCTGCGCCAGGATCATGCTGGTGGCGATGGCCGCGCACGCGACGAACGCGCGGATGTGGCCGACGCGGATGATGAGCTTGTGCCCGAGGCGCGCGCCGCACACGAGGCCGAGGTAGTAGCCGGCGATCAGGACGCCGATCCACACTTCGCTGACGGACTGCGCGGTCAGCCTCAGGCCCATGTAGGTGTTGAAGAGACCCGTGCCGATGAGCATCAGCAAGGTCGCGAAATAGAGCGACGAAAACGAGGAAATCGTGGAGAGCATGGCGTCGACAACCGCTGCTGGCGCTGGCGCGGCGGGCCGCCGGGGCGGCCCGCGCGTCACGCGGTAAAACGGGGAACTGCGGGGATCAGGCTTGCGAGAGCATCGTGGCCGCGTCGCTGACTTCGAACTTGCCAGGCGCTTCCACGTTGAGCTGCTTCACGACGCCGTCGACGATCAGGGCGGAGTAGCGCTGCGAGCGCACGCCCATGCCGCGCTGGACGAGGTCCAGTTCAAGGCCGAGTTCCTTGGTCCACAGCGCGGAGCCGTCGGCCAGCATGCGGACCTTGCCTTCGGTCTTCTGTTCGCGTCCCCACGCGCCCATGACGAACGCGTCGTTGACGGACACGCACCAGATTTCGTCGATGCCCTTGGCCTTGAGGGCGTCGGCCTGTTCGACGTAGCCCGGCAGGTGCTTGGCCGAGCAGGTGGGCGTGAAGGCGCCGGGCACGGCAAAGAGCGCGATGGTCTTGCCGCGGGTCAGGTCGGCGACCTGGAACGCGTTGGGGCCGAGCGAGCAACCGGCGGTTTCGGTCTCGATGAATTCGGTCAGCGTGCCATCGGGCACGCGGTCGCCGACTTTGATCGTCATGTAGATCTCCAAGGTAAAGGGGGGCAATGCATTGAGGCAAGAGCGCCTCACAGCCCCCATCATAGTTCGTGCGCGGCCGGCCTGCTGCCTTTGGCGGCGGGGGAAAAGAAGATGAACAGTCTGAAACGACTCCACACCGCGCCCACACGAGCCGGAAACGCCCGCTTGCCATAATCGCGTGATAGAGAGACATCGCCCGCCGCCGCCGCGAAAGGCCGTGTGCCGCGCCGGGCCTCACCGGGAGACTTTCGATGCGCAAGATCCTGACCGGGCTGGCATGGATGCTGGCCGCCGCCGCCCCGGCCTGGGCGGCTCCGGACGCCGCCGAACAGGCCCAATACGATTCCTTCGTCATCGCGGCAGGCGCCTCCAATGGCGCGGCGCGCGCGTGCGGCGCGTCCGAACCCGACCTGGCGCAACACCAGGACACGGCGCGCAAAAACCTGATGCGTTATGCCGACGAGTACCAGTTTGCGGCCGGCAACTATGACGCCCTGTTCAAGCAGGGCCAGGCCGAAGGCAAGACGATGATGGACGACATGAAGCGTTCTGGCGTCGACGGGTGCCGGGGCGTGCTGGGCGGCTTCCAGAGCGAGCGGGTCATGACGTACGAGGGCATGAAGCGGGGTTTTGCCGAGGTTGGCGACGGGCTGCCGGGCGAAAAGGCGCGATAGCCCCGCGGGCGCGGCGCCCGTGCCCCGGCACGCGCGCCACCCCGTTTTCCGACTTACAGGCCGTGCTGCTTGAACCAATCCAGCATGCGCGTCCAGGCCTGCTCCGCCTCTGACTTGCGGTAAGAAGGTCGGTAATCCGCGTGAAAGGCGTGCGGCGCGTCGGGGTAGACGTCGATGCGCGACGCCTTGGCGGCCGCGGAGCCCTTGGCCAGTTCCACGCGCATGCGGTCCACGTCGGCCTGCGAGATGCCGGCATCCTTGCCGCCATAGGCGCCCAGGACCGGGGCCTTGAGGTCATTGACGATGACCAGCGCGGACTTGGGCTTGAGCTCGGTGGGTTCGCCCGCCAATTGGCCGTACCAGGCGGCGCCGGCCTTGAGCCGGGGGTTGTGGGCGGCATAGAGCCAGACCTGGCGGCCACCCCAGCAGAAGCCCAGGATGCCCAGCCTGTCGGGGTTGCCGCCGTTGGCGGCGGCCCAGGCGGCGGTGGCGTCCAGGTCGGCGATGACCTGTTCATCCGGGACCTTGCTGACGACTTCCGCCAGCAGCCGCGGGATTTCGGTGTATTTGGACGGGTCGCCCTGGCGCGCGTACAGTTCCGGCGCGATGGCGAGATAGCCCCGGTGGGCCAGGCGGCGGCAGACGTCCTGGATGTACTCATGCACGCCAAAGATTTCCTGCACGACGATAAGCGTGGGCAGGTTCTTCTTGCCCTCGGGCGCGGCGCGGTAGGCGGGTATCTTGCCGTCCGGCGCCGGAATGTCGATCTTGCCGGCCACGAGGCCCTTGGCGTCCGTGGCGATGGCGGTCTGCGCCACCGCCGGTCCTGCCGCCAGCGAGAACCCCGCCGCCACGGTGGTGGCAATGAAGCCTCGCCGGTCCAGCCGCAAGGGCGGGAGCAGGCTGTCGAACTGCGCGTCCTGGTCTTTCATCGAGCATCTCCTGGAAAAAGCGGGCGCGGCAGGGACGCGCCTCGCGCCCCGCCTGGGCCTGCCGAGTTCACTTCAGGGAGAAGTCCACGCGCGAGGGTTGCCCCTCGTCCTTGATGCCATCGGCGTCCAGCTGCGGCGCAACGATGAACACGCGATCCGCGAGTCCTTCCTGGGCTTGCAACTTCTCATAAACCGCCTGCGCGCGGGCATCGGCCAGTTGGCGCAGTTGTTCCTCGCCGACCGGGGCCGCGGCGCGCAGCATGGCCTCCATCTGCGCGGCCGGAACGGATTTGGCCATGCCGATGAAATTGCGCGGTTTGTCCTTGAGGTCGGTGTCATCGTAGACCGCTTCGAGGTATTTGGGGCGTTCGGCGCCCGACACCTCGACGCCCGCCGGATTGGGCTTCTTGCCTCGCGGAGCGACGTCGGCGGCCTTGGCGGCGCGGATCCGGGCGTCGACCCAGGCCTGCCGCAGGCCTTCGCCGTCGGTCTTGGGGTCCGCGCGGCCGCTGATGTCCATCTTCAGCGCCGGCCGCTCGGTCAGCGCCTTGATGAGCGTGTCGATGCGCTGCTGCGAGTCGTCGGTGAGGACGGCGCTGCCCGGCGCGAATTCGACGTAAGACAGCTCTTCGCCGCTGCCGAACGCCGAGGCCAGCAGGCTGAAGGGCGAAGTCACCGCCTTGACCACCAGGTTCATCAGCACGCGCACCACGATTCCGCCGACGGAGAATTCGGGGTCGTCCAGCGAGCCGGAGATCGGCAGGTTGATGTCGATGTTGCCGCGCGAGTCCTTCAGCAGCGCGACGGCCAGCAGCACCGGCAGCTTGGTGGCGTCGGGACTGTTGGTCTTGTCGCCGAACGTGAGCTGGTTGAGCACCACATGGTTGGTGGCCTGCAGGGCGCGGTTCTTGATTTTGTATTCCAGGTCGACCGACAGCTTGCCGCGCTTGATGGGATAACCCACGTACTTGGCCGAATACGTGTTGAACCGCGGCAGGTCGACGCCCTTGGCCGACGCCTTCAGGTCCAGCGACAGGTATTTGGCGAACGGCTGCACCACGCCGCTGATGGACAGCGGCGCGGTCGTGTACACCCGTCCCGTGACCTTGACCTTGGCGGGCTGCGGATTGGTGGAGGACACGGCGGAGATGCCGCCCTCGATGCTGGACAGCTCGGCCACGTAATTGGGCTTGACGAAGCGGTCGGTGAAGGTCATGCGGCCGCGGGTCAGCGTGACACTGTTGACCGAGATGTCGGGCATGGAAGCGGCGCCGCTGCCCTTGGCGGAGGCGGTGGGCGCTGGCGGCGGTTCGGCGCTGCGGCCGGGCGTCTGCGTGTCCTGCGTGATGGAGCCGCCGGCCTGGCCGGGCGCGGCCACCAGGTCCATGACATTCAGCCGGCCTTGGGCGTTGAGCAGGATGCGGCCATAGAAATCTTCCAGGGCGATGTCGCCCAGCCGGGCGACGATCCGGTCGCCCGCCACGGCGATGTCCATGCCGGTCAGGCCCAGGCGTTTCCAGTTCAGGAAGTCGTCCTGGTTCACGCGGTCCTGGAGGTCCAGGTCGGTGACGTCGACGGCGCCCTTCCAGGCGGCCTTCATCGGCGCCGCGCCGGAGGCGGCGGCGAATTCGGCGTTGCCTTGGGCGCCCAGCGTGACGGCGCGGACGGTGGCGTTCAGGCTGGAGGCGAAATACGGCGCAAACGAGGCGACATTCAGCCCCGAGAGGGCCACGGACGTCTTGAGCGTGAGCGGCTGCGGGGTCAGGACGCCCTTGAGATCCAGCTTGCCGTTGCCCTGGATGCCAGCCGCGGCCAGCGTGAAATTGCTGGGGCCCGGTCCGAGGGCGAGGCGGTCGGCCGTGACGCGCAGGCTTTGCAGGGCAACGTCCAGCGCGGGCCGGAGCGATTCGTCGCGGGCCTTGAATTGCGTGAGGTCGGCCTGAACGGCCGTGGCGGACGCATCGACCGCGCCGCCCTTCTCGCGCACGTGGACCTGCGCGGTGGCGGCCAGCCGGCCATCGAGCAGCGTGACCGGGGCCGCGCTACGCACGGCCGGCGCCAGCGGCGCCAGCGCCACATTGCCCAGCCGCACGTCCATGTCGAGCGACAGCGGCTTGATCACCAGCGGCCCCTTGGCGCGCAGCCAGCCGCCGTCGGCGCTGTTGTCCATGGTCAGCCACAGATTGATGGGCCGGTCCGGCTGCTGCGGCAGCTCCACGCCTTCGACGGTGGCGGCCAGGCCGGTCATCACGTAGTCCAGCTTGCTGATCGCGTCGGCGACGTAGACCTCGCCTTCATGCAGGTTGAAGGCGTCGAGCGTGACCTTCCATTCCGCGGGCGCGGGGGGATCTGCGGCGGGACCTGCGGGGGGGACTGCGGACGGGTCCGCGGGCGGCGCAGCGACGGAGGCGGGATCGGCGGGCGCCGGCGGCTCGCCAGCGGCCCTGGGCTTGAGCCCGCTTGCCTTGCGCATTTCGTCCCGCAGCGGCGTGGCGGCCGGTTCCACGCCGCCCAGCGCCTTCAGCCCGGCGACGACGTCCTGCCAGTTGAGGTTGGCATTGGCCTGGCGCCGCACGTGGACCTGCGGCGCCCACAGGCCGATTTCGCCGATATACACCTGGCGGGCGATCGGCTCCAGTTCCAGCCGGCTGACGGTCAACGCGCTCCAGGCCGCCAGGTCGCCGCCGGCAGGGTCGCGCAGGTCCAGGCGACGCAAGCCCACGTCGCCGACGATGCGGATCTTGGGCGGCGCGTCCTTGGGCTGCTCGAAGACGACCTGCAGGTTCGAGTCCAGCAGCGCGCTTTGCACCTTGAACGGCAGCGGCATGGGCCAGACGTCGGCCCACTTCTCCAGTTGCAGGCCATCGAAGGCCACGCGCAGCGTGGACGAGGGCACCACGTCGAACGGACGCGCCACGCCGGTCAGGTCGAACGGGCTGCCGTTGATGCGCAGATGCAGGCGCGGCTGCACGTCGATGTCGGTGGCGTAGCCGAAGGTGGAGATGAACGGCACGCCGATGGTGAACTCGTCCACGACCTGCTTGCGCCCGGTGACCTTGTCGTCCAGCGTGACGGTGCCGTCCTCGATCACCATGTTGTTGAGCGAAAAGCGCGGCAGCCCTTCGTCCGGCTTGGGCGGCTCGTCGGGCTTGGCGGCCGTCAATTCGGCCACGCGTTGTTCTATGTCAGAGAAATTGAACCGCAGGACGTCTTCGCGGACGATGGCGATGTTAGGCTGGCGCAGCGTCAGACGGTCGACCACCGGCGCGAACCAGAACAGCGAGGTCCACGATGCGCTGGCATCCAGTTCCGCCAGGGTCATGAGCGGCGTCTGCGCACCGGGCTGGGCCACGGCCAGGTCTTGCGCGCGGACGGTCAGCGTGAAGGGATTGAAGGTGATCTTGCCGACGGACACGTCGCGTCCGATCATCTTCGAGACATCGTCGGTCAGGACGCCATGCAGGACCTTCGGGACCTGCCAGGCGGCAACGCCAAACAGTATCAGCACGAACGCCACAATACCCAGGAGAATCTTGCCGGCGCGTCGGGTGAACCGTAGCTTGGGCATCCGCACGGGCATCGAAAGTCTCCTGAACCAAATTGAAGGCGATTTTCGTCCTTCCACTGACTACAGGCGCGATTGTCGCGCCCCCTCTACTGCTCGTCTATCATAGGCGTAACAGCGGCCCCGCCCGGCCTGCCGGGCCCCGCCCTTTTCATTCATTAACAATTCTTGGTCCCGATTCCATGTCCACGTCCACCCCCACCCTGAGTCATCTGGACGAAGCCGGCCAGGTCCGCATGGTCGACGTCATCGCCAAGACGGACACCGAGCGGGTGGCGGTCGCCGCCGCCAGCATCCGCATGAACGCCGTGGCCTATGGCCTCTTGACCCAGCCGGGCCAGGGCAAGGGCGAAGTGCTCAACACCGCGCGCGTGGCCGCCATCCTGGCCGCCAAACGCTGCGCCGACACGATCCCGCTGTGCCACAGCCTGCCGCTGGCCTTCGTCGGCGTGGAGTTCTCGCTGGACGACGCCGGGCATCGCATCGACATCCTGGCCACGTGCCGCACCAGCTACAAGACCGGCGTCGAAATGGAAGCCATGATGGCGTGCAGCGTTGCGGCCCTGACCATCTACGACATGTGCAAGGCCGCCGACAAGGGCATCGTGATCGAACAAGTTCGCCTTAAGTACAAGGCGGGAGGCAAAAGCGGTGAATGGCGCAACGATTAACCTTCTGTACTTCGCGCGCGTGGCCGAACTGGTCGGCAAGCGCGCCGAGTCCTGGCCCCTCTCGGGCGAATCCACCGGCGCGCAATTGCTCGCGGCGCTGGGTGAACGCTATCCCCAGCTTGAACCGGCCGCGCGGCTGAAACTGGCCATCAACCAGACCCACGCCAAGCCGACCGCGCCCATCCGCGCGGGCGACGAGGTCGCCGTGTTCGAACCGGTCACCGGAGGCTGACGCCATGATCCGCGTGCAGGAAGCCGACTTCGACGCCGCCGCGCTGACCGCGGGGCTGCGGGAATCCGCCGGCCCCGGCGTGGGCGGCATCGTGACCTTCGTGGGCTACGTGCGCGATTACGCGCCGGACAGGCCCACCGACACGCTGTTTCTTGAACACTACCCGGGCATGTGCGAGCGCGAGCTCGAGGACATCGCCGCCACGGCCCGCGCGCGCTGGAACCTGGCCGGCACCGTCATCGTGCACCGGGTGGGCGCGCTGCATCGCAACGCGCAGATCGTGTTCGTGGCGGCGGCCAGCGCCCATCGCGGCGACGCCTTCCGCGGCTGCGAATACATCATCGACGCGCTCAAGACGCGCGCGCCCTTCTGGAAGCGCGAAACCCTGGCGGGCGGCAGCAGCTTCTGGGTGGAACAGCGTCAATCCGACCAGGACCGCACCGATTCCTGGGATGAAGACACCGCCGACAAAAAGGAGAATCCATGAACGAAGCCACCCCGGTCCCGCTGGGCTGCGGCGTACTGACGGTCAGCGACACCCGCAGCGCGGGCGACGACACCTCGGGCAATCTGCTGGCGCACAGCCTGGCGCAGGCCGGCCACCAGTGCGTGCGGCGCGACATCGTGCGCGACGACATCTACCAGATCCGACGCGTCATCAGCGACTGGATCGCCGATCCCGAGGTGCAGGTCATCCTGACCACCGGCGGCACGGGCTTCTCGCATCGCGACTACACGCCGCAGGCCATAATGCCGCTGCTGGACCGCGAGATTCCCGGCTTTGGTGAACTCTTCCGCCAGATCTCCTACACCGAGATCGGCAGCTCCACGATCCAGTCACGCGCGTTCGCGGGCTCGGCCAACAACACCCTGATCTTCTGCCTGCCCGGGTCCAACAACGCCTGCGAGACCGCCTGGGCGCAGATCCTGCGCGAGCAGCTCGACAGCCGCCACGGCCCCTGCAATTTCGCCTCGCAGTTCAAAAAACGCGTAGAAGAAGCCTGACCCATGCTCGATTTCGATCAAGCCCAGACCCTGCTGGCCAATGCCGCCGGCCCCCTCCCACGCACCGAACACGTCGAACTGGCGCAGGCCTGCGGCCGGGTGCTGGCCAGCCACCTCGACGCCACGGTGGACATCCCGCCGGCCGACAACAGCGCGATGGACGGCTATGCCCTGCGCCTGGCCGACTGGACCCCGCAAGCCCGCCTGCCGATCCAGCAGCGCTGCTACGCGGGCGACGTGCCCGAACCCCTGAAACCCGGCCACGCGATCCGCCTCTTCACGGGCAGCGTGATTCCCGCGGGCGCGGACGTGGTGGTCATGCAGGAAGACGCCGTCGAAGCCGACAACCAGGTGCAGATCTCGCGCGAACCCCGGCCGGGCCAGCACATCCGCCGCCGCGGCGAAGACACCATGGCAGGCGCCGCGCTGCTGCCGGCGGGCACGCTGCTGCAGGCCGCGCACGTCGCGCTGCTGGCCTCGCAAGGCATGGCGGCCGTGCCCGTCTACGGCCAGCTTCGCGTCGGCATCCTGACCACCGGCGACGAACTGGTCCAGCCGGGCCAGCCGCGCGCCACCGAACAGATCTACAACTCGAACGGGCCGATGCTGGCCGCGATGGTGCGCGGCATGAGCGCCGAGCCCGTCCACGTGCTGCACGCCCGCGATACCGAGGCCGATCTGCTGCAGGCCTTCAAGACGCTGCTGGCCGATTGCGACCTGGTCCTGAGCGTGGGCGGCGTGTCGGTGGGCGAGCGCGATCTCGTCAAGCCGGCGCTTGCCGCGCTGGGCGGCGAGCTGTCGCTGTGGAAGGTGCGCATGAAGCCCGGCAAACCGGTGGCGCTGGCGCAGATCGACGGCAAGCCCATGGTCAGCCTGCCGGGCAATCCGGTGTCGGCCTATGCCGTGTTCGCCACGCTGGTGACGCCGCTGATGCGCCGCATGCAGGGCCGCGAAACGATCTTCCCGCCCATTAGCCAGTTGCCGCTGCGCACCGCGCAACCGCGCCAGGATAGCCGCGAGGAATTCCTGCGCGTGCAGTGCCGCGTCGCGGATGACGGCGGCAGCGAGCTCGCGCCCTACGGCCACCAGGGGTCGGGCGTGATCAGCTCATTGCCGTGGGCCACCGGGCTGGCGCGCCTGCCGGCGGACGTGCCGGTGCGGGACGGGGACAGGGTGGCGTACTACGACCTGCGTCACTGGCTGGCGTAGCGTTCGGCCTGCGCCAGGTCTTCTGGCGTGTTGACGTTCATGAAGGCATGGGGCGGCGCGTCGTCGAACAACGCTTGGACCGCGCCCGTCCTGGCCTGCCACAACCCGACCTTGCGATCGCCGCCTTGCAGGTAGGCCAGCAGTCCCGGGCGCAGCGACGTGCGCAGCGCCATGCAGGCCGAATGCCGCTGGCCGTGCGCCACGGCATAGGCCATGGGCGACTGCGCCGCGAGCGCCGCGCCGATCAGGCGGCTTGCCATGTCGGCGGGCAGGAACGGCGTGTCGCAGGGAGCGACCACCAGCCATTGCGGCGTGGCGAGGTTCGACGCGGCAACCCCCGGCTCGAATGCACGCTGCCGGAATACGACCAGCAACGCCGCCGCGATTCCCATCAGCGGCCCTTGCCAGGCGCCCAGCCCGGGATCGCCGTCGGCCACAACCTCGCCGTAGCGCCCATAGCGGTCCGCGTGGCGATTTGCGCTGATGATGAGGCGACCCACCTGCGGCGCGAGACGCCGCGCGACGTGCGCGACCATGGGTTCGCCGTGCAGCACGACCAGTCCCTTGTCCTGGCCATTCATGCGTGAGCCCTGCCCGCCCGCGAGGATCAGCCCCGCGACCTCGCCGCGATCCGGTTCAGCCACCGATGTAGCTCATCTCGATCTTGCGCGCGGGGTCCGCCATGTTCTGGCCGCGCAGTTCGGAATAGTGGTCGCCGCGCGCCGACCAGATGCCCGCCAGGATGCGCGCCAGCCCCTGATCCGACGCGCCGTCGCGCAACGGGGCGCGCAGGTCATGGCCGTCGTGCGCGAACAGGCACAGGTAGAGCTTGCCCTCGGGCGACAGGCGCGCCCGCGTACAGCCGCCGCAGAAGGCATGCGTGACGCTGGAGATGACGCCGATCTCGCCGCCGCCATCCACGTAACGCCAGCGCTCGGCCACGCGGCCCATCTCCGTCGATTCCACGGGTTCCAGCGGATACACGGCGCCGATGCGGTCCAGCACGTCACGGCTGGGCACCACTTCTTTCAGGTTCCAGCCGTTGCTGTTGCCCACGTCCATGTACTCGATGAAACGCAGGATGTGGCCGCTGTGGCGAAAGCGTTCGGCCATGGGCAGGATCTGCCCATCGTTCAGTCCCTTGCGCACCACCATGTTGACCTTCACGGGCGCCAGGCCCGCGTCGGCCGCCGCATCGATGCCGCGCAGCACGTCATCGGGCGTGAAGCCGCTGTCGCTCATGTCCTGGAACATCGACGCATCCAGCGCGTCCAGGCTGACCGTCACACGCGTCAGCCCGGCGGCCTTCAGCGCGGCGGCCTTGCGCGCCAGCACGCTGCCGTTGGTGGTGAGGGTCAGGTCCAGGGGACGGCCCTGTGGCGTGCGCAGGTCGGCCAGCATGCCGACCAGATTTTCGATGTGCTTGCGCAGCAAGGGCTCGCCGCCCGTGAGACGGATCTTCTCGACGCCGAGCTGCGTGAAGATGCCGGCCAGCCGGCTGATTTCTTCGAACGACAGCAGGGCCGAATGCGGCATGAAGCTGTAGCTGCTGTCGAAGACCTCGCGCGGCATGCAATACGTGCAGCGGAAGTTGCAGCGATCCGTGACGGAAATGCGCAGATCGCGCAGCGGACGCGCGCGCTGGTCCAGCGCGGGCTGCCCGTGCGGCGGCAGTTCACCCGGCGCCAGAGGGGCCGGCGGACTGCCGCGATGATCGGCAAGGAAGATCACTTTGCTCATGGCCACATCATATCCCGGCGGATCGCGGCGCGCGCTCCCGCGGAAAGGCTTCTTCCAGCGTCTGCAGCCGCCCCGTGTCGCGGGCATCGTAGCCCACGAGCTGGCCTACGTAACCGACATAATCCGGGCTGCGCATGATGGACAGCAGGTCGCGCATGGCGGGCGTGTCCAGCGACGCCTTGCGGATGGCGAAAAAATAACGCTCGCGCACCAGCGGAATGAAGTCCAGGCCGAAGCGGCAGGCCGCCGTCTCCACACCCACGCCCGTGTCCGCCATGCCGCTGGCGATGTGCGCGGCAATCGCCATGTGGGTGAATTCGTTGGTTTCGTAACCCTGCACCTCGCCGATCGACACGCCCGCGCGCTGCAGCATCAGCCCCACCAGATAGCGCGTGCTGGAGCCGATCTGGCGGTTCACGAAACGCACGTCCGTGCGCGCCAGGTCCGCCATGCCGCGGATCTGCTTGGGATTGCCCGCCGTGACGAAAAGCCCCGTATTGCGCACGGCCAGGTGGATCAGCAGGTAGTCGTCGGCGTGCAGCCATTGCGCGTAGCGTTCCATGATGGGCGCCTCGAAATCGCCCAGCGGCACCTGGAATCCGGCCAGGTCGCATTCGTGGCGTTCCAGCGAGGCCAGCGCCTCGATCGCGGTGCGATAGCGCAGTTCCAGCCCGGGCGTGCGCCCGCTCATGTGCTGCATCAGCGATTCCACCGCAAAGCCGTGGCTGGCGTGCAGGCGCAGGTGCGGGCCGCTTTCGGGCAGCAGCCGTTCCAGCTCTTCTTGCAGTTCCGAGGCCATGCTGTCCAGCGTGGGCATCAGCCGCGCCTCGATGCGGCGGTTGGCCCACAGCAGGCGCTGCGCAAAGGGCGACAACTGCGTGCCCTGGCGGCGGTTGGTGATGAGCAGTTGCGTGCCGAAGATGGATTCGAAGCGGCGCAGCACGCCCCAGGCGTGCCGGTACGACAGCCCGCAGGCGCGGCAGGCGCCCGAGATGTTGCCCGTGGCATCGATGGCCGCCAGCAGGGCGAGCATGTCCTGCAAGGGCACGGGCCCCGCCTCGTCGTCTCCGCCCAGCGTCCATTGCGGCCTTAGGCCGATTCGGAACTTATATGTCATTTATTTCTTATTGAAGGCGTTCAAGTACGCCGTTAGAGTACACAAATAATGAGGCAGACGGGCGTTTTATATGTTTTTTAAAGCATATTAATCAGCGTCCGATCCCGCCCCGCAAAACGCCCCCTTGATGGGGTCACGCAACACAGGAGGAGACCGACGTGCACCTGCGCGAGGCAAAATCCGATCTGGCATCCAGCGGTGGAGCCCGGGGCGGCAAGCTCGCCCTGGACGCCGCCCAGGCGTCCCCCACCCCGGCCATCGCGGCCACGGCCCGCATCCTTGCCCGGCTCAAAGACCAGCCCGGCCCGCTGCTGCCGGTGCTGCATGCGGTCCAGCACGAGCTGGGCTGTATTCCGGCCGAGGCGGTGCAGACCATCGCCGAGGCCCTGAACCTCTCCCGCGCCGAAGTCCACGGCGTCATCACGTTCTATCCCCATTTCCGCACCGAACCGGCCGCGCGCCATACGCTCGAGGTCTGCCGCGCCGAGGCCTGCCAGTCCATGGGCGGCGAACGCCTGGCTGCCCATGCGCGCGCCGCGCTGGGCTGCGACTTCCACGGCAGCACCCGGGACGGAAACTTCACCTTGGAGCCGGTTTATTGCCTGGGCCTGTGCGCCCAGTCGCCGGCGGTCATGATCGACGGCCAGCCCCACGCCCGCGTCACCGAAGCCAAGCTGGACCGCCTGCTGGCCCGCACGCTGGAGGACACGCCATGAGCGCCCCCCTCGTCATCTACGTGCCGCGCGACGCAGCGGCGCTGGCCATGGACGCCGACGCCGTGGCCCGCGACATCGAACGCATCGCCGACCAGCGTGGCCTGGCCGTGCAGGTGGTGCGCAACGGCTCGCGCGGCCTGCTGTGGCTGGAGCCGCTGGTCGAGGTGGCCACCCCCGAGGGCCGGATCGCCTACGGTCCCGTCCAGCCGGAAGACGTGGCATCGCTGTTCGACGCGGGTTTCCACACCGGCGGCGAGCATCCGCTGCACCTGGGCCCGACCGAACAAATCCCCTATCTCAAGCAGCAGGAACGCCTGACCTTCGCCCGCGTTGGCGTGATCGATCCGCTGTCCTTGCAGGACTACGCCGCGCATGGCGGACTGCAGGGCCTGAAGCGGGCGCTGTCCATGCCCCCCGCCCAGATCGTCGACGAAATGGTCGAATCCGGCCTGCGCGGCCGCGGCGGCGCGGCCTTTCCCACCGGCGTCAAATGGAAGACCGTGGCGGGCACGCCCGGCGACACCAAGTACATCGTCTGCAACGCCGACGAAGGCGACTCCGGCACCTTCGCCGACCGCCTGTTGATGGAAGGCGATCCGTACGTCCTGATCGAAGGCATGACCATCGCGGGCCTGGCGGTGGGCGCGACCTACGGCTACATCTACGTGCGCTCCGAATACCCGCACGCCATCGCCACGCTGGAAGCGGCCATCGCGCGGGCGCGCAGCGTCGGCTGGCTGGGCGACGACGTGCACGGCAGCGGCCGCCGCTTCGACCTGGAGGTGCGCAAGGGCGCGGGCGCCTACATCTGCGGCGAAGAGACCTCCTTGCTGGAAAGCCTGGAAGGCAAGCGTGGCGTGGTCCGCGCCAAGCCGCCGCTCCCGGCCATTTCCGGCCTGTTCGGCAAGCCCACCGTCATCAACAACGTGATTTCGCTGGCCACGGTGCCCATCATCCTGGCCAAGGGCGCGGCGTACTACCGCGACTATGGCGTGGGCCGCTCGCACGGCACCCTGCCGTTCCAGCTTGCCGGCAACCTCAAGCAGGGCGGGCTGGTGGAAAAGGCGTTCGGCCTGACTCTGCGCGACCTGCTGTACGGCTTTGGCGGCGGCAGCGCATCTGGACGGCCGCTGCGCGCCGTCCAGGTGGGCGGCCCGCTGGGCGCCTACCTGCCCGAGTCGCAATGGGACGTGCCGCTGGACTACGAAGCCTACGTCCAGATCTCGGCCATGATCGGCCACGGCGGGCTGGTGGCGTTCGACGACACCGTGGACATGGCGCGCATGGCGCGCTACGCAATGGAGTTCTGCGCCATCGAATCCTGTGGCAAGTGCACGCCCTGCCGCATCGGCTCGACGCGCGGCGTGGAAACCATCGACAAGATCGCCGCCGGCGGCCAGAGCCGCGAGCAGCGCGAACAGCAGGTGCACCTGCTGCGCGACCTGTGCGACACGATGCTGGGCGGTTCGCTGTGCGCGCTGGGGGGCATGGCGCCCTACCCGGTGCTGTCCGCGCTGAACCATTTTCCGCAGGACTTCGGCATCGAGTCCTCCCATTCTGCCGCCCACGCGGCCTGAACCCGAGACCGCCATGCTAGAAACCGTCATCAAGCGCGATCGCGACATGGGCACGCCGGCGCGCGTGTCCGAAAACACCGTCACCCTGACCATCGACGGCCAGGAAGTCACCGTGCCCGAAGGCACGTCGCTGATGCGCGCGGCCGCGGACGCGGGCATCAACATCCCGAAGCTCTGCGCCACCGACAGCCTGGAGCCGTTCGGCTCGTGCCGGCTGTGCCTGGTGCAGATCGAAGGCCGCCGCGGCTATCCCGCGTCCTGTACCACGCCCGCCGAAAACGGCATGGTGGTCTACACCGAAACGCCCAAGCTGCACGACCTGCGCCGCGGCGTCATGGAGCTGTACATCTCGGACCACCCGCTGGACTGCCTGACCTGCCCCGCCAACGGCGACTGCGAGCTGCAGGACATGGCCGGCGTGGTGGGCCTGCGCAACGTGCGCTACGGCTACGACGGCGCCAACCATCTCAAGGCGGAGAAGGACGAGTCCAACCCCTACTTCACCTACGACGCCTCCAAGTGCATCGTCTGCAACCGCTGCGTGCGCGCCTGCGAGGAAACGCAGGGCACCTTCGCGCTGACGATCTCCGGCAAGGGCTTCGAGTCCCGCGTGTCGCCGGGACAGGACCAGCCGTTTCTGGACAGCGAGTGCGTGTCCTGCGGCGCCTGCGTGCAGGCCTGTCCCACCGCCACGCTGCAGGAAAAGACCGTCATCATGATGGGCCAGGCCGAACACTCGGTCGTGACCACCTGCGCCTACTGCGGCGTGGGCTGCGGCTTCAAGGCCGAAATGAAAGGCCAGGAAGTGGTGCGCATGGTGCCCTGGAAGGACGGCCAGGCCAACCGCGGCCATTCCTGCGTGAAGGGGCGCTTCGCCTGGGGCTACGCCACGCACAAGGAGCGCGTGCTCAAGCCCATGATCCGCAAGCACATCACCGATTCCTGGAAGGAAGTGTCCTGGGAAGAGGCGATCGACTACGCCGCGTCCGAATTCCGCCGCATCCAGAACCAGTACGGGCGCGACGCGGTGGGCGGCATCACGTCCTCGCGCTGCACCAACGAGGAAACCTGGCTGGTGCAGAAGCTGGTGCGCGCGGCCTTTGGCACCAACAACGTCGACACCTGCGCGCGCGTGTGCCATTCGCCCACCGGCTATGGCCTGAAGCAGACGCTGGGCGAATCGGCCGGCACGCAGACCTTCGACTCCGTGATGCACACGGATGTGGTCATCGTCATGGGCGCCAATCCCAGCAGCGGCCACCCGGTGTTCGCCTCGCGCCTGAAACGCCGCCTGCGCGAAGGCGCGCGGCTGATCGTCATCGACCCGCGCCGCATCGAACTGGTCAGCTCGCCCCACATCAAGGCCGACTACCACCTGCAGGTGCGGCCCGGCACCAATACCGCGCTGCTGTCCTCGCTGGCCCACGTCATCGCCACCGAGGGCCTGATCGCCGAAGACTTCGTGGCCGAACGCTGCGAGGAAAAGGCATTCAGGGAATGGCGCGACTTCGTCTCGCTGCCCGAGAACTCGCCGGAGGCCATGGAAGAAATCACCGGCGTGCCGGCGCAGGCGGTGCGCGGCGCGGCGCGGCTCTTTGCCACGGGCGGCAACGGCTCCATCTATTACGGCCTGGGCGTCACCGAGCACAGCCAGGGCTCGACCACCGTCATGGCGATCGCCAACCTGGCCATGGCCACCGGCAACATCGGCCGCGAAGGCGTGGGCGTGAACCCGCTGCGCGGCCAGAACAACGTGCAGGGCTCGTGCGACATGGGCTCGTTTCCGCACGAGCTGCCCGGCTATCGCCACATCTCGGACAACACCGTGCGCGCGCAGTTCGAAAAGGACTGGGGCGTCACGCTGCAGCCCGAGCCCGGCCTGCGCATCCCCAACATGTTCGAGGCCGCGCTGGGCGGAACCTTCAAGGGCCTGTACTGCCAGGGCGAGGACATCGTGCAGTCCGATCCCAACACGCAGCACGTGGCCGCGTCCCTGGCCGCGATGGAATGCATCGTGGTGCAGGACCTGTTCCTGAACGAGACCGCCAAGTACGCCCACGTGTTCCTGCCGGGCTCGTCGTTCCTGGAAAAGGACGGCACGTTCACCAACGCCGAGCGCCGCATCTCGCGCGTGCGCAAAGTCATGGAGCCCAAGAACGGCAAGTCCGATTGGGAAGTCACCGTGGCGCTGTCCAACGCGCTGGGCTACCCCATGACCTACAGGCACCCGCGCGAGATCATGGAAGAGATCGCGCGGCTCACGCCCACGTTCGCCGGCGTCACGTACGACAAGCTGGACAAGCTGGGCAGCCTGCAGTGGCCCTGCAACGACGATGCGCCGGACGGCACGCCCATCATGCACATCGACCAGTTCGTGCGCGGCAAGGGCAGGTTCATGATCACCAAGTACGTGCCCACCGACGAACGCAGCACGCGCCGCTTCCCGCTGCTGCTGACCACGGGCCGCATCCTGTCGCAATACAACGTGGGCGCGCAGACGCGCCGCACGCCCAACGTCATGTGGCATAGCGAGGACGTGCTGGAAATCCACCCGCAGGACGCCGAGGACCGCGGCGTGGCCGAGGGCGATTGGGTCGGCATCCAGAGCCGCAGCGGCGAGACCGTGCTGCGCGCCACGCTGACCGACCGGGTGCAGCCGGGCGTGGTATACACCACGTTCCACTTTCCCGAGTCCGGCGCCAACGTCGTCACCACCGACAGTTCCGACTGGGCGACCAACTGCCCCGAGTACAAGGTCACGGCCGTGCAGGTCACGCGCGTGTCCCAGCCCTCGGAATGGCAGCGCCAGTGGTCGCGATTTGCGGATATCCAGCAAAAGCTGCTGCGCGAACGCTCGCGCGAGACCGAGGCGGCGCTGACCGGGAAGTAACCGACCGCCAGCACGCCAGGGATCCCATGCCTACGCCAACCCACGCCCGCCCCGACTGCACGCCGACCCAGGTGATCCGCGTGCGCGCGGGCGTCATCGCCCCCGACGCCGAAACCGATCACGTCGCCGAGGAAACCCCGGTGGCGCTGGAGTTCAACGGCATCAGCCACGCGACCATGCTGGCCACGCCGGCGGACCTGGAAGACTTTGCCGTGGGGTTCTCGCTGTCGGAGGGCATCATCGACAGCGTGAGCGACGTGCGCGGCATCGACGTGCTGCCGCAATGCGGCGGCATCGTCGTGCAGCTGGAAATTTCCTCGGCCTGCGAAATGCGCCTGAAGACGCGGCGCCGCGCCATGGCGGGCCGCACCGGCTGCGGCCTGTGCGGCGTGGAGACGCTGCCGGAAGTGCTGCGCCCGGTGGCGCCGGTGACCAACGGCGCGCCGGTCCGCATCGGGGCCGTGCTGGCCGCCATGCGCGACATGCGCGCGCGCCAGACGCTGCACGACATCACCGGCGCCACGCACGCCGCCGGATGGGCCGGCGGCGATGGCGCCGTGGCCCTGGTCCGCGAGGACGTGGGCCGCCACAACGCGCTGGACAAGCTGGTCGGCGCGCTGGCCCGCCAGGCCGTGAACGCCGCCGACGGCATCGTCGTGGTGTCCAGCCGCGCCAGTTTCGAGATGGTGCAAAAGACGGCCGCCGCCGGCGTCGCCGTGCTGGCGTCCGTGTCGGCCCCGACCGCACTCGCCATCCGCCTGGCCACCGACGCCAACGTGACGCTGCTGGGCTTTCTGCGCGACGACGACGCCGCCATCTACGCCCACCCCGAACGCATCCTTACCTGAACCGGACGCACGACAGCAATGGAAATCCTCAATCTGATCCGCATGGCCAACCGCATCGGCCAATTCTTCGACGCCATGCCGGACCGGGCCGAGGCGCTGGAGGGCGTCGCCAATCACATCCAGAAGTTCTGGGAGCCGCGCATGCGCACCGAACTGCTGGACTTCCTGGCGCGCAGCCCCGATGGCGATGCCGGCGAAGAACAGTTGCACCCGCTGGTGCTGCAGGCGGTCACGCAGCATCGAACGCGCCTCACGCCGCAGGCGCGCGTCACCTAGCGCATCCGGGCCGTAACATGACGGCCGCTCCGAAGTCGCAGGACAGCAACAGATCCATAAAAGAGGCGGCGGGACCGGGCTTTTCCGGCCTACGCACGCTATAAAGCCGCACCCTTGAGGAGACATCATGGAAAGTAGTGCCACCCTGGACCTGCCCGGCTCACGGCCGGGCTTTTTCGACAAAGAACGCACCATCGCCGGGCCGGGCTTCTCGCGCTGGCTGGTACCGCCGGCCGCACTGGCCATCCACCTGTGCATCGGCATGGCCTACGGCTTTTCGGTGTTCTGGCTGCCGCTGTCCAAGGTGGTGGGCGGGTCCAAGCCGCTGGCGTGCCCGCCCGACATGAGTCTCGTGGCCGAGCTCTTCACCACGAGCTGCGACTGGAAGATTTCCACCATGGGGTGGATGTACACCCTCTTTTTCGTGCTGCTGGGCTGCTCGGCCGCGCTGTGGGGCGGCTGGCTGGAACGCGCCGGTCCGCGCAAGGCGGGCGTCGTGTCGGCGCTGTGCTGGTGCGGCGGCCTGGTCATCTCGGCCATCGGCATCTATCTGCACCAGATGTGGATGCTGTGGCTGGGGTCCGGCGTCATCGGCGGCATCGGACTGGGCCTGGGCTACATCTCGCCGGTCAGCACGCTGATCAAGTGGTTCCCGGACCGCCGCGGCATGGCGACCGGCATGGCCATCATGGGCTTTGGCGGCGGCGCCATGATCGGCGCGCCGCTGGCCGACCTGCTGATGCGCCACTTCGCGACGCCGACCTCGCCGGGCGTGTGGCAGACCTTCCTGACCATGGCGCTGGTGTACTTCATCTTCATGATGTCGGGCGCGCTGGGTTACCGCGTGCCGCCCACCGGCTGGAAGCCCGCGGGCTGGACGCCGCCCGCCAAGCAGGTCAACAACGTCATGATCACGCAGCGCCACGTGCACGTGAAGCGCGTGTGGGGCGTGCCGCAATTCTGGCTGGTCTGGTGGGCGCTGTGCCTGAACGTCACGGCCGGCATCGGCATCCTGGGCATGGCCTCGCCGCTGCTGCAGGAAGTGTTCGGCGGCGGCCTGATCGACAAACCGGAGTTGGGGTTCGGCCAGCTCGACAAGGACCAGCTTGCGGCCATCGCCGCCATCGCGGCCGGCTTTACCGGGCTGCTCAGCCTGTTCAACATCGGCGGCCGCTTTTTCTGGGCCAGCCTGTCGGACAAGCTGGGCCGCAAGATGACGTACTTCGTCTTCTTCGTGCTGGGCTTTTTCCTGTACGCCGCCATCCCCTGGACCGCGCACATGGGCGCTTTGGCCCTGTTCGTCGCCGCCTTCTGCGTCATCCTGTCGATGTACGGCGGCGGCTTCGCGACCGTGCCCGCCTATCTGGCCGACCTGTTCGGCACCCAGATGGTCGGGGCCATCCACGGACGCCTGCTGACGGCGTGGTCCGCGGCCGGCATCTTCGGTCCGGTCCTGGTCAACTACATCCGGGAATACCAGCTGTCCATCGGCGTGCCGCGCGCCCAGGTGTACGACATCACCATGTACATCCTGGCGGGGATGCTGGTCGTCGGGTTCCTGTGCAATCTGGCGATCCGGCCGGTCAACGCCAAGTACTTCATGACCGATGAGGAACTCGCCCGCGAAAAAGCCCTGGCGCACGAGCGCGCGGTTGCGGCCGAAACCCATGGCGTGGGCAAGTCCAGCTTCCGCACGCCGCCCGCGCTGATCGCGTTCGCATGGGCCTGCGTGGGCATCCCGCTGGCCTGGGGCATCTGGATCACGCTGCAAAAGGCCGTCGTCCTGTTCCACTGATCCCCCCGCGCAGCCGCGGCGCCCTGGCGCCGCGCGCCGCGCCAGGGCGCGAAGCTGCTACATTGGCAGCCCGCGCCCTTTTCTTTTATGCCTTCCCCATGATCCTGCCCTTCCCCCGTTTCCCCGCCGGAGCGACATCTTGACCGCCCCCGAACTGCACTGGGAAGAGGACGGCGTTGCCCGCTCCGCCCGCTGGCGCTCGGAAACCGGCGCCACGCCGCCCAAGCGCGTCGTCGTCGCCGACGACACGATCACCGCGGACGTGGCCTACCGCCAGGCCTGCGAAGGGGTCGGCCTGCTGTGGCGCGGCGACTTCCAGAATGCGCGCCAGCTGTTGCAGGCGATGACCCGGCGCGTCGACAAGCGCCCGCGCAAACCGGTCGACACCCTGCTGGACGCCTTCAACCAGCACCGCCAGACGCAGTCGCAACGCGCCCGCATCCTGGGCATGCTGCTCATCCCCTTCGAGGCCGGCCACGTCATCCCGCTGCGCCGCGCCCCCGACGCCCATCTGGCCTGCGAAGCCGCGCACGGCCCGGCTGACGAACCCTACGTCGCCTCGCTGCGCGAACTGCTCGGCCAGATCGGCGCCTACGAATGGCGCAGGAAAGGCGTCGAAATTCCCGCCCTGAACAACCGCATCCACCCGCACTACGGCGTGTTTTCACCGGTGCGCGGCGAATACGTGGAACTGGTCGCCAACACGCCGATGCCGCGCGGCAGCGTCGCCTTCGACATCGGCACCGGCACCGGCGTGCTCGCGGCGGTGATCGCCCGGCGCGGCGGCAAGCGCGTCATCGCCACCGACATGGATCCCCGCGCCATCGCCTGCGCGCGCGAAAACCTGGAACGGCTGGGCCTGGCCGGACAGGTCGACGTCGAACAGACCGACCTGTTCCCCGAAGGCCGGGTGTCGCTGATCGTCTGCAACCCGCCGTGGCTGCCCGCGCGGCCCAGCTCGCCGCTGGAGCACGCGGTGTACGACCCGGACAGCCGCATGCTGCGCGGGTTCCTGAACGGATTGAAGGACCATCTGACGCCCAATGGCGAGGGCTGGCTGATCCTGTCGGACCTGGCCGAGCACCTGGGCCTGCGCACGCGGGCGCAGTTGCTGGAGATGATCGAAGCGGCGGGCCTTCGCGTGATCGAGAAGCTGGACACGCGGCCGATGCACGGCAAGGCAAGGGATGCGGACGATCCCTTGTTCGCGGCGCGCTCCAAGGAAGTCACGTCGCTGTGGAGATTGGGCGCGGCTTGAATGCGCAGCGCGACGCCCCCCGTCGCGCCCTCAACTGAAGACGTGCAGCGCCCCCAACGCCAGCACCAGCGCGGGCGGCATGACCACCAGACCCAGCCGAAGAAAGCTGAGCGCGCTGACGTGCATGCCTTCCCGGCGCACGGCCAGCAGCCACAGCAAGGTGGCGAGCGAGCCGCTCACGGACAGGTTGGGACCCAGGTCGATCCCGATCAGCAGCGCGGCGGTGGCGGAGCCGGACAGGTCCGCCATGCGCGCCAACGAGCCCGCCATCAGTCCTGCAGGCAGATTGTTGATGACGTTGCCCGCGAGCGCGGCGCCCACGCCGCCTGCCCACAGCGCCGCGTCCGCCGACAGGCCGCGCATCGCGTCCGCCAGATCCTGCAACACGCCGCTGGCGGCCATGCCCTGGACCAGCACGAACAATCCCGCGACCAGCGGCAAGACGCCCCACGCGACGCCCTTGACGAGGCGCAGCGGGCTGGATCGCGTGACCGCCAGCACCAGCGCCGCCGACACGCAGCCGGCCACCAGCGTGGGCAAGCCCAGGCGGTGCCCCAGGGCCGACGTGACGAGCAGCGTGCCCGCGGTGACGGCCACGCCCAGCGCGGCCATCCGCAGCGGCAATGCCATGGGCGGCAAGGCCGGCGACGGCTTCAAGGGCTGCCGCAGGTCATGGCGGAACACCAGGCGCAACGTGACGTAGGTGGAACCGATGGCCAGCGCGGATGGCAGGGCGAAGTGCGCCAGCCACGGCGCCAGCGCGGGCATGCGGTCGCCGAACACGACCAGATTGGCCGGGTTTGAAATCGGCAGCACGAAGCTGGCCGCGTTGGCGATGAAGGCGCAGACGTACAGGTAGGGCAAGGGCGGCGCGCCGACCACGCGCGTCACCGCATAGACGGCGGGCGTCAGCACCACGGCGGTGGCGTCGTTGGACAGCAGCACGGTGACCACGGTCCCCACCAGGAACACCAGATCGAAAAGCCGCCGCGCCGACCCGGCGGCATGGTTGGCGGCCGCGACCGCCAGCCAGTCGAACAGGCCTTCCTGACGGGCGACCTCCGCCACCAGCATCATGCCGATCAGGAACAAGTAGACGTCGGTGCCTTCGAGGATGGCGGCGCCGGCCTGTCCGGCAGGCACCAGCCCCAATGCCACCAGGGCGATGGCGCCGACGCAGGCCCACACGTATTCGGGCAGCCGCCAGGGACGAAACAGGATGGCCATGGTGGTTGCGGCGGCAATCAACCAGATCACGGCATGGGATAGCGACATGCTTTCAACAGGGAATCAAGGAAGGGAAGAAGAGGCCCTCAGGGAAGTCGCATGTTAGAGCACAACCTTTCCAGCGTCAGCGACCACGCGCAGCCGTCGCGGCGACGTTCAACGGGATGACAGCTTCGCGGCCCGGCGATGGCGCCGGGGCTCTCGCGATGCCCTATGCCCTGCCCGCCGCCACATTCACGCTGATCGCAATGATGAACACATTGAAGAAGAACGCGATGACGCCATGCGTCATGGCCAGCCGCCGCACGCGCCGGTTGACGATCTGCACGTCGGAGACCTGGAAGGTCATGCCCAGCACCACCGAGAAATAGGCGAAGTCCCAGTAGTCCGGATCCTGCGTGCCCGGAAAATCCAGGCCCTTGTGCATGGCGCTGTCGTGCCCGTAGTAGCCGTGCGCATAGTGCAAGGCATAGATCATGTTCATGTAGAGCCACGACAGCACGATGGTGACCGCGGCCGCCAGCATGTCCACGACGGCGCCGCCGCTGCCCTGGGCGCGCAGTTCGACCCACAGGGCGACCAGGACCATGCAGGACAGGGCCACGCTGCTCCAGAGCACGCCCGAGCGCCCCACATCGTGCTGGCGCGCATGCAGTCGCATCTGGGCTGGACTGGTGCGGGCGAAGACGCGCGCGGTGAGCACCAGGAAGACCAGCGCGCCCGCGTCGAAGCCGAGCAGGATGGACAGGCTGGGCGGCAGGCCGGCGGCGTCCAGCACGGCCGTCACCGCCAGCAGCAGGCCGGCGCACAGCATCAGCCTGCGGTGCGCGTGCAGGAACGGCAGGCGGTCGGGGAGCGACGCGTCTGGGGTGTCGGCGTCGCGGGTCCTGGCTTGCCGGGCGTTGTGATGCCGGGCCGTGTGGTTCCGGGCATCGTGATCCCGGACCCTGTCATCCTTGGGCGGCTGCATGACGGGCTCCTGTCCGCGGCGCGGCCCCGGGCTGGTTTCGCGCCCGGCGCGCCGCGCAGGCCCTTACGCTAACCGATACCGAGCAAACCGGCCAGCGCGCCCCCGAACAGCAGCCACAGGGGATGGATGCGCGTGACGCTGCCCAGCAGCGCCACCGTGGCGGCGATGGCGCCGAGCAGCCAGGAATGCACCGAGGCCTCGGTGATGAGCGCCGCGCTGGCCGCGACCAGGCCCACGGTCATGGGGAAGATGCCCGCCTGGATGACGCCGCGCCACGGCCGGTCCTTGAAGCGTTCCCACAGCCCCAGCGCGAAGATGGTGATGAGGGACGACGGGCCGAACTTGGCGATGGTGGTGGCCAGCATGCCGGCCCAGCCGGCGACGTGCCAGCCGACCAGGGTGACGACCATCAGGTTGGGACCCGGCGCGGCCTGGCCCAGCGCGAAGAGCGCCGAGAAGTCGGCCGCCGTCATCCAGCCGTGCACGTCGACAACCTGGCGCTGCATCTCGGGCAGGATGGTGTTGCCGCCGCCGAAGGCCAGCACGGACAGCTCCGAGAAAATCAGGACGAGGGCGATCAGGGTGTGGATCATTGGCGTTGCCTCCAGACCATCAGGATGCTGAGCGGCGTCAGCACCGCCATGGTCGGCAGGAGCGGCACGCGCAGCACGGCGATGGCGATGAAACAGGCGGTGGCGACGACGCCCGCGAGCCAGTCGCGGCGCTTGACGACGGGCATGCCGATCTTGACCGCCATCGAGATCAGCAGCCCCGCGGCCGCGGCAGCCAGGCCGGCAAAAAGATGCTGGATGTGGGGGTCGTCCTGGAAGCGGTCGTACACCATGCCGAGCATGACGACGATGAGCGATGGCGCCAGGATCAGCCCCATCAGGGCGGCGAAGGCGCCGCGGGGACCCCGGAATTTCATGCCCAGGGCCACGGACAGATTGATGATGTTGCCGCCCGGCAGGAACTGGCACAGGCCCAGCAGCTCGGTGAATTCGGCGCCGCTCAGCCAGCGGTGTTTTTCGACCACCATGCGGCGCGCCAGGGGCAAGGCGCCGCCGAAAGCGGTCAGGCCGAGCATCAGGAATCCTTGGAACAACTGGCCGCAAGTGGGAGGCGGCGGTAACCCGGCCGGCGGGGTGGTGGGTGCTGCATTCATGTGAAGTCTGGCCGGTGCGGAGCCGGCAATCGGGGCGGGCGCGGCGGCGCGCCTGGGGTGGATATCAGGATCGCAGCCTACGCTTCGTTAAAGATAATGTCTAATATATGGACGACTCAATATTCATATCGACAAAATATGGCATCCGTAGACCTGCGGCTTTTGCGCTATTTCCTGGCTGTTGCCGAAGAAGCCCACCTGACCAAGGCCGCGGCCCGGCTGGGCATCCGCCAGCCGCCCCTCAGCCAGCAGATCCGCGTGCTGGAAGCGGAGCTGGGCGTCACGCTGTTCCATCGGCTGCCGCGCGGCATGGAACTGACCGAAAGCGGGCGCGCGCTGCTGGACGATGCGCGCAACATCATCGCGATGGTGGACCAGGCCGTGGACGGCGTGCGCCGCGTGTCGCAGGGCGAAGCCGGCCGCCTGACGGTGGGATTCACGGGATCGGCCGCGTTCCACCCCTTCGTGCCCGCGGTGATCCGGCGTTTCCGCGAGAGCGCGCCGCAGGTGCGCCTGGTGCTCGAAGAAAGCAGCACGGGCGAACTGCGCGAGGCCGTGGCCGAAGGGCGCATCGATGTGGCGTTCATCCGGGGCGCGCACGGCGCGGACCGCGGCGTGCAGATGGAAACCGTGCTTGAAGAAGCCATGCTGGCGGCCTTTCCGGCGGACCATCCCGCGGTGAAGGGGCGTACGCGCACGCACATCGCCCTGTCGGAGCTGGCGGACGAATCGCTCATCCTGTATCGCCGCCACAGCGGTCCGGGCCTGTACGACGCGATCATTACCGCATGCAGCGCCGAAGGCTTCAGCCCGCGGGTGACGCAGGAGGCGCCCCGCATGCTGTCGACGCTGAGCCTGGTGGCCGCCGGGCTGGGCGTGTCGCTGGTGCCGGCGTCGCTGCGCCGCGTGAACATCGAGGGCGTGGTGTACGTCAGCGTCACGCATCCCGCCGCGCTGCGCGCGCCGCTGAATCTGATCTGGCGGGACGAGCCCCTGTCCGGCGCCGCCCGCAAGCTGATCGACCAGGCGCGGCGGCAGCGGGACGAGCCGCAGGCGGGCGAAGGCCTCTGAGGCGCGCTCCCGGCGCCGGGGCGGCGCGGCACCAGGAACGAGGCCCGGCGCCGCCTCCCTGCCCCGGCGCTACACTTGCCGCCACCGCATTTAGCACCCGCCTTATCCCATGCTTTCCGAATCCCCCATCGGCGTGTACGACTCCGGCGTCGGCGGCCTGAGCGTGCTGCGCGCGATCCGCGACGCGCTGCCCCATGAGCCGCTGCTGTACGTGGCCGACGCCGCCCACGTGCCCTACGGGGAAAAATCCCAGGAATTCGTCGAGCGCCGCGCCTGCGCGATCGCCGACTACTTTGTGTCCCGCCAGGCGCGCGCGATGGTGGTGGCCTGCAACACGGCCACGGCCGCCGCGATCTCGTTGCTGCGCCAGCGCCATCCCGGCCTGCTCATCATCGGCGTCGAACCGGCCATCAAGCCCGCGGCGCACCTGACGCACACGGGCGTGGTGGGCGTCTTCGCCACGACCGGCACGCTCGCCAGCCCCAAGTTCGCCGCGCTGGCGCAACGCGAGGCGCCCGAAGTGCGCATCCTGCTGCGGCCCTGCCCGCAGTGGGTGCGGCTGGTCGAACGGGGGGTGCTGTCCGGACCCGAGGCCCAGGCCGCGGTGCGCGCCCCGGTGGCCGAACTACGGGACGCTGGCGCGGACGTGCTGGTGCTGGGCTGCACGCACTTTCCTTTCCTGCGCGATCTGATCCAGGAGGCGGCCGGACCGGGCGTGCCGCTGCTCGAGACGGGCGCCCCGGTGGCGCGCTGGCTGCGCCACCAGTTGCAGGAACGCGGCCTGTTGCGCGGGCAAGGCCCCGGCACCCTGGCGCTGCAGACCACGGGCGAGGCTGCCGCGCTGTCCCGCCTGGCAAGCGGGCTGCTGGGCCAGGACCTGGTCGCGCACGCCGTGCCCGAGCGCTGGCGGGGAACGCCCGCGGCTTGATCTGGCGCATCTTCCGGGCGGCGCCGGCGGGGCGAATGTGAGATACATTGGCAAGACCGCCCCACGGCCCGCACAAGGAAATGCCCATGAAACGCATCCTGATCCCCGTCGACGGCTCGGAACCCGCGCTGAATGCGGTCAAGGCGCTGCTCGACGCCCGCCGCTACGATCCGGTCGAACGGGTCGACCTGCTGGCCGTGCAGCTTCCCCTGCAGGCCGGGGCCTTCGGCAGCGGCCTGTCGCAGGAAGAGATCGACGCCTACCACCAGGAAGAAGGCGAGGCCGCGCTGCAGGCCGCCCGCGACCTGCTGACGCAGTCGGGGGTGCCGTTCGAGACCCACATCCTGGCTGGCTCTCCCGCCGAGACCATCGCCCGCGTGGCAGATGAAACCGGCGCCAACGAGATCTTCATGGGCACGCGCGGCCTGGGCTCGGTGTCGGCGTTTTTCATGGGCTCGGTCGCCACGGGTGTCCTGTCCCTGACCGACCTGCCCATCACGCTGGTCAAGTAAGGCAAAGGAGCATCCATGCTGAACATCCTGGTTCCCGTCGACGGCTCCGAGAACGCCGACCGCGCCGTCGTGTACGCGCGCCGCCTTGCCCAAGGCGCCCAGTCCGCGCGCATCCATCTCCTGAACATCCAGACGCCGCCGCGCGGGCGGGCCGGCGTGTCGCGGCTGATCACGCAAGAGATGATCAATGACTTCTACGCCCGCGAGGGCCAGGAGGCCACCGAATCAGCGCGCAAGCTGCTCAATGCGGCGGGCGTGGACTACGTGAGCCACGTCGTCTTCGGGCACGCGCCCACCGAAATCGCGGGCTATGCGCAGGACCATGGCTGCGCGCGCATCGTCATGGGCACGCGCGGCAACGGCAAGTTGCTCAACATCCTGATCGGCTCGATCGCCAACCAGGTGGTGCAGCTGGCGCAGGTGCCGGTCACGCTGGTGAAGTAGGCCAAAACCCATGCACCCCCTGCGACTCGTGCTGGCGGCCGGGCTGGCGTTGACGATGCTCGGCGGCTGCGGCGAGGTCGCCAAACTGCCCGTCGAAGCCGGCATGGGACCGAACCCCCAACTGCCTGCCCCCAACCCCACCCTCATTCCCACGGTGAACACGGCCAAGGCCGTGGGCTGGGCGCCGGGCGCGCAGCCGATACCCGCCCAGGGCCTGGCCGTGACGGCCTTTGCCAGCGGACTGGACCACCCGCGCTGGCTGTACGTGCTGCCCAATGGCGACGTACTGGTGGCCGAGACCAACGCGCCGCCCAAGCCCGAGGACGCGCCGGGCGG
This sequence comes from Achromobacter sp. NFACC18-2, assembly GCF_900108985.1. Lineage (NCBI taxonomy): Bacteria > Pseudomonadati > Pseudomonadota > Betaproteobacteria > Burkholderiales > Alcaligenaceae > Achromobacter > Achromobacter sp. NFACC18-2. Next base: position 67,688 of record NZ_FNYM01000022.1, on the reverse strand, counting down.
CATCAAGCAATGGGCCGCCGGCCTGGTGATGAAGCGCGCGGGCGCAAAGACCGTCAGCGCCAACCGCATCACCCTGCTGCGCGATGCCGACCACGATGGAGTGGCCGAGACCCGCACGGCGCTGCTGGAAGGGCTGAACTCGCCGTTCGGCATGGCGTTCGTCGACGGCCATCTCTACGTGGCCAATGCCGATGCGGTCGTGCGCTATCCCTTCGAACCCGGCCAGACCCGGATCACGGCGCCGGGCGTGCGGGTCACCGACCTGCCCGCGGGCCTGAACCACCACTGGACCAAGAACCTGATCGCCAGCCCGGACGGCGCCCGGCTGTATGTGTCCGTCGGCTCCAACAGCAACGTGGGCGAAAACGGCCTGGACATCGAGGAAGGCCGAGCCGCGATCTGGGAACTGGACGTCGCCAGCGGGCAAAAGCGCCTCTACGCCACGGGATTGCGCAATCCGGTGGGCATGGCCTGGGCGCCGGACGGCAAGACGCTCTGGACCGCTGTCAACGAGCGCGACGAACTGGGCAGCGACCTCGTGCCCGACTACATGACCTCGGTGCGCGACGGGGGCTTCTATGGCTGGCCGTACAGCTATTTCGGCCAGCATGTCGACACCCGGGTGCAGCCTCCGCGGCCGGATCTGGTGGCGCGGGCGATCGTGCCCGACTATGCGCTGGGTCCGCACACCGCGTCGCTGGGGCTGGCCTGGTCGGGCGGCGCCGCGCTGCCGGAACCCTTTGTCCACGGCATGTTCGTGGGCCAGCACGGTTCCTGGAACCGCGATCCGCGCAGCGGCTACAAAGTGATCTTCGTGCCCTTCGACCAGAACCGGCCCGCCGGGCCCGCGCGGGACGTGCTGACCGGATTCCTGGACGACGCGGGGCAGGCGCAAGGCCGGCCGGTCGGCGTGGCCATCGACAAGCGGGGCGGCCTGCTGGTGGCGGACGACGTGGGCAACGTGGTCTGGCGGGTAGCGCCCGCGCCCTAGGCGCCGCCCCTACAATGGCCGCTCCCGAATTCCAGACTGGAGCGAGCATGAGCACGGAAAAAGTGGCGATTCTCACGGCGGCCGGCAGCGGCATGGGCGCGGCGGCGGCCCGCAAGCTGGCGGCCGACGGTTACCGCATTGCGATTCTGTCGTCGTCAGGCAAGGGCGCAGCCCTGGCGCAGGAACTGGGCGGTCTGGGCGTCACGGGTTCGAACCGCTCGCCCGAGGACCTGTCCCGCCTGGTGGACGCCGCGCTGCAGAAGTGGGGCCGCGTGGATGCGGTGGTCAACAGCGCGGGCCACGGTCCGAAAGGGCCGCTGCTGGAAATCAGCGACGACGACTGGCACCTGGGCATGGAGTTCTACCTGTTGAACGTGGTGCGCATCACGCGCTTGGTCGCGCCGGTGATGAAGCAGCAGCAGTCCGGCGCCATCGTCAACATCTCCACCTACGCCACCTTCGAGCCGGAAGCCCTGTTTCCGACGTCGGGCGTGTTCCGCGCCGGGCTGGCCGCCTTCACCAAGGTGTTTTCCGACGAATACGCGCAGCACAACGTGCGCATGAACAACGTGCTACCGGGCTTTATCGACAGCCTGCCGGAAAAGGACGACCGCCGCGTGCGCATCCCGATGGGCCGCTACGGCACGGCGCAGGAGGTCGCGGACCTGATCGCCTTCCTCGCGTCGGACGCGTCTTCCTACATCACCGGGCAGAACATCCGCATCGACGGCGGCATCACGCGATCCGTGTAGGACGCCGCGGCGCGACGGCGCCAGCGCCATCGCCATGAGGATCATGCATTTGGCGTAGTCCCTCGTCCGAATGACGGTATTGAAGCCCGCCCCCGGCCTTTAGTACCGTAGGTGTTCGCATTCGACGAGGTGCCTGGCGCATGTCCGCTCTGCCGTCAGCGGCTGCGCCGCAGTCCGCATCCCCCACCCCGGGCCAGGCCTCGCGCTTTCTGGCGCAGGCCACGTTCGGCCCCACGCCGGACGATATCCAGGCCGTCGTGCGTGACGGGTACGCTGCCTGGCTGGACGCGCAGCTGGCGATGCCGCCGTCGCAGACGCATTTCGATTGGCTGCTGTTGCAGCAGAAGAACACCGAGGCCTTCAAGGGCAACGGCATCAACGCGCCGCTGGAATCCACGTTGTGGCGCAAATTCATCAGCGCGCCCGACCAGGTGCGCACGCGGGTCGCGTTTTCGCTGTCGGAGATCTTCGTCGTCGGCGTGTCATCCATCACCGCATCGTGGCCGCTTTTCGGCGCGGCGGGCTTCATGGACCTGCTCGCCGAGCACGCGCTGGGCAACTACCAGGACCTGCTGACCGCCGTGACGCGCAATCTCTCGATGGGCTGCATGCTGACGTATCGCGGCAACCGCAAGGAAGACCCCAAGACCGGCCGCCATCCCGACGAGAACTACGCGCGCGAGGTCATGCAGCTTTTCAGCATCGGCCTGCTGGAACTGGAACAGGACGGCACGGTGAAACGGGTCAACGGCGCGCCCGTGGAAACCTACACCAACGCCGACGTGCAGGGCCTGGCCAAGGTCTTCACCGGCTGGGACATCAACGGCCCGGAAACGGACGTAGAGTTCCATCGCCGTCCCATGGCGCTGAACAACGCCCTGCACTCCCTGTCGGAAAAGCGCTTCCTGGGCGCCGTCATCCCGCCCGGCACCGACGGCCACCTGTCGCTCAAGCGCGCCATGGAAGTCATCAGCGCCCACCCGAACGTGGGGCCATTCATCGGCATGCAGCTCATCCAGCGCATGGTGACCAGCAATCCCAGTCCCGCCTACGTCGGCCGCGTGTCGGCCGTGTTCAACGACGACGGCCGTGGCCGGCGCGGCAACCTGAAAGCGGTGGTGCGCGCCATCCTGCTGGATCCGGAGGCGCGCCAGCCGGACCTGGGCTCGCCCTACTGGGGCAAGGTGCGCGAGCCCATCCTGCGCTTTTCGGGTTGGGCGCGCGCCTTCGGGGCGACATCCACCAACGGCGAATGGGCCATGCCGGACACCACCGACAACACCATCCGGCTGGCGCAGAGCCCGATGCGGTCGGCGACGGTGTTCAACTTCTTCCGGCCGCGCTACGTGCCGCCGGTGACCGAACTGGCCCGGCGCCACCTGGTTGCGCCGGAACTGCAGATCACGGACGAGACCAGCATCGCCGGCTACCTGAACTTCCTGGCGATCTACGCGGACCGCGGCTGGGAAGACCTGCAGACCGACTACGCGCCGGAGATCGCGCTCGCCGGGAATCCGGAGGCGCTGGTGGCGCGCGTGGTGCTGCTGCTGGCGGGCGACGCCTTCAGCCCGCGCACGGCAGCCGCCATCGCCCAGGCGGTCGCCACGCTGCCGCCGGACCGCCCGCGCGACCGGGTCCGCGCCGCCATCATGCTGGTGGCCGCCACCCCTGAATATCTGGTGCAGAAATGACAGACCGCCCCAGCCTCGACCGCCGCGGTATGGACCGCCCCGGTGTCGACCGCCGCGGTATCGACCGCCGCGACTTTCTGCTGCGCGCCTGCGCGCTGGGCGCGACCGGGGCCGCCGCCCCGCTGGCGCTCAATCTCGCCGCGATCGGCGCGGCGGCGGCGCAATCCGCTCCGCCGGCCTACAAGGCGCTCGTGTGCGTCTTCCTTTACGGCGGCAACGATCCCTACAACACGCTGGTTCCCTACGATCCGTCGTCCTACCGCGCCTATGCCGCGGCGCGCGGCGACATCGCCCTGCCCCGCGACGCGCTGCGCGCCACGGCGCTGCGCGGCAAGGCGGACACGCAGGGCGGCATGCAGTTCGCCCTGGCGCCGGCGCTCGCGCCGCTGGCCCCGCTGTACGAGCGCGGCGAGATGGCCGCGCTGCTGAACGTGGGCCCGCTGATCGTGCCCACCACCAAGGCCGAATACATCGGCGCGCGCGTGCCCCTGCCGCCCAAGCTGTTCTCGCACAACGACCAGCAATCCGTCTGGCAGGCGCTGGCCCCCGAGGGCGCCTCGTCGGGCTGGGCCGGCCGGCTGACGGACCTGTTCGCGGACGCGAATGCGCAGCGCACCTTCACCGGCATCACGGCCGGCGGCAGCACCGTGCTGCTGGCGGGCCGCAAGGTGGCGGGCTATCGGGTCGGCATCAACGGGTCCACGCAGATCGACCTGCTGCAGCGCGACATGTACGGCTCCAGCGCCTGCACCGCCCTGCTGCGCGCGCTGATCACCGAGCCGCGCGAGCACCTGATGGAGCGCGAAATGTCGCGCATCGCCGCCCAGTCCATCTCCGCCGACAAGCGCCTGCGCGCGGCCCTGGCCGACGTGGCGGTCCCCGGCGACTTTTCCTCGCCGCTCGCGCAGCAGTTGCGGATCGTCGCGCGCATCATCGGCGCCCGCGAGGCGCTGGGCGCGCGCCGCCAGGTGTTCTTCGTGTCGCAGAACGGCTATGACAACCACACCGGCCTGAACGACACCCACCCCGCCTTGCTGAAGGAGCTGGGTCAGGGGCTGGCGGCATTCCAGCAGGCACTGTCGGCGATGGGCGTGGCGGAACAGGTCACCACCTTCACGGCGTCCGAGTTCGGCCGCACGCTGGGCTCCAACGGCAACGGCTCGGATCACGGCTGGGGCTCGCACCATTTCGTGCTGGGCGGCGCGGTCAACGGCGGCCGCTGCTACGGCGCCCATCCGGAGATCGCCCTGAACGGGCCAGGCTTCGTCGACAATGGCCGCCTGCTGCCCACCACGGCGGTCGATCAGTTGGGCGCCGAACTGGGCGCGTGGTTCGGCGCCAGCCGGGACGACCTGCGGACGGTGTTCCCGAATTTGCGGCATTTCGGTCCTGAGCCGTTGGACATTCTGGCGCACCGCCCCGCATCCGTTCTATAACGTCATGCATACGGCCCGCCCGCCTGGCGGCGGCGCATGGCGTTTCCTTTCATTTCCTTCGCACCGCACGATGAACCTGTCCCCCGATCTGGCGCTGCAGTCCGCCACCGAAGAAGACCTGCCGTTCCTGTTGTCCCTGCGCAAGTCGACCATGACCGAGCATCTGCGGCGCGCCGGGGCGCCGTTGGACGACGCGCAGCACCTGGCGCGGATCCAGTACCGCTTCGACGACGCGCAGATCGTCTGGCTGGGCGGCCGGCCGGCCGGGCTGTTCAAGCATTACCGCGACGCCGTGGGCTGGCGCATCGTGCAGATCCAGATCGATCCCGCTTTCCAGGGCCAGGGGCTGGGCCGCCGGCTGCTGGCCGGGGTACTGGACCGGGCGGACGCGGAAGGCGCGCCCGTCACGTTGAGCGTGCTGAAAGGCAATCCCGCCCGGCGGCTGTACGAAGCGCTGGGCTTCACCCCCGTCGAGGAGACCGAGCTGGAGCATGAAATGCGGTATGAACCCGGCGCAGTCCGGCCGGGCGCCTGACCTCTCTGCGGTTTTTTTTGGCGCCGCTGGAATAAGGCGGCGCCCGCAAGCGTCCGTAGAGGGCAGTCCCCAACCTTACCCACCTACGAGGCACACCATGCGCAAACACACCGCCGCGGCCCTGGCACTCGCCTGCGCCGCCCTGTTCTCGGCCGGCGCCCACGCCCAGGCCGTCAAGACCCAGGACGGCATCCTGGTCAATAGCGCCGGCATGACGCTGTACACCTTCGACAAGGACTCCGCGGGCAAGAGCGTCTGCGTCGACCAGTGCGCGAAGGCCTGGCCGCCCGCCATGGCCGCCGCCGACGCCAAGCCGATGGGCGACCTGACGATCATCACCCGCGACGACGGCAGCAAGCAGTGGGCCTACAAGGGCAAGCCGCTCTATCTGTTCGCCAAGGACGCCAAGCCGGGCGACAGGACCGGCGACAACGTCAGGGACATCTGGCACGTCGTCAAGCCCTGATCCGGACGGTCGCCCGGCCACGCCATGCGCGCCGAAGACGAAGCCCGCATCCTCGCCTGCATCCCCAGCCTGCGCCGCTACGCGCGCGGGCTGACGGGCGATCCCGACCGGGCCGACGACCTGGTCCAGGACACGCTGGAGCGCGCCTGGAGCCGCTACTCCCGATGGCAGCGGCGCGGCGAGCTGCGCGCGTGGATGTTCGGCATCATGCACAACCATTTCATCGACGGCGTGCGCGCCGCCGGCCGGCGCACCGACGTGACGGTCCCGGGCGACCTGCCCGACGCGCCGGTGCGCGCCACGCAGGCCGACCAGCTCGAGGTGCGGGACCTGGACCGCTGCCTGCAGGCCCTTCCCGCCGAACAGCGCGAAATCCTGCTGCTGATCGCCGTGGAAGACCTGACCTACCAGGAGACCGCCCAGATCCTGTCGGTGCCGATCGGCACCGTCATGTCGCGCCTCTCGCGGGCTCGCGAGAAGCTCGGCGCGCTGATGCAGGGCCGCGACGCCGGCAGGCGCCTGCGGCCCGTACCCACCCCGCGTGAAATGCCATGAACGACAAACGCCTCCAACCGGTTCCCACCGCGGGCACGCCGATCACCGAAGCCGATCTGCATGGCTACGCCGACGGCCAACTGCCGGCCGCGCGCCATGCGGAGGTGGCCGCCTTCCTGGCCGCGCATCCGCAGGACCAGACCCGCGTGGACGACTGGCAGGCGCAGCGGCGCGCGCTGCGCGCCATGCTGGACCCGGTGCTGGACGAGCCCCTGCCGTTGCGCCTGCCGCTCAAGGCGCCCGCTCGCGCTTGGCCCTGGCGCGCGCTGGCGGCCAGCGTGGCGGTCGCCGTGGTCAGCGCCAGCGCGGCGTGGGTCGCGCGCGGCGCGATGGACGCGCGCCACCTGCAAACGGTGCTGGCGGCTGCCGGCGCGGACCGCGCCGCGGCCAGCTACGCGCAGCGCGCCGCCATCGCCCACGCGGTCTATGCGCCCGACATGGGCCGCCCCGTCGAGGTCGGCGCCGACAACGAGAAGGGGCTGGTGACCTGGCTGACCAAGCGCATGGGCGAGCCGATGCGCGCGCCGTCGCTGTCGCAGGCGGGGTATGCGCTGATCGGCGGACGCCTGCTGCCCGGCGGCGCGGGGCCGGTGGCGCAATTCATGTACGGCGCGGCCGACGGCCAGCGCCTGACCCTGTACGTCACGCGCGAAGCGGCCGGCGGACAGAATGCCTTCCAGTTCACGCAGGAAGGCCCGGTGCGGGTGTTCTATTGGGTCGAAGGCGGGCTCGGCTATGCCTTGTCCGGCACCGTCAGCCGCGATGAGCTGCAGCGCGTGTCGCAAGAGGTCTATCGGCAGCTTCAGGGCGAGGGCCAGGGCTAGGTCCCGATCGCCCAGCGCCCCCGGCCCGCGGCCGGCGGGGCGCATCCGGCCGGCATCCGGCCTGCATCTGACCTATCCCCGGCCTTCGCCTGGCCTTCATCCCGCGCTGGCGCGCGCCTCGTGCAGCATGTGCAGCGTGATCTTGCGGACCTCGGCCTTGCTCATGTCGATATGGGACCGCAGCATGCGCCCCGCCTCGTCGGCGCGGCGCGCCAGCACCGCGCGCAGGATGGCCGCGTGCTCGTCGTAGGTGGCGTCGACGCGGAAATCCTTGGTGAAATCCAGCCGCCGCACGATGCGGATCTTTTCCGTGACGTCGCGGTGGATCAGCGCCATCTCGGGATTGCCCGCGGCGGCCACCAGCGAGCAATGAAACGCCTCATCCAGCTGCGCCACCAGCCGCCCGTCCAGGATGCGCTGCGGCGGCGGCACCAGCCACACGTCGGTCAGCGCGCCCAGGATCCCGGTCGTGTCCATGTGTTCGCGCGCGCACAGCTTGTCCACGGCCGCCAGTTCCAGCACCACGCGCACGTCGTACAGCGCCTCGAAGCGTTCGAAGTCGAACGGACGGACCTGCCAGCCGCTGCGCGGACGAGCCAGCACGAAGCCCTCGCGTTCCAGGCGCGCCAGGCCGAGCCGCACGGGGGTGCGGCTCACGCCCAGGCGCGCCACCAGGTCGGCCTCGGTGAAGCGTTCGCCGGGCAGCATGCGAAAGGCGAACAGGTCGTCCTTGATGCGCTGGTAGACCTGATCGGCCAGCGAGCCGGCCAGCGCCGGCGCCTGGCGGATGGCCGGACCGGCCTGGACGGCTTCCAGGCGCATCATCCGGCGACGACGCACGTGGCGTCTTCAGTGATGACGATGAGCGGATCGCCCGCGTTCACGGGCTTGCCGGGGACGCAGCGGATGGCCGACACCGTGCCCGACACGGGCGAGATGACGGACAGCTCCATCTTCATGGCTTCGACCACCACCAGCGTGTCGCCGGCCGAGACGCTCTGCCCCACCTGGACCGGGATCTTCCAGATGTTGCCGCACATGTCGGCGCTGACCAGGCGCTCGCCGTCGCGCAGGACGGTCTCGGCCTCGGGTTCGGCGGCAGGCGGTTCGGCCGCCACGTCTTCCGTCTTCCAGAGCGCCACCTCGGCATCGAAGGCCGTCTTCTGGCGGGCCTGGAAGTCGGCGATGCTGTCGGCCTGTTCGGCCAGGAAACGCTGGTGCGCCGCGAAGTCGAACATCTCTTCTTCGATGCGGACCGTGGCGCGGCCTTCGCGGAAATCCTCGCGCAGGACGTCGAGTTCGGCTTCCGTGACGGGATAGAAGCGCACCTGATCGAAAAAGCGCAGCAGCCAGGGCTTGCCGTCCTGGAACACCGGGTTCTTCAGGAATTTGTTCCAGATGGGCAGCGTGCGGCCAACGAGCTGGTAGCCGCCCGGCGAATCCATGCCGTAGATGCACATGTACACGCCGCCGATGCCCACCGTGCCTTCGGCCGTGAAGGTGCGCGCCGGGTTGTACTTGGACGTCAGCAGGCGATGGCGCGGATCGATCGGCACCGCGCACGGCGCGCCCAGGTAGACGTCGCCCAGGCCCATGATCAGGTAGCTCGCGTCAAATACGATGCGGCGCACCTCGTCGCGGTCGTCCAGGCCGTTGATGCGCTGGATGAAGTCCACGTTGTTCGGCAGCCAGGGCGCGCTGGCGCGCACGGTCTCCTGGTAGCGCTGCACGGCGCCCAGCGTGGCGGAATCCTCGAACGCCATGGGCAGGTACACGACGCGCGTCGGCACCTTCAGCGTGGCGACGTCGGCCAGCCCCGCCTCGATCTCCAGCAGCTTCGCGATCAGCGCGCCTTGCAGAATGACGCGGCTGTCGTAGCGGATCTGCAGCGACCGCACGCCCGGCGACAGCTCCAGCACGCCCGAGACGGGGTCGGCGTTCAGCGCCTCCATCAACAGGTGGATGCGCATGCGCAGCGCCAGGTCCAGCACGTTGTCGCCGTATTCCAGCAGCAGGTAGCCGTCGCCCGCCTGCCGGTACGACACGGACGGGCGCGCGCCTTCGGCCGGCAGCGCGGCGACGATGGTCTCGGAGACGGTGGCGGGCACCGGCGCGGGCGCGGTCGCCGCGGGCGCCGCCAGCGCCAGGTCGACGATGCTCCGGTCCTGCGCGGCTTCCAGCGCCACCGCCTGCGGGTAGTCGATGCGTACGAACCGGATGCGGTCGCCGGGCTTGACCTGCCCGACCTTCCACAACTCGGCGCGGGCGATGGTGACGGGGCACACGAAGCCGCCCAGGCTGGGGCCATCGCGCGTCAGGATGACGGGGCTGTCGCCGGTGAAGTTGATGCTGCCGACCGCGTATTCGCAATCATGGATGTTGGACGGATGCAGCCCCGCCTCGCCGCCGTTCTCGCGCGCCCAGGTGGGCTTGGGGCCGATCAGGCGCACGCCCAGGCGGTTGGAGTTGTAGTGCACCTCCCAGTCCGCGGCGAAGAAGGCGTCGATGGCTTCGGGCTGGAAAAAGTCCGGCGCGCCATGCGGGCCGTACAGCACGCCGATTTCCCAGGTGTTGCCGTATTCGGGAATCAGCGCGGCGGGCGCGGCCTGGGGCTGCGCCTGGGGCGCCGCCGCCGTCGCGCCGGCCAGTTCATGCCGCATCACGGGCAGCATGTCGCCCACGCGCAGCGTGCGGCCGGCATGGCCGCCGAACTGGCCCAGTGCAAAGGTGGAACGGCTGCCCAGGTAGAGCGGCACGTCCAGGCCGTTGCGCACCGCCAGATAGCTGCGGCAGCCGGACAGCGCGCGGCCGGTGGCCAGCACTTGCCCCGAGCGCACGGAGATGGGTTGCCACATGGGCACGGGCTCGCCGTCCAGCGTGGCGGCGCAGGACGCCCCGGTCAGCGCCACGACCGCGTCGCCGTGAAAGCGCAGCGTCGGGCCGACCAGCGTGGTTTCCAGGCCGGCCGCGTCCGGCGCGTTGCCCACGATGCGGTTGGCGATGCGAAAGGCGTAGTCGTCCATAGGCCCGGACGGCGGCACGCCGATGTCCCAGTAGCCGGCACGGCCGGGATAGTCCTGCACGCTGGTGTAGGTGCCCGCTTCCAGCACCTCGATGGCCGCGGGCCGGTACGCGAAGCTTTCCAGAAAGCGCGTGGACAGCTTGCCGGCGCGGAACCGTTCGTCGGCGACGATCTGGCGCAGGTAGTCCAGGTTGGTCGCGATGCCGTGCAGCCGCGTACGGGCCAGCGCGTCGGCCAGCTTGTCCAGCGCGGCCTCGCGCGTGTCCGCGTGCACGATCAGCTTGGCCAGCATCGGGTCATAGAAGGCGGGCACGTCCGTGCCGGTCTCGACCCAGCCGTCGACCCGCACGCCATCCGGGAAGGACACTTCGGTCAACACCCCGGGCGAAGGCTGGAACTGGCGCAGCGGATCCTCGGCGTACAGGCGCACCTCGATGGATGCGCCCTGCGGGGCGCGCGACATGGCCGCGTAGTCCAGCGGTTCGCCCGCCGCGACACGCAGCATGCATTCCACCAGGTCCAGGCCGGTGACGGCCTCGGTGACCGGATGTTCGACCTGCAGGCGCGTGTTGACCTCCAGGAAATAAAAGCTGTCGCGCGCGGGGTCGTAGATGAACTCCACCGTGCCGGCGGAGCGGTATTTCACGGATTCGCCGAGCTTGACGGCGGCGTCCAGGAGCGCGGCGCGCGTGGCGGCCGGCAAGGCCGGCGCCGGCGTTTCCTCAATGACCTTCTGGTTGCGGCGCTGCACCGAGCAATCGCGTTCGCCCAGCGCCAGCACGCGGCCCGCGCCGTCGCCGAAGATCTGCACCTCGACGTGCCGCGCATTGTCCACATAGCGTTCGATGAAGGCGCCGCCATCGCGGAAGAAGTGTTCGCCCATGCGCTGCACGCTGTCGAACGCCACCGTGAGTTCGGCCTCGTTCTCGCAGCGCGACAGGCCGATGCCGCCGCCGCCCGCCGTGCTCTTGAGCATCACCGGATAGCCGATGCGCTCGGCCTGCGACAACGCCTCGCCCAGGCTGGCGAGCAGCCCGGTGCCGGGCGTCATCGGCACGCCGGCCTCGGCCGCCAGTTCGCGCGAACGGTGCTTCAGGCCGAACTCGCGGATCTGCAGCGGAGTGGGACCGACGAAGGCAATGCCCGCGGCCTCGCAGGCTTCGGCGAAATCGGCGCTCTCGGAAAGAAAGCCATAGCCCGGATAGATCGCCTGCGCGCCATGCTCGCGCGCGGCGGCCAGCAGCAGATCCATGCGCAGGTAACTGTCTGCCGCTTTCTCGCCGCCCAGCGCGACGGCCACGTCGGCCTCGCGCACATGCGCGGCGTTGCGGTCCGGGTCGGAATAGACCGCGACGCTGCGGATGCCCAGGCGCTTGAGGGTGCGGATGGCGCGGACGGCGATTTCGCCGCGGTTTGCAATCAGAACGGTATCGAACACGATGCGACTCCCAGGTATAGGGCGGGGTTATCGGGTGGCGGCGCCGAGGCTGGCCAGGTAGGCGCGCCAGCCGCCGAAGGCGGTGATGTCGCGCGCGCCGTCCAGGCCGCGCGGCTCGCAGATGAAGCCCTTGACGAGCCGGCCGTCGGCCAGCTCCAGCGTGCCGATGCCCAGCGGCGCGGGAATCTCGGCCACGAAGGCGCCGAACGCCGTCACCGGCACGTCCCACAGCTCGACCTCGATGGCGGCGCCGCTTTCCATCTTCACCAGCCCGGGCTTGGGCGGCGTGGTGTTGGCCAGCGCGAAGAGGCGGTAGTCGCCCGCCGTCGCGGTCTTCTCCACGAACACCGCATGGCGCGACGTCAGTTGATGGTTCAGCGGCATGCCGGTCAGGTGCGCGCCCACGACCGCGACGCGCACGGTATCGGCGGACGGCGCGGTGTCCGCGGCGATGGACGGCAAGGGCTCGCCCGTGGCGCCCAGCGGCAGGCCGCGCCGGGCCTGCCACTGGCGGCCGAACTGCGCCAGCGCACGGTCCTGCCAGGCCAGGCCGATCAGCGTGATGCCCGAGGGCAGGCCGTCGGCCCGCATGCCGGCCGGCACCGCCAGCGCGGACAGGTCGGCCAGGTTGGCGAAATTGGTATAGACGCCCAGGCGGGAATTGAGCGTGACGGGGTCCGCCTCCAGTTGCGCGATGGTGTAGATGGAAGGCGAGGTCGGCACGACCAGCGCGTCAAAGCCCTCCAGCGCGCGATGGATTTGGCGCGTCAGCTCGGCGCGCCGGTATTCGGCCTCGAACGCGTCCAGCGCGCTGTAGTTGGCGGCCTGCTCGACGATGCCGCGCACGACCGGATTGATGGCGTCGGGATTTTCCTTCCACAAGTCCTGCACGGCGGCAAAGCGCTCGGCCACCCAGGGCCCCTGGTACAGCAGCGCGGCCAGTTCGTTGAAAGGCCCGAAGTCGATGGGCTCGACCTGCGCGCCGTCCGCGCGCAGCGCCCGCACCGCATCCTCGAACACGGCGGCGGCCTGCGCGTCGCCAAAGAACTCCAGCGATGCGGGCACCGCCAGCCGCGGCGTCTTGGGCCACGGCAGCGACGCGCCGGCCGGCATGCGGCGTGAATACGGGTCGGCGTCGTCATAGCCGCCCGCCACGGCGGCGACCTTCTCGGCATCGTCCACCGTCAGCGCGAAGATCGACACGCAGTCCAGCGTGCGGCAGGCGGGCACCACGCCCGCCGTGCTGAGCCAGCCCTTGGTGGGCTTCAGGCCCACGATGTTGTTGAAACCCGCCGGCACGCGGCCCGATCCCGCGGTGTCGGTGCCCAGCGAAAACGCCGCGATGCCGCGCGCCACCACCGAGGCCGATCCCGAACTGGAACCGCCGCTGACATATTCGGGATTGAAGGTGTTGGCCACGGCGCCATGCGGCGAGCGCGTGCCCACCAGGCCGGTCGCAAACTGATCCAGGTTGGTCTTGCCGATGAGAATGGCGCCGGCCGCGCGCAGGCGGCGCACGACGGTGGCGTCTTCCCGCGCCGTATAGGCGAACTCGGGGCAGGCCGCGGTCGTGGGCCAGCCCGCCGCGTCGATGTTGTCCTTGATGGCGAAGGGCACGCCATACAGCGGCAAACGCGAGAGGTCGCCGCCCGCCGCGGCCAGCAGCAGGCGCAGGCCGTCCAGCTGTTCGTCCAACTGCGCGCGGTCCACGCGCCGTATCCAGGCGTTATCACCGGCGTTATCCGACGCGTCGCCCACGGCGGCATAGCCCGCCAACAGCGCCTCGGGTTGCGCCCCATCGCGGTAGGCGGACTGCCACTGCGCGATCGTCCAACCGGCGGGGCTCTTCTGCGTTGCTGCGGCATTCATGCTGGAATCCTTTCTTGTATACAAGTACGGATTCCCAAGCAATCTGCGTGCCATGTTGGCCGCAACCTTGGCCTTCCCTCTGGAATGCCGATCCCCCCTGCGCCGATTGCGGTCCGGCCGCCGCCCCGCGCCGTGCGCACCGCACCGAGATCGGGCGGATCGCGCACCTGTCTTGTGCACGCCGCACCGTTTTGATCGCGCCGGCGCCGCGCGGCCGACGCCTCCCGCATTCGCGTAAACACCCCCTCCTCATACAGCGGCCGCGGCCTGCGCCATCACTTGGCACGCGTTTTGCTTTTGAGTCCTACGTTGTCGGGTGTTGTTCAGAACGTTCTCGCCGGCCAGACCGGCCCATTCCATCCAGGAGTCACCATGAAACGCAGACTAGCCCTTAAGCAACTGACCGCCGTGAGCCTGTTGGCCATGTCCGGGTGGATGCCGCAGGTACACGCCGCCGAAGACACCATCAAGGTCGGCATCCTGCATTCCCTCTCGGGCACCATGGCCATCTCGGAGACGTCGCTCAAGGACGTGGCCCTGATGACCATCGACGAGATCAACGCCAACGGCGGCGTGATGGGCAAGAAGCTCGAAGCCGTGGTCGTGGACCCCGCGTCGAACTGGCCGCTGTTCGCCGAGAAGTCCCGCCAGCTCCTGTCGCAGGACAAGGTGGCCGTGGTCTTCGGCTGCTGGACCTCGGTGTCGCGCAAATCGGTGCTGCCGGTCTTCAAGGAACTGAACGGCCTGCTCTTCTACCCGGTGCAATACGAAGGCGAAGAGCTGGAAAAGAACGTGTTCTACACGGGCGCCGCACCCAACCAGCAGGCGATTCCGGCCGTGGAATACCTGATGAGCGAAGACGGCGGCGGCGCCAAGCGCTTCGTGCTGCTGGGCACCGACTACGTCTACCCCCGCACCACCAACAAGATCCTGCGCGCCTTCCTGCATTCCAAGGGCGTGAAGGACAGCGACATCGAAGAGGTCTACACGCCGTTCGGCCATTCCGACTACCAGACCATCGTGGCCAACATCAAGAAGTTCGCCACGGGCGGCAAGACGGCCGTCATCTCCACGATCAACGGTGACTCCAACGTGCCCTTCTACAAGGAACTGGGCAACGCCGGGCTGAAGGCCACCGACGTGCCGGTCGTGGCGTTCTCGGTCGGCGAAGAAGAGCTGCGCGGCGTGGACACCAAGCCGCTGGTGGGCCACCTGGCCGCGTGGAACTACTTCCAGTCGGTCAAGAACCCCGTCAACGACGCCTTCATCGCCAAGTGGAAGGCCTACGCCAAGGCCAAGAACCTGCCCAACGCCAACACGGTCGTGACGAACGACCCGATGGAAGCCACCTACATCGGCATCCACATGTGGAAGCAGGCCGTCGAACAGGCCAAGACCACCGACGTGGACAAGGTGATCGCGGCCATGGGCGGACAGAAGTTCAACGCGCCCGACGGCTACACCATCGAGATGGACAAGACCAACCACCACCTGCACAAGCCGGTCTACATCGGCGAGATCAAGGCGGACGGCCAGTTCAGCGTGGTGTGGAAGAGCAAGGGCCCGATCCGCGCCCAACCGTGGAGCCCGTACATCCCGGGCAACGAAGGCAAGCAAGGCCTCTAAAGGAAAGGGCAGCCATGCGCATCGCGCCAATCGCACACTTCTTGCGTCGTTTCCTTCTTGCATGGCTGCTGGCCGTGCCGGCGCTGGCCGCGCCGGCGGCCGCCGCCGGCGTGGACCAGGCCCTGCTCGCGCCGCTGGCCGGCGACGACACGGACGCCAGGCTGCAAGCGATTGCCGCGCTGGGCCAACTGCCCGATCCGGGCGCTGCCGCGGTGCTGCAGGCGCTGGGCAATGACCAGCTCTACGCCACCGCCGACGGCCGGGTGCTGATCGGAACGGGCGGCGCGCGCGCCACCGATCCGTCCACCGGCGCGTCCGTCGACCTGCCGGCGGACGCGGGCACCATCTCCATCAACAACCGCCTGCGCCGCGCCATCCAGGCCGCGCTGGCGGGCACGCGGCTCTTCTCCGACAATGCCGACGAACGCCTGGAAGCCGCCCGGCGCCTGCAGCAGACCGGCGACCCCGCCCGGCTGCCCATGCTGGAAAAGGCGCTCGCCGCCGAAAAGAACGAGGCCGTGCGCAGCGCCCTGCTGATTGCGCAGGCCAATCTGGAACTCAAGAGCGAAGACGCCGCAAAACGCCGCCACGCGGTCGAAGTGCTGGGCGAGACGAAGAACGCCGCCTTCCGCCCCACCCTGGCCGCCTTGACGCAACAACGCGACGGCGCCTACGCCGAGCCCGACCCCGGCGTGCGCGAAGCCGCCGCCAACGCGCTCAAACAGATCGACCGGCACCTGGCCACGATCGAATGGGCCGGCAATCTCTTTTATGGCGTGAGCCTGGGCAGCGTGCTGCTGCTGGCCGCGCTGGGCCTGGCCATCACGTTCGGCCTGATGGGCGTCATCAACATGGCGCACGGCGAATTGCTGATGATCGGCGCCTATGTGACGTATGTGGTGCAGACGCTGTTCCGCGCCTGGCTGCCGGGCTGGCTGGACTGGTACGTGGTGGCCGCCTTGCCGCTCGCCTTCGTGGTGACGGCGCTGGTCGGCATGGCGCTGGAACGCACGGTGATCCGGTGGCTTTATGGCCGCCCGCTGGAAACGCTGCTGGCGACCTGGGGCATCAGCCTGATGCTGATGCAGGGCGTGCGCTCGCTGTTCGGCGCGCAGAACGTGGAGGTCGGCAATCCCAGCTGGATGTCCGGCGGCATCAACGTGCTGGGCGGACTGGTGCTCACCTATAACCGGCTCGTCATCATCGGCTTTGCCTTCTTCGTGGTGTTCCTGGTGTGGGCGCTGCTGAACCACACGCGGCTGGGCCTCTTCGTGCGCGCCATCACGCAGAACCGGCGCATGGCCGATTGCGTGGGCGTGCCCACCGGCCGCGTCGACATGCTGGCCTTCGGGCTGGGGTCCGGCATCGCGGGGCTTGCCGGCGTGGCGCTGTCCCAGCTTGGCAACGTGGGTCCGGACCTGGGCCGCGGCTACATCGTCGATTCCTTCATGGTGGTGGTGCTGGGCGGCGTGGGCCAGCTTGCCGGCACCGTCATTGCCGCGCTGGGCCTGGGCGGCGTCAACAAAATCCTGGAGCCTTACGCGGGAGCCGTCATGGCCAAGATCACCATCCTGGTGCTCATCGTGCTGTTCGTCCAAAAGCGGCCGCAAGGCCTGTTCGCCCCGCGCGGCCGGAGCGTCGAATGAAACAGACCGCGCTGACCGACCTGAACCTGCTGGCCCGCCGTCCGCTTTTCTCGGGCCGCGTGTGGGCAGCCCTGGCCGCGGGCGTCGCCCTGCTGGCGCTGCTGCCGCTGCTGAACCTGGTGTTCCCGCCGGGCCACGCCCTGCATGTCTCCGCCTATGCCGTGGCCCTGCTGGGCAAGTTCATGTGCTACGCCATGGCGGCGCTGGCGCTGGACCTGGTGTGGGGCTACGCCGGCATCCTGTCGCTGGGCCATGGCCTTTTCTTCGCGCTGGGCGGCTACGCCCACGGCATGTACCTGATGCGCGCCATCGGCCGCGACGGCGTCTACCAGAGCGACCTGCCCGACTTCATGGTGTTCCTGGACTGGAAGAGCTACCCCTGGTACTGGTCGTTCACGGATCACTTCTGGTACGCCATGCTGCTGGTGGTGCTGGTGCCGGGCGTGCTGGCCTTCGTGTTCGGCTACTTCGCCTTCCGCTCGCGCATCAAGGGCGTGTACTTCTCGATCATCACGCAGGCGCTGACCTTCGCCGCCATGCTGCTGTTCTTTCGCAACGACACGGGCTTTGGCGGCAACAACGGCTTTACCGACTTCAAGCGCATCCTGGGCTTTGACATCACCGCGCCGGGCACGCGCGCCACGCTCTACTGGGTCACGCTGGCGGCCCTGGCCGGCGCCCTGATCCTGGCCCGCATGGTCACGCAGAGCAAGCTGGGCCGCGTGCTGACCGCCGTGCGCGACGCCGAAAGCCGGCTGCGCTTCATCGGCTACGACCCGCTGGGCTTCAAGCTGTTCGTGTGGACGCTGTCGGCCGTGCTGTGCGGCATCGCGGGCGCGCTGTACGTGCCGCAGGTCGGCATCATCAATCCCGGCGAAATGTCCACCGAGAACTCCATCGAGATGGTGATCTGGGTGGCCACGGGTGGGCGCGGCACCCTGATCGGACCCATCATCGGCGCGGGCGCGGTGAACGGCCTGAAGACCTGGTTCACCAGCGTGCTGCCGGAATACTGGCTGTATGCGCTGGGCCTCATCTTCGTGCTGGTGACCCTGTTCCTGCCCACCGGCATCGTCGGTCTGGCCCGCCGCATCGCGGCCCGCTTCCAGGAGAAGAAGGCATGACCAGCACGCACACCGAATCCGCCATGCTGGACGGCGGCCCGAGCGGCGAGGCCGGCTACGGCCGCGTCAGCCCCCCGGGCCTGGACACCAGCCACGGCGCCATCCTGTACCTGGAAGGCATCACGGTCAGCTTCGACGGCTTCAAGGCCCTGAACGACCTGACGCTGGACATCGGCGTGGGCGAACTGCGCTGCATCATCGGCCCTAACGGCGCGGGCAAGACCACGATGATGGACGTGATCACCGGCAAGACGCGGCCCACGGCGGGCACGGCGTACTTCGGCCAGAGCATCGACCTGACCACGCTGAACGAAGCGCAGATCGCCCACGCGGGCATCGGCCGCAAGTTCCAGCGCCCGACCGTGTTCGAGCAGCACACGGTGTTCGAGAACCTGGAACTGGCGATGAAGACCGACAAGCGCGTGCGTCCCACGCTGTTCTCGCGCCTGTCCAGCGAAGAGGCCGACCGCATCGGCGAGACGCTGGACCTGATCCGGCTGCGGGCCGAGGTCGGGCGGCCCGCCGGACTGCTGTCGCACGGCCAGAAGCAATGGCTGGAGATCGGCATGCTGCTGATGCAGGAGCCGCAGTTGCTGCTGCTGGACGAACCCGTGGCCGGCATGACCGACGCCGAGACCGAGCGCACCGGCGAACTGCTGAATGAATTGCGCGGCCGCCATTCCCTGATGGTGGTGGAGCACGACATGGACTTCGTGAACCAGATCGCGGGCGACGGCAAGGTCACCGTGCTGCATGAAGGGTCGGTGCTGGCTGAAGGGCCGATGAGCCGCGTGCAGGCCGATCCGCGCGTGATCGAAGTCTATCTGGGGCGCTGAGATGCTGGACGTAAGCACGATCGACCAATACTACGGCGGCAGCCACACCCTGCGCGGCGTGTCGCTGTCCGTGCGCCAGGGCGAGTGCCTGGCGCTGCTGGGCCGCAACGGCGTGGGCAAGACCACCCTGCTCAAGTGCGTGATGGGCGTGCTGCCCGTGGCGCGCGGCGGCATCACGTTCGACGGCGCGGACATCACGCGCCTGGCGCCGCACCAGCGCGCCGCGCGCGGCATGGCTTACGTGCCGCAGGGCCGCGACATCTTCGCGCGGCTGACGGTGGAAGAAAACATCCTGATGGGAATGGCGACCAAGCCCGCGGCCCGCGCGCGGCGCATCAAGGAAGAAGTCTTCGAGCTGTTTCCCGTCCTGAAAAGCATGCTGTCGCGCCGCGGCGGCGACCTGTCGGGCGGGCAGCAACAGCAACTTGCGATTGCCCGGGCGCTGGTGGCCGAGCCCAAGCTCATCATCCTGGACGAACCCACGGAAGGCATCCAGCCGTCCATCATCAAGGACATCGCGCGCGTCATCCACATGCTGCGCGAGCGCGGCGACATCGCGATCCTGCTGTGCGAGCAGTACTTCGATTTCGCGCGCGAGCTGGCCGACCAGTTCGTGGTGCTGTCGCGCGGCGAAGTGGTGGCGCGCGGCGGGCGCGATGCGATCGACGGCGAGGACGTGCGGCGGCACCTGTCGGTATGAAGCCGATCCCGGCGCCGCGGATGGACTATGCTCCCAGTCCTGCATCACGCATCG
This sequence comes from Achromobacter sp. NFACC18-2, assembly GCF_900108985.1. Lineage (NCBI taxonomy): Bacteria > Pseudomonadati > Pseudomonadota > Betaproteobacteria > Burkholderiales > Alcaligenaceae > Achromobacter > Achromobacter sp. NFACC18-2. The sequence continues at coordinate 48,123 of NZ_FNYM01000022.1, read as the reverse complement.
TCCGAAAACAGGAGCATTCATGTCCGACGTCATCATCTATCACAACCCCAAGTGCGGCACGTCGCGCAACACGCTGGGCCTGATCCGCAACGCCGGCATCGAGCCGCAGGTCGTGCTGTACCTGGAAACGCCGCCCTCGCGCGACACGCTGACGGCGCTGTTCGAGCGCGCCGGCATCAGCGTGCGCGAGGCGCTGCGCGAGAAAGGCACGCTCTATGCGGAACTGGGCCTGGACGACACCTCGCTGTCTGACGACGCCCTGCTGGATGCCATCGCCAAGCATCCCATCCTGCTGAACCGCCCTTTCGTGTCCACCCCGCTGGGCGCGCGCCTGTGCCGTCCGTGCGAGCTGGTGCTGGACATCCTGCCGGCCCCGCAGAAAGGCGCGTTTTCCAAGGAAAGCGGCGAGCCGGTCATCGACGCGCAAGGCAATCGCATCCAGAAGTAAAAGCGGGCGATGCGCGCCCGCATTGCAAGGAAACTGACGGGTACGCCAGATACCATCGCGGCCACTGATTTATTACGCCGCGATGACGTGTCATGGAATTCCTGGAAAGCCTCAACCAGTCCCTGTTTCTTCTGATCAACGCCGATCCGGCCGCGTCCCCGTGGCGGATCCAGGCCGCCCTGCTGGCGGCCAATGCGCTGATCCTGCTGCTGCCGGGCGTCATGGCCGCCGCGTGGCTGTGGGGCAATGAGGCGCAGCGCGAACTGATGCTCAAGGCGCTGGCCAGCATCGCCGTGGCGCTGGGCGCCAGCTACCTGTGCGGGGTGCTGTGGCCGCACCCGCGCCCCTTTGCCATCGGCCTGGGGCATGCCTTCTTCCCGCACAAGCCCACCGCCTCGTTTCCCAGCAACCACACCATCATCATCGCCACCTTCGCGTTCGCGCTGATCCTGGACCGGCAACGGGCCGCATGGGGGTGGCTGGCGCTGGCGGCCGCCGCGCTGGTCGGGACGTCGCGCGTCTACCTGGGCGTGCACTTCCCGCTGGACATCGCGGGCGGACTGCTGCTGGCGCCCGTGGCGGCCGCGATCACGATTCCTCTCTGGCGCCGCGCGGGCGCGCCGCTGACGGCGGCGGCGCAGGGCCTGTACCGCAAAGCGCTGGCCCTGCCGATCGCGCGCGGATGGATACGGGCCTAGGGCCTGCGGCGTAGGCCGGTCAGTTGACCGCCACGTTGGCCTCCTTGACCAGTTTCGCGTAGTTGGCGGTATCGGCGCCAATGCGCGCCTTCATTTCGGCGGCCGAGTCGCCGATGGGAACCGCGCCGATCTCCGCCATGCGCCGCGTGAAGTCCGGCGAACGGATGATCTTCACCATTTCCGCATTCAGCCGGTCCACCACGTCCTTGGGCACGGCCGCCGGCGCCAGCACGCCGAACCAGGTGCCCATGTTGAAGGGCTTCAGGCCCGCCTCTTCCATGGTCGGCACGTCCGGCAGCGCGGCCGAGCGCTGGTTGGTGGTCACGGCCAGCGCGCGCAGCTTGCCGCTCTGGATGTGAGGGAGCACCGGCGTGATCGTGTCGAACGACATGTCGATCTGTCCGCCCAGCAGGTCGGTCGTGAGCGGCCCGCTGCCCTTGTAGGGCACATGCAGCAGCTGCACCTGGCCCGCGCGTTCGAACTGCGCGCCGATCAGATGCTGGCCGGTGCCCATGCCATTGGACCCGTACGTCAGCTTGCCGGGCGCGGCCTGGGCCAGCTTCAGCAGCGACGCCACGTCCCTGGCTTGCAGCTTGGGATTGACGACCAGCACGTTCGGCACCAGCGCCACCGTGGTCACCGGCGCGAAATCCTTCTGGAAGTCGTACTGCAGGCTTTTGTAGACGCTGGTGGCGATCGTGTGATGCACCGCGCCCATCAGCAGCGTGTAGCCGTCCGGCGCCGCCTTGGCCACGTAGTCCGCGCCCAGCGTCGCGCCCGCGCCCGGCTTGTTTTCCACCACCACCGGCTGGCCCAGGCTTTTAGCCAGTTCCTGCCCCAGCGCGCGCGCCAGGACGTCCGTGGTGCCGCCGGCCGGGAATGGCACGACCAGGTTCACTGGCCTGGCCGGATAGGACTGCGCCTGCGCGCCACCCGAAAAGGAAAGGCCCATCAGGCAGGCGAACGCCAGGGCGCGCGCCGTCATCGCTTTCTTATGCATGGTTTGTCTCCTGGATACGAATGGACTTCGTCTTTTATTTGTTGCCAGGCGCAGGCCTTGAATCTGATGTTCTTGGGGCCTGGTTCGATACGGTGTCAGACACCGGAACAGGACACCGCTTACGCCGCCTTGGCCCGCGCCGAGGCGGCCAGCCTCTCGCAGACCGCCGCGGTTACCTGCTCGGTCGTCGCGCGGCCGCCCAGGTCGCCGGTGTGCAGCGCGGGATCGGCGGTGACGCTTTCGATGGCCTGCATCAGCCGGGCGGCGGCCTCGGTTTCGCCCAGATGCTCCAGCAGCATGACCACCGACCAGAATGTGCCGATGGGATTGGCCAGGCCCTTGCCCATGATGTCGAACGCCGAGCCATGGATGGGCTCGAACATCGAGGGGTAGCGGCGCTCGGGATCGATGTTGCCGGTGGGCGCGATGCCCAGGCTGCCGGCCAGCGCCGCGGCCAGGTCGCTCAGGATGTCGGCGTGCAGGTTGGTGGCGACGATGGTGTCCAGCGACGCGGGCCGGTTGACCATGCGCGCGGTGGCGGCGTCCACCAGTTCCTTGTCCCAGGCCACGTCGGGAAACTCGCGGCTGATCTGCAGGGCGATCTCGTCCCACATCACCATGGCGTGGCGCTGGGCATTGGACTTGGTGATCACGGTCAACTGCTTGCGGGGCCGCGATTGCGCCAGCGTGAAGGCGAAGCGCAGGATGCGCTCGACGCCGGCGCGCGTCATGATGGACACGTCGGTGGCGGCCTCGATGGGATGCCCCTGGTGCACGCGTCCGCCCACGCCGGCGTATTCGCCTTCGGAGTTCTCGCGCACGATCACCCAGTCCAGCTGTTCGGGCGTGCAGCGCTTGAGCGGCGCGTCGATGCCGGGCAGGATGCGCGTGGGACGCACGTTGGCGTACTGGTCAAAGCCCTGGCAGATCTTCAGGCGCAGCCCCCACAGCGTGACGTGGTCGGGGATGTCCGGATCGCCGGCCGAGCCGAACAGGATCGCGTCCTTTTCGCGCAGCGCATCCAGGCCATCGGCCGGCATCATGACGCCGTGCTTGCGGTAGTAGTCGCCGCCCCAGTCGAAATCCTGGAAGTCAAAGCGCGGACCGCCCTGGTCGGCCAGTTCCTGCATGACGCGCCGGCCGGCCGGAATCACTTCCTTGCCGATGCCGTCGCCGGGGATGGTTGCGATGCGATAGGTCTTCATGGGCGCCAGCGCTCCGTGTGGATGAAAGTCTGCTGGCACTGTACCGGCCGGGACGCGCGGCGCCCGCGCGCCAATTCACAACATTTTCAACCTGGAGTTGAAAGTGCGGCCGGGGCCGCGCCGGCGGGCTGCGCGCTCAGCCAGTCGGCCTCGTGCGCGAGCAGCCAGCGCTTGCGATGCAGGCCGCCGCCGTAGCCGGTCAGCGCGGCGTTGGCGCCGATCACCCGATGGCACGGAATGACGATGCCCACCGGATTGGCGCCATTGGCCAGGCCGACGGCGCGCACGGCCGTGGGCCGCGCGATGCGCTCGGCCAGCGCGCCGTAGCTGACGGTGCGGCCGCCTTCGATGGCGCGCAGCGCCTGCCAGACCTGCCGCTGGAACGGGGTTCCGCCAAACGCGACGGGCAACCGCGCGATGGCGCCGACGTCGCCGTCGAAATACGCCTGCAGCGTGCGGCTGGCCTGCGAGGGCCGGGCGGCGTCGCGCAGCGCCACCGTGCCCTGGCCGTACTGGCGGCGCAGCAAGGTGTGCATGCGGGACTCGTAGTCTTCCCAGTCCACGGCGCGCAGGCTGGCTTGCGCGTCGGTCAGCACCAGCATCTGGCCCAGGGGCGTGGACAAGCGTTCCAGCAGGAAGGTCTGTACCGCCATGATGCGCTCCGAGCGTGTGGAAATGCCGCCACTATAGACCTGCCCAAGCGACGCGGGCTGGCGGATTCCGGACCTCAGTGTGACCCGCACAACCCTGTCCGGAAACCGCTAGATCCCGCCTGCCTGCCGGCGTTAGCATCGCCGCATGGACCTGAACCCCAACCCGCTCCTCAAGCTGAACCACGACGCCTGCTACCGCGCCATCCAGGTGCGCGACGCCCGTTACGACGGCCGCTTCTTCACGGCCGTCAAGACCACGCGCATCTACTGCCGGCCGGTGTGCCCGGCGCGCACGCCCCTGTCCAGGAACGTCACGTTCTTTTCCACCGCGGCCGCCGCGCAAGAGGCCGGCTACCACCCGTGCCTGCGCTGCCGGCCGGAAACCGCGCCCGAAGTCGGCCCCGGCCACGAGTTGCCGGACAGCGTGGCGCGCGCGCTGCAGCTGATCGAGCTGGGCGCGCTGGACGATGCCGGCGTGGACGCCCTGGCGCGGCGCCTGGGCGTGGGCGAGCGTCAGTTGCGCCGGCAGTTCCGCCAGCATCTGGGCGCGTCGCCCGTGACGGTCGCGCAGACGCGCCGCGTGCTGCTGGCCAAGCAGCTCATTCATGAAACGCAGCTGCCCATGGCCGAGATCGCCTTCGCGGCGGGATTTGGCAGCATCCGGCGCTTCAACGAAATCTTCCTCGACCTCTTCGGGCGGCCGCCGGGCGCGCTGCGGCGTTCGGGCAAGCCCGAGGCGCCGGCGGGGCCGGACGGCGAGATCAAGCTGCTGCTGCGTTATCGGCCGCCGTACGACTGGGACGCCATGCTGGCGTTCCTGCGCGTGCGCGCCATCCCCGGCATCGAAACCGTCGAGGACGACACCTACGCGCGCACCCTCTGCCTGGACGGCGCGCAGGGCACCGTGACGGTCAGGCCCGGCAAAGGCCATGCGCTGCAGGCGACGGTGCGCTTTCCCCGGCTGCAATCCCTTCCGGCCATCATCGCGCGCCTGCGCCGCGTCTTCGACCTGGCGAGCGATCCGGCCGCCATTGCCGCCCAGTTTTCCGCAGACCCGGTCATGAGCGCGCTGATGCAGGCGCGGCCGGGGCTGCGCGTGCCGGGCGCGTGGGACGGCTTTGAACTGGCCATGCGCGCGGTGCTGGGACAACAGATCACGGTGGCCGCCGCCATCCGGCTGGCCGGCAAGCTGGTGGCGGCGCACGGTGTTCCGCTGGCCCGGCCGGACGGCGCGCTGACACACGTGTTTCCCTTGCCGGAAACGGTGGCCGCCGCGGAGCTGGCGTCGCTGGGCATGCCGCGCAGCCGCGCGGCCACGCTGTCGGCGGTGGCGGCCGCCGCCGTGGCGGACCCGCAGCTGTTCGACGCGGCCGGCGGGCTGGACGAGGCCGTGCGGCGGCTGCGCATGATCCGCGGGGTCGGGGAATGGACGGCGCAGTACATCGCGTTGCGCCAGTTGCGGGAACCGGATGCGTTCCCGCATGCGGACATCGGGCTGATACGCGCGCTGGAACGGCTGGAATCGCGGGCGTATACGCCGGCCCAACTGCTGGCGCGGTCCGAGGCCTGGCGGCCATGGCGGGCTTACGCGGCGCAGCACCTGTGGACGGCGTGAGCGCGGCGCCGCGACCGCCCCCGGCCTGAGCGCCTGGGCCTGAGCGCGCCGGCAACCCCGTCGCCAGCGCTACCAGCGGCCTTCCGATCCTTCCCGGAAGTAGCCCACCAGGAAATCCACGAAGGCGCGCACCTTGGCGGACAGGTGGTGGCGTTCGGGAAAGACGGCATAGATGTCGGCCTGCGGCAGCGCATAGTCCTGCAGCACCTGCACCAGCCGGCCGCTGCGCAGGTAGCGCGCAAGGTCCCATTCGGCGCGCTGCAGGATGCCCAGGCCGGCCAGCCCCCACGTCAGCGTGACCTCGCCGTCGTTGCTGCTCAGGTTGCCGCGCACCTTCACGGTCTCGCTGCGCCGGCCCTTGGTGAACCGCCACAGGCCGTAGGCGGCCTCGTTCTGGCGCAGCACGATGCATTGATGGCGCGCAAGGTCATGCGGCGTGGCGGGTACGCCGTGCGTTTTCAGGTAGCCGGGAGAGGCGCAGACCAGGCGGCGATTGGGCGCGATCTTGCGCGCGATGAGGCTGGTGTCGGGCAGATCGCCAAAGCGCACCGCGACGTCGAACGCCTCCCGCACGAAATCCGCAGGCCGGTCGGTCAACTGCAATTGCAGCGAGACCTCGGGATACTGCTGCGCGAATTCCGCGATGGCCGGCGCGATGTAGCTGCGGCCGAAGCCCAGCGGCGCATTGACCTTGAGCAGGCCGCGCGGGCTGGCCTGGCGGCTGGCGATGAGCTCGTCCAGGTCGTCGATTTCGCCCAGGATGCGCCGGGCGTTTTCCAGGTAGACCTCGCCTTCGGCGGTCAGGCTCAGGCGGCGCGTGCTGCGGTTGAAAAGGCGCACGCCCCGCCGCGCCTCGATCTGCGCCAGCCGTTTGCTGACGGCGGCGGGCGTGACGTCGAGCTCACGCGCGGCCGCCGACATGCCGCCGGCGCGCGCAAGCTCCACGACCAGGAGCAGTTCGCCGGAATGCCCCATCGGTGCGGGCCCGTGCCGTCAGTCGCGGAAATTCTCGAACTGCAGCGGCAGGTCGACGTCGGTCTTTTTCAGCAGCGCGATCGCGGTCTGCAGATCGTCGCGCTTCTTGCCCGAGATGCGCAGCTTGTCGCCGTTGATCTGCGATTCCACCTTGAGCTTGGCGTTCTTGATGGCGGCGATGAGCTTCTTGGCGACGGGCTGTTCGATGCCCTGCTTGATGGTGACCTTCTGGCGGGCGCCGCCCAGGTTTTCGAGCGGGTCGGCGACGTCCAGGCAGCGCACGTCGATGCCGCGCGCCGACAGGCGGCCGCGCAGGATGTCCAGCATCTGCTTGAGCTGGAATGCGCTGGAGGCGACCTGGGTCACGACGTAGCCGTCGAGTTCGAACTTGGCTTCGGTGCCCTTGAAGTCGAAGCGCGTGGACAATTCGCGGTTGGCCTGGTCGACCGCGTTGGTCAATTCGTGTTTGTCGACTTCGGAGACGACGTCAAAAGTAGGCATGACACGGGATCCTGTAGGAAATGAATGGCGCAATGCAATGCCCGCCATTTTACCGGCCCCGCGCGCCGCGTCACGCCGACGTGCCGTCAGGCCGTCACCACCAGCAGCCGGTCCGGCCGCAGGGGATGGGGCATGACGTGGGCGTCGATGCCGTAGGCCAAGTGCAGGTTCTTCGGCGTCAGCACCTGCGCCGGCGCGCCCGCCGCGATTTCGCGGCCGCCGCAGAGCAGCAGCAGGCGGTCGCACCAGCGCGCCGCGAGGTTCATGTCATGCAGGATCACCAGTACCCCCGTATCGCCGGCATGGGCCAGGCCCGCCGCCACGCGCAGCAGGTCGCCCTGGTGCCTGGGGTCCAGGCTGGCGGTGGGTTCGTCCAGCAGCAGATAGCGCGGCTCGCCGTCCACGCGCGCCGCCTTGCACTGCACCAGGACGCGGGCGAACTGCACGCGCTGCTGTTCGCCGCCGGAAAGTTCGGGATAGCGCCGCGCGTTCAGGTGGGTCACGTCGGCCCAGCCCAGCGCCTGCTCGACCAGCGCCTCCACCTGCGCGGGCGACAGCTCCGGAAAGGGATAGGCGCCCATCGCCACCACCTCGCGCACGTCCAGGTCAAAGGCGAGGCCGGGCTTCTGGGGCAGCACGGCGCGCCGCCGGGCCTGTTGCCGGTGGCCCAGCCCCTGCACATCGGCGTCGCCCAGCCGCACCGTGCCGGACTCGGGCGCCAGTTCGGCGGACATCGCGCCCAGCAGCGTCGACTTGCCCGCGCCGTTGGCGCCCAGCAGGCCCACCACTTCGCCGGGCCGCACCGCGAGCGACACCTGGTCCAGGATGCGGTTGCCGCCGCGCGTCAGTATGAGGTTCTCGGCCGCGAGCATCATCCATGCCTCCGGCCGCGCGCCAGCAGCCACAAGAAAAAGGGACCGCCCACCAGGCTGGTCACCAGCCCGATCGGCAGTTCGGCCGGCACCACCGCCACCCGCGCCAGCCAGTCGGCCAGCGTCAGCGCCAGCGCGCCGCCCAGCACGCAGGCGGGCAGCAGCCAGCGGTGGTTGGCGCCCAGCGTCATGCGCACCAGGTGCGGCACCACCAGGCCCACGAAGCCGATGCCGCCCGTCGCGGCCACCAGCGGCCCCACGATCAGCGCGCACGCCAGCACCAGTTGCGCGCGCACGCGCTTGAGCGCATAGCCCAGGTGCTGCGCTTCGCGCTCGCCCAGCAGCAGGGCGTTCATCACGCGCCACTGGCGCATCAGCCACCAGGACATCAGCAACACCCAGGGCCCCAGGAACGCCAGCAGCGACCACTTCGCGCCGGCCAGGCTGCCCATGGTCCAGAACGTCAGGTCGCGCAACTGGGCATCGTTGGCCACGAAGGTGAACAGCCCGATCATGGCCCCGGCCACCGCGTTGATGGCAATGCCCGCCAATAGCAGGCCGGCCACGCCGGGCACGCGGCGGCCCAGCGCATAGGCGCAGAAGGTGGCGAGCAGGCTGCCCGCAAAGGCGGCCGGCGCCAGCACCCAGAATCCGCCCGAGGTCAGCACGATGGCGGCCACCGCGCCCAGCGAGCCCCCCGCCGAAATCCCGATCAGGCCGGGCTCGGCCAAGGGATTGCGGAACAGGGCCTGCATCGCCGCGCCCGATATGGCCAGCGCGGCGCCCGCCACCATGGCGAACAGCACGCGGGGCAGCCGGATGTCGATCAGCACGTTGCGCCAGAGCGCGTCCCCGGCCGCCGGCTGGCCCCACAGCAGCGCGGGGATGTCGCGCAAGGGAATCTGCACGGCGCCGCTGCTGCTCGCGGCCAGCGCCACCAGCAGCAGGCCCGCTGCCAGCGCCGCCAGCGCCAGCGGCGCGGGTGCGCGCCTGGCGCTAGCGCCCCATGACACCGGCCGCCTCCCGCTTGAGTTCGGTCAGCGCCAACGGCAAGCGCGGGCCCATGCCCAGTAGCAGCAGGTCGTCCATGACGATGACGCGCTTGCGCGCGGCGGCGGGCGTGGACGCGATGCCCGGCTGGGCCAGCAGCTTGTCCAGGCCGCCCGACGCGTCCAGCGACGTGCGGGTCACGACGATCACTTCGGGCGCCAGCGCGCTGACGGCCTCGGCGGACACCGGCTTGTAGCCATGCTGGTCCTTCAGCACGTTGACCAGTCCCGCCATCGTCATGACCTCGTTGGCGGCCGTGCCGCCGCCCGCGCCCTGCAGCGTGCCGGTGCGGTTGAGCAGCAGGATCGCGCGCGCGCCGGTGCCGGGAATCGCCTCGACCGCCTGGAGGTCGCGGGTGATCTCGGACACCAGGGCTTCGCCCGCCGGCGCCGCGTCGAGCGCGTCGGCAATGTTGCGGATGCGCGCCTTCAGCGACTCCACCGACGGCGAATCCGGCACGGTGACGATGCGCACGCCGACCTCGCCCAGGCGCTTGAGGGCGTCGGGCGGCCCCGCCTGCTCGGACGCCAGCACCAGGTCGGGCTGGAGCGCCAGCACGCCCTCGACCGGCACCGCGCGGTAATAGCCGACGCGCGGCAGCTTGGTCGCGGCCTCCGGGTACAGGCTGGACAGATCGTCTCCCACCAGCTTGCCGCCCTGCCCCAGCCGATACACGATCTCAGTCACGCTGCCGCCCAGCGTCACGACCCGCTCGGGCGGCGCCGCCTGCGCGCTTGCCGCCAGCATCCACGCCAACCCTGCCAACCATTTTTTCATCGCCATTTCCTTATGTGCTCAAGCGGCCAGCGGGGCGCTGCACAGGCCGACCATCAGTTCGCGCCATGGCGCCAGTTCCGGCTTGCCCGGCTTGCGTTCGCCAAAGAACTGCACGATCAGGTCGCCGGTGGCGGCGTACACCTCCAGCGAGGTCACCCAGCCGTCCGCCGTAGGCTTGTTGACCACCCACGCCGAGGCGATGGCCGTCGTATCCAGGTGCAGGTTGAATGTCGGGTCCAGCACGTTGAACCACGGACCGGTGCGGCGCAGCGACTGCACGGGGCCGGAGTGGATCTGGATCATGCCGCGGTTGCCCACGAAGCACATGATGCGCAGGCCCGATTCCGACGCCGATTGCAGCATGCGTTCCACGGCGTCGGCCGGCACCGGCTGCGCCAGGTCTTCGCCGGCCGCCGCCAGGGCCGCCAGGCGCGACACCTTGAACTTGCGCAGCAGCGGGAAGAATTCGTGCGTGTCCTTCATGCCCAGCCAGGCTTCGCGCCAGGCCTGCGCGTCCTCGACCTGCCCGGCATCGGCGGACGGCGCGTAGGGCTGCGCCACGGGCCATTGCGATTCGCCCGCGAACCGCGCGACCAGCGCGTCATACGCGGCCGCATCGGTGGCATCGGTGCGGTACACCTTGTGCACCGCCACGCCCGCGCCGTCGAAGAACTGCAGGCTGTGGCGCCCGTCCTGCTCGACCGCCCAGGCCGACTTCCACGCGGTGAAGAACACGCGCAGGTCGATGTCCGGTCCCAGCACCAGGCCCACCGGACCTTCGGCCTGGATGTCCTCGTACCTGCCGTGGCGTTCGTGCACACACCAGTCGTTGCGCGTCAGCGCCATGACCTCGCCCAGCGTGCCCAGTTCGCGGAAGATCTCCTGCGGCGTGCCGTGCAGCGCGGTGGCCTTCACGCCGCCACAGCCCGCGGCCACCCACTCGGCTTCGGATACGCCCAGCGCCTGGGCCAGGTTGCGGGCGCGCAGCCCGGGTTGGGAGGCGGCCAGGGCCTCGTTGCGGGCGCGCAATGCTTCAGCGCGGATCCTGAAATCGGTATTCGTCATCGTAGGCCCTCCGGCCAGTGCAAACCATTGCTGAAAACCGCCGCCGGTCCGGTCAGCGCCGAACGGCGGCGGACCGAACTCAATATTGATACGTCAGCGAAACGCGCACGCTGCGTCCCGGTTCCGTGTACCAGTCGACCGTGCGCGGAATCGCGGTGGCGCCCGCGGTCGGCACGTTGATGGCCTCCCAGTACTTCTTGTCGAAGAGGTTGAACACCCCCGCCTGCACCTGCAATCCCTTCACCGCGGCGGGACGCCAGTACCCCATCAGGTCGACCACGCCATAGCCCGGCGCCTTGAAATCGGGGTTGGGCGCATCGGCCGAGGCCTCCGGATATTCGACCTTGTTGCGCTGCATTGCCGTGGTGAGCATCGCATCCACGCCCCACACGTCGCGGCCATAACCCACGCCGAGCACCGCCTTGAGCGGCGCCACGGAATTCAGGTACTGCCCCGTGCCCTCGTCCTTGCCCACCGCCCACGCCAGCGAGCCCCAGGTGCGCCAGCCCGGCGCGAACTTCCAGTGCGCGCTCGCCTCGGCGCCGTAGATGCGGACCTTGGCGCGGTTGACGTTGCCCGTCACGCCCAGCGGATACTGCCCCGCCCACCCCGGCTGCCACTGCGGCGAATCGGGATTGAGCGGCACATCGCCATCGATGAAGTTCTGATAACGATTATCAAACAACGATACCGCACCGCCCAGGTCGTCGGAACCGATCTTGGCGCCCAGCTCCCAGCCCTTGCTGGTTTCGGGCTTCAGGTACGGATTGCCCACGCGCAGGTACGTGCCGGGGCCGCCATAGTTGGTGTAGAGCTGCGTGGCGCTGGGGGCCTTGAAGCCATAGGCGTATTGCGCATAGAGGCTGAGCTGGCCGGCCGCCCGCCACGTGGCCAGCAGCTTGGGCGAAAAGCGGCTGCCGCTGTTGGTCGGCGGCAGCGCGCCCGCGTTCGGATTGCTTTCGTAGCTGGCGCTGGACTGCGGCCTTTGCTCGTAATGGTCGTAGCGCACGGCCGGCGCCAGCGTGTAGCGCCCGTCGGCAAAGCTGAACTCGTCCTGCACCCACAGCGCCCACTGGTTGCCCTTGGATTGCGGCACGTCGGCCTGGTTGGTGTGCAGCATGTCGCAGGCGCGCGGGCCGAATGGCGCGGGCGTGCCGGGACGGATCGCGGGGCAGTTGTCGTAGCCGCTGGAATTCTGCTCGGTCTTGTTGCCGTACCACTCGCCGCCGAAAGACCATAGCTGCGCCACCGACTCGCCCGCGATGCGCTTGGTGAATTCGGTGCTGGCGCCGAACAAGGTCTGCTGGATCGAATTGCTGCGGCCATACGGACCATTGGGAAAGCCGTAGCGGAACGGGTCGCCCGGAATGATGCGGGCGCGCGCGTCGACGCCGCGGATGCCGTTCTGCGAGTTGTCCAGGCGCACGCGCTGCCAATAGACCACCGCGTTGGCCGTGTCGATGAGGCTGCCCGAATCCGGCGCGGTGTACGTGTAGTCGAACGACACGCGCTCGCGCTCGGTTTCCTTGCGGGTGCTGTTTTCGCCGATCAGGTAGCTGGTGCCGGGGCCCTGCTCCCATTTGCTGTCGATGTCGGCGTCGCGCTTGAAGTATTCGCCCGTCAGGCCGAAAAGATGGGCGCCGTCCACGCGCTGCTGCAGCTTCATCAGGAAGCTGCGCTGGTCATAGTCCTCGGGGCTGGGCTTGCTGCGGTTGGGACCATAGCCGCCGACCTCGCCGCGGTTGTCCAGTTCGTGCCCGTTGCGCACGCCGGCCTGCACCAGCCAGAACGTGTTGCTGTGGATCTGGCCGGCCAGCGCGGCGTTGGCGCCCCAACTGCTGTCGGCGGAGTCATAGTCGGTCTTGGCCAGCGCGCCGAAGCGCTTGCCGCCGCCCAGCAGATCCGAGGGATTCAGGGTGTGCAGGTCGGCGATGCCGGAAATCGCGCCCGAGCCGCCGCCGGTCGCGTCCGCGCCGCGCACGATGTCCAGGCGCGACAGGCTGTTGAAATCCACGGCTTCCAGCCCGCCCTTCACGCCGCGCGCGCCGTCGTCCAGCCAGGGCAGGCGGATGCCATCGACGCGGGTCAGCACCCGGTCCTGGTCCAGGCCGCGGATGTTGATGCTGTTGGTCTGGCGATTGAAGCTCACGCCGGGTTCGGCGCGCCGGCTCAGGTCGGTCCAGCTCCGGATCTGCAGGTCGTCCAGGCGGCGGCGGTCAGTGGTGGTGGTCCAGGCCGGCGTGATGACCGCGGCCTCCCCGTCGATCAGGACCGGCGCGAGCTGCGTCACGGCGCCCTGAGGCAGGGCCTGCAGCACGAACACGCCCGCGCTGCGCTCCTGCACGCCCAGGCCGCTGCCCGCCAGAAGACGCGAGAAGCCTTCATGCACGGAATACTCCCCCTGCAGCCCCGCGGTGCGGCGTTGTCCCACCAGCGCCGCGTCGAACAGCACCGTCACGCCCGCGCTGTCCGCAAAGCGCGGCAATGCGTCGGCCAGCGCCCCCGCCGGGATGCTGTAGCCGCGTGCTCCCGCCTGCGCGGCCGCCGTTCCCTGCGCCTGCGCTGCCGCCATCGGCAGCATCGCGGCGGATGCCGCGGCCAGGGCCAGCGCGGCATGCACCGCGGCGGTAAGACGGGTCAGCCGGCATTGCGCGCCTCGGGCTGGTCGGGAGCCGCTTGCGCGGCCGGCGGGGAAGTAAGCCATGGTCGTCCTTTCGATCCAACAGGTATCGGCATCCGTGTGCCTATACAGACCATGACCCTCGGGAATTCAGAACCGGACAGCATTTTCAAAAGTTTTTTTGCGCGCGGCCAAAAAAGCCCGTCGCCCGCGCCGCCGTCACGCCGCCGCCTCGCGCGCAACAATCGTCACCCAGTACGGCGTGCGGTAGCGCACCTGCACGGGCAGGGTCGCCGGCAGGGCCGCCAGCACCGCGTCGGTGTCGTGCAACTGGAACGCGCCCGAGATGCGCAGGTGCGCGATCTCGGGATCGCAGCGCAGGATGCCCTGTCGGTAGCGGCCCAGTTCCGCCGCGAAGGCATCCAGCCGCAGCGCGCTGGCGTACAGCACGCCGCGCAGCCAATCGCTGGCATGCGGATCGGCCGGCGTCGCCGCCGCGGCGCCGTTGGCCGACAGGCTGCTTTGCTCGCCCGCCGAAACGCTGACGAAGCGGCCCGGCTGCGCGGGGCTGCTGACGCGCACGCGGCCTTCCTGCACGCTGAGCTGGCAGCGCCCGCCTTCCTGGCGCACACAGAATCGCGACGCCTGCGCCTCGATGTCCCCGAGCCGCGTGCGCACGATGAATGGCCGCGGGTGGCTGGCCGGGTCCGCCACGGCATGGACGGCGATCTCTCCGCCGCGCAGCCGCAGCAGCCGCGTCGCGTCGTCGAACAGCACGTCGACGGCGCTGGACGTGTTCAAGTGCAGGGTGGACCCGTCGGCCAGCTTGACGTCGCGCCGTTCGCCCACCACGCTCCGGTAGTCGGCGCTCCAGTCCAGGGGATCGGCGCGCCAGGCCGCCCAGCCCGCCGGTCCGGCCACCACCAGGGCCACCAGCGTCTTCAAGGCGGCGCGGCGGCGCTTGAGATCCGGACGATCCAGCGTCGCCATGCCCAGCGCCGACGGAATCAGCCCGAAGCGCGCATTCACCCGCTGCGCCCGCTGCCAGGCGTATTCGTGTTCGGCCTTGCTGGCGCGCCACTGGTCGCAGGCATGCACGTCCGCGTCCGTGGCCCGTCCCGAGCTCAGCCGCAAGAGCCAGCGCGCGGCTTCGCGCGCGACGTTGCGCTCGACGGCCGGCAGCTCGCCGGCCGCGTCGGCCTGGGGGCTCACATCACCGCCATGATGCATTGCTCGTATCCCTTGGTGATGTAGCGGTGCACGGTGCGCAGCGACACGTTGAGCCTGGCGGCGATCTCGCCGTGGCTCAGGCCTTCCAGTTGCGCCATCAGGAAAGCCTGGCGGGCGGGCAGCGACAGGCCCGCCAGCATCTCTTCGATTTCCTGCAGCGTCTCCAGGATGATGAGGCGCTGCTCCGCGGAGGGAACCAGCGCCTCGGGCATCAAGGCCAGGGCCTCGAGATAGGCCTGCTCCACCGAGCGGCGTCGGTGGTGGTTCAAGAGCAGGCGCTTGGCGATCGTGGTCAGGTAGGCGCGCGGCTCGCGCAGCGCATCCAGCTCGTGGCGGTGGCGCAGCACGCGCACGAACGTGTCCTGCGCAAGATCGGCGGCATCGAAGCTATTGCCCAGCTTGGCGCGCAGCCACCCATGCAGCCACCCGTGATGGGCGCGATACAGGAGATTGACGGCATCGCCCGAGGCGAGCACGGAATTCGGCACGGATGGCTCCCTGACTCACAACGCTAAAAATCACAACGACAAAAATCACAACGACAAAAATCACAACGACAAAAATCACAACGACAAAAATCACAACGACAAAAATCACAACTACAAATAGAAATCAATCTCATTCTAAATGCAAAACCCTGATCCAGGTCAAGTCCGCGCGCCGGCCTTGCGGAGATATCATCCGTACGGTGCCCGCCTCCCGCGGCGCCGCTTTCCTCAGGCTGACCTCATGCTCTACGCCGTCCTGCAATTCGTCCACGTCATCGCCGTGATCCTCTGGGTGGGCGGCATGTTCTTCGCCCACTGTTTCCTGCGGCCGGCGGCCGCGAAGCTGGAGCCCCCCGTTCGGCTGAAACTCATGTCCTCGGTGCTGGGGCCTTTCCTGGACGCCGTGATGGCGGCCATCGCCCTGATTCTGCTGACCGGCGCCGGAATGATCGGCCTGGCCGCCAGCCAGGCGGCGCAGACGGGCGGCGCCTTCTTCATGCCCAGGAGCTGGACGCTGATGGCCTCGGGCGGCATCGTCATGATGGCCATCTACGGCCACATCCGGTTCGCGCTGTACAAGCGGCTGGCCGCGGCCGTGGCGGCGTCCGACTGGCCCGCGGGCGGCCGGGCCATGGCCGGCGTGCGGCGCTGGGTGGGCGTGAACCTGCTGCTCGGGATCGCCATCGTCGCCGTCGTTTTCCTGGTGTAGCGGGCGGAACCCGCGCGGCCTGGCGCGGCAGGGCGGCCGGCGTCGGCCTTGGGGAATGTCCGGGGCATTGCATCCGGCCGCTCCGGATCTGTTGAGCACCGCCTGCTGCCAATTCATGGCAGTATTGCGGCGTCCCTCTTCCGCCCGCCCCATGTCCCGCACCGAACGCCTCCTGGAGCTCCTCCAGACCCTGCGCCGCCACCGCCTGCCCGTCAGCGGCCGCCGGCTTGCGGCCGAGATGGGCATCAGCCTGCGCACCCTGTATCGCGACATCGCCACGCTGCAATGCCAGGGCGCGGAGATCGAGGGCGAGCCCGGGGTCGGCTATGTGTTGCGGCCCGGCTTCATGCTGCCGCCGCTGATGTTCAGCACCGAAGAGATCGAGGCGCTGGTGCTGGGCACGCGCTGGGTGGCCCGCCGCTCGGACGAGCGCCTGGGCCTGGCGGCCCGCAATGCACTGGCCAAGATCGGCGCGGTGCTGCCGCAGGAGCTGCGCGACGAGCTGGACGCCATTCCGCTGCTGGTCGCTCCCAGCGCCGTCGCGGTGACGGACCGGGTCGACGTGGCGCTGATCCGCCAGGCGATCCGCGCCGAGCAGAAGCTGGACATCACGTACCGCGACGACAAGGGGTCCGATTCCAGCCGGGTCATCTGGCCATTTGCGCTGGGGTTCTTCGACAGCGTGCGCCTGGTGATGGCGTGGTGCGAATTGCGCGGCGACTTCCGGCATTTCCGCACCGACCGCATCGCCACGCTGGCCATTGCGGACCGGTACCCCAAACGCCGGCACATGCTGCTCAAGGAATGGCGCGCGCTGGAGCACGAGGCGCGCAAAGACTGACGTACGCTACTGCCAAAAACTGACAGCACCCCTGCCTATCATGAGCGCGTCAATCACCCGGAGCGCATCATGTCAGACACCAATTTCGTCATCCTGTATGTGGAAAATCCGCAGGCCAGCGCCGCCTTCTACAGCGCGCTGCTCCAGCGCCCGCCCGTCGATGCATCGCCGACGTTCGCGCTGTTCGCGCTGGACTCCGGGCTGATGCTGGGCCTGTGGTCGCGCTACGCCGCCGCGCCCGCGGCGGCCGGGCGCGGCGGGGCGTCCGAACTGGCCTTCTCCGTGTCCGATGCCGACGCCGTCGACCAGCGCCATGTGGACTGGAGCCTGCGCGGACTGCCGATCCTGCAGGCCCCGACCGACATGGACTTCGGACGCACGTTCGTCGCGCTGGATCCCGACGGCCACCGGCTGCGGGTCTTTGCCCCCGCGTCCCCGCCGGTCGCGGCCCGGTCCGAGCGCGCGGTTGCCGCCGTCTAGCGAGGCGGGCGCAGGCCGCGCCGCCGCGCGTCAGGCCTGCTGGCGGCTTGCGTTCAGCGCCACCGCCTGCGCGCGTTTCCTGAACAGCAGGTAATACAGCGCGGCCAGCAACAGCAGGAACGGCACCCCGAACACCAGCGTCATCTTGAACACGCTGGTGAACCAGGTGGTGACCAGGATCGCCAGCATCGCCACCGCGCCCAGCAGCGTCAGCACGGGAAAGCCCGGCATGCGGAACGACAGCCGCTCGCCGCCTTCGCGCACCCAGCGGCGGCGAAAGAAGTAGTGCGTGACGAAGATCATCATCCACGTGAACAGCGCGCCGAACATCGAGATGGCCATCATCAGCGTGAAGGCCGTCTCGGGATACAGCACGTTCAGCACCGTGGCGATGGCGATGCCGCTGGTGGACAGCAGCAGCGCGTTCAGCGGGGTGCCGCTGCGCGTCAGCCGGCCCAGCGCCGACGGCGCGTGGCCCGCGCGCGACAGGCTGAACATCATGCGGGTGGTGATGTAGAGCTGGCTGTTCATGGCCGACAGCGCCGCCACCAGCACGATGAAGTTGATGACGCCGGCCGCGCCCGGAATCTCCAGCGCCTGCATCACCTTCACGAACGGGCTGCCGCCCTTGCCGGCTTCGTCCCACGGCACGATGGCCAGGATCAGCGCCAGCGTCAGCAGATAAAAGACGACCAGCCGGATGATGGTGGCGCGAAACGCCTGCTTGACGGCGCGTTCGGGATCCTCGGCTTCGCCCGCCGCCACGGCGATCATCTCGACGCTCAGATAACTGAAGATCGAGATCACCACCGCGATCCACATCCCCCACACGCCGTTCGGAAAGAAGCCGCCATGCGAGGTGTACAGCGCGGCGCCGTACTGCGGGCTGCCCCACACCACATACGCGCCCAGGATGATGAAGCCGACAATGGCGCTGATCTTGATGGTCGAAAACCAGTATTCGATGGTGCCGAACGCCTTGACGCTCATTGCATTGATGACGATGAGCGCCGCCGAAAACAGGCACACCCATTGCCAGCCGGGCACGCCGGGAAACCAGAAGCTCATGTACTCGGCCACCGCCGTCACTTCGGTGCCCACGGCCAGGACCACGCAGGACCAGTACGCATAGCGCACCAGAAAGCCGGCCAGCGGGCCGATGTAGTGTTCGGCGTAGGCGCCGAAGGAGCCCGACGTGGAATGCGCGACCGTCATTTCCGCCAGGCAGGCCATCAGCAGCAGGGTGATGAACCCGCCGATGGCATAGCTGATCAGCACGCTGGGGCCGGCAAAGCCGATGGCGAACTTGCTGCCCAGGAACAGCCCCGTGCCGATGGCCCCGCCAATGGCGATCATGCTCATCTGCCCGGACGTCAGGCGGCGCTTGAGCCCCTGCTCGCGTTCGGCGATCCGCCCGAATCCTTTCTGTTGTTGCATTGTCTCCTCCTTTACTGCGCTGTTTTATTGGGGATGGCGGCTTGGAAGGCCGGCGCGGCCAGGTGCAACGTCCGGGATCAGGTCACGGCGGAGCGCTGCTTGAACTCGGGCTTGTCCCAGGCGCGCGTGTCCAGCACGTCCTTCAGGATGTCGACGGCGTCCCAGACGTCGGCATAACCGATGTACAGGGGCGTGAGCCCGAAGCGCAACACTTCGGGCTCGCGGTAGTCGCCGATCACGCCGCGCGCGATCAAGGCCTGCATCACCTCGAAGCCGTTGGGATGGCGAAAGCTCACGTGGCTGCCGCGGTCGGCGTGCGTGCGCGGCGTCACGAGCGTCAGCGGGTGGCCGGCGCAGCGCGATTCGACCAGGTCGATGAAAAGGTCGCCCAGCGCCAGCGATTTCTTGCGCACCTGATCCATGCCGGCCGCGTGCGCCACGTCCAGGCCGCACTCGACCAGCGACAGCGACACGATGGGCTGGGTGCCGCACAGGTAGCGGCGGATGCCGCCCGCGGGCTCATACGCCACCGCCATGTCGAACGGGCGGCTGTGTCCCCACCAGCCCGACAGCGGCTGCCAGAAATCCTGCGTGTGGCGCGGCGCGACCCAGATGAAGGCCGGCGACCCCGGGCCGCCGTTCAGGTACTTGTACGTGCAGCCGACCGCGAAGTCCGCGTTGGCGCCGTTCAGGTCCACGGGCACGGCGCCGGCGGCGTGGGCCAGGTCCCAGATGGCCAGCGCGCCGCGCTCATGCGCCTGCGCGGTGACGGCGGCCATATCGTGCATCTGGCCGCTTCGGTAATTGACGTGGGACAGCAGCATGACGGCGACGGAATCGTCCAGCGCCTTGTCCAGCGGGAGATCGTCGTCGATCAGGCGCATTTCGTAGCCCTGCTGCAGCAGGTCGATCATGCCCTGGATCATGTAGAGGTCGGTGGGGAAGTTGTCGCGCTCGGACAGGATGACGCGGCGCGCCGGGTGCTTTGCCTGCTGGATGCGCAGCGCGGCGGCCAGCGCCTTGAAGATATTCAGCGACGTGGTGTCGGTGACGACCAGTTCGCCCTCGCGCGCGCCCAGCAGGCCGCCCAGCTTGTCGCCCAGGCGCGCGGGCAAGTCGAACCAGCCGGCCGTGTTCCAGCTGCGGATGAGGCCCGAGCCCCATTCCTGGCCGATCACCTGCGCGGCGCGGGCCGCGGCGGTCTTGGGCAGCACGCCCAGGGAATTGCCGTCCAGGTAGAGCACGCCGGGCGGCAGCTCGAACTGGTCTTTCAAGGGGGCCAGGGGATCCTTGCGGTCGGCGTTCACGCAGGCTTCGCGAGTGTTCATGTTCCGTTCCTTCTAGCGGTTTCGCGTTAAATACTATCAGCGCGCAGGTGCCGATAAATTGCAAAATCGGTCGTGACTTACCCGGGTTTTCCGCATTAAATTGCATCCATTCGCCATTTTCAGAATTGGATTGCGCCATGCAGATCGACGCCATAGACCGGCGCATTCTTGCCCGCCTGCAGGAAGACGGCCACCTCAGCAACCAGGACCTGGCCGAGCAGGTGGCGCTGTCGCCGTCGGCCTGCCTGCGCCGCGTGCGCGCGCTGGAGGAAGCGGGCCTCATCCGGGGCTATCGCGCGGTGCTGGACGCCGAAAAACTCGGCTTTGAACTGGAGGCCATCGTCCATGTGTCGCTGGACCAGTCGCGCGTGGGCTGGCACGAAGAATTCCTGGCCGGCATCGCGCTGCACGACGAAATCACCGAGGCCAGCATCGTTACGGGCGCTTCCAACTACATCCTGACCGTGCGCACGCGCAATCTGGCCGCGTTCTCGACCTTCGTGGAGGACAAGCTCAGCAAACTGGCCGGCGTGCGCGACCTGTGCTCGCACATCGTCATGCGCAAAGTGAAAAGCCGCGAAGGCATGCTGCCCTTGTCCGCCTGGCGGCAGTAGCCGCCGCGCCGCTAGGCGGGCGCGTGTTCCAGGAAACCGAAAACCGTCACGAAGTGGCAGGCCGTGCCGGCCATGACGAAAAGATGCCAGATGCCGTGCGCGTGGCGCCAACGCTTGTCGTTCGCGTAGAACAGCGTGCCCGTGGTGTAGATGGCCGCGCCCGCGAGCAGCCAGGCCAGTCCCGCCGTGGATAGCGCGCCCGCGATCGGCGCGGCGAACGCCACGCCCAGCCAGCCCATCGCCAGGTACAGCGGCAAGGCCGGCGGGGCGCCGCGCGCCCACCAGAGTTCGCGGCTGATGCCCACGAAGGCCAGCAACCAGATCGCGACCCCCATCGCCGCGCCCCAGCCGTGGTCCACCGGACCGAACGCCAGCGGCGTATAGGTGCCGGCGATCAGCAGATAGATCGCGCAGTGGTCCGCCTTGGCCCACATCGCCTTGCGGCGGCCCTGCGAACAGTGAAACAGGGCCGACGACGCATACACCGCGATCATCGACGCCGCGAACACGGCGCAGCCGATGATCTGGCGCGTGTCCACCCGCAATTCGGCCGCGCGCGTGAGCAATGCGCCGGACGCCAGCACCGCCAGCGCCAGCCCGGTCAAATGGGTCACGCCATTGAGTCGTTCGCCATGCTGCATGTGCGCCCCCGCCCCGGCTCCATGCCGGTGCCCGCCATCATGGCGGGCATGTGTGACAGAAGCGGGACAAGCGTCGCCATATGACCTGCAGCTATATTTTTACTATTCCATATGCTTTGTGGAAAAATAGGCCGGTTGTTAGAGTGCGGCTAAGCCGGAGGGCATTGCAGGCCCACATGCTCTCCACCGTGATCACCCGTGGAGCATTGCCATGAAACTCTTCCGTACGCTTCTCGTCGCCGGCCTCATGCAGGCCGCCGCGCTGTCCGCCGCCCACGCCCAGTCCGGGCTGGACCAGATCAAATCCGCGGGCGTGTTCAAGATCGGCACCGAGGGCACCTACGCGCCCTTCACGTACCACGATGCCTCCGGCCAGTTGACCGGCTTTGACGTGGACATCGGCCGCGCCATCGCCGAGCGCCTGGGCGTGAAGGCGCAGTTCGTGGAAGGCAAGTGGGACGGTCTCATCGCGGGTCTGGACGCCAAGCGCTATGACGCGGTCATCAACCAGGTGGGCATCACCGAGGCGCGCCGCGCCAAGTACGATTTTTCCGATCCCTACATCTCGTCCGCCGCCGTACTGATCGTGCGCGACGACAACACCAGCATCAAGTCCTTCGCGGACCTGAAGGGCAAGAAGTCCGCCAATACGCTGACCAGCAACTTCGGCAAGCTGGCGCAAAGCCACGGCGCAGAAGTGGTCGCCGTGCAGGGCTTTAACGAGGCCATCGACCTGCTGACCTCCGGCCGCGTCGAAGCCACGGTCAACGACAACCTGTCCTTCCTGGACTTCAAGAAGCAGAAGCCCAACGCCCGCGTGAAGATCGCGGCCACGGACAAGACGGCGGAATTCAGCAATTCCGGCGTGCTGATCCGCAAAGGCAATCCGGAACTCAAGGCCGCCATCGACAAGGCGCTGGCCGACATGAAGGCCGACGGCACGTACAAGACCATCTCGGTCAAGTACTTCGGCACGGACCTGTCCGCCCAATAAGCCGCAATAAGCCGCTATAGGCCTATAAGCAATAGGAGCGCCCATGACGCTGCCCACCTGGCTGCACGCCCTCCTGCCCGACTGGCTGCTGGCAAAAATAGGCGAATGGACAGTGCCGGCCTGGGTGCAGCTCATGGCGGATTCGTTTTGGCCGCTGCTGCATGCGGGGCTGGTGTTCACGGTGCCGCTCACGCTGATGTCCTTTGCGCTGGGCCTGGCGCTCGCCTTCGTGGTGGCGCTCATCCGCCTGTTCGGCCCCGCGCCACTGGTGGCGGTGGTGCGCTTCTATGTCTGGCTCATCCGCGGCACCCCGCTGCTGGTGCAGCTCTTCGTCATCTTCTACGGCCTGCCCAGCGTGGGCATCGTGCTGGATCCCCTGCCCGCCGCGCTGATCGGCTTCACGCTGAACGTCGGCGCCTACAACTCCGAAGTGATCCGCGGCGCGATCGAATCCATCACCAAGGGCCAATGGGAAGCGGCCTATTCGCTCAGCATGACGCGCGGCCAGGCCCTGCGCCGCACCATCCTGCCGCAGGCCGCCCGCGTGGCCGTGCCGCCGCTGTCCAATTCCTTCATCGCGCTGGTCAAGGACACCTCGCTGGCCGCCGTGCTGACGGTGCCCGAGATCTTCCAGGCCGCGCAGCGCATCGCCGCCGTCACCTATGAGCCGCTGATCCTCTATACCGAGGCCGCACTGATCTACCTGGCATTCAGTTCCGTGTTGTCGGCGGCGCAGGTGCGGCTGGAGCGGCGCTTCGGCCAGCACGCCATGTTCAGCGAGAAGACCCGATGATCCGCCTTGAAAAAATCGAAAAGTCCTTCGGCGGCAATCCCGTGCTCAAGCAGGTGGACGTGCAGATCGACGAAGGCAGCGTCACCGCGCTGATCGGCCCGTCGGGCAGCGGCAAGAGCACGCTGCTGCGCTGCGTGAACCTGCTGGAAGTCCCCGACCGCGGCCGCCTGGAGATCGGACCCGAGACGGTCGATTTCGAACCCGGACGCAAGCTCGCGCGCGAGCAGGTCCAGGCCGTGCGCAAGCAGACCGGCATGGTGTTCCAGAACTTCCAGCTCTTTCCGCACCAGACCGTCGTGGCCAACGTCATGGAGGGGCTGGTGACGGTGCAGAAATGGCCCGCCGACCGTGCCCGCGCGCGAGCCGAGGAACTGCTGCGCAAAGTGGGCATGCTGGAAAAGGCGGACGCCTGGCCGGCCAACCTGTCGGGCGGCCAGCAGCAGCGCGTGGCCATCGCCCGCGCGCTGGCGCCCGCGCCGCGCGTGCTGCTTTGCGACGAGCCGACCTCGGCGCTGGACCCCGGACTGGCCGCCGAGGTGGTCGACGTGCTGCGCCAGCTGGCCGCGGAAGGCATGACCATGCTGATGGCCACGCATGACCTTCGGCTGGCCGCCAGCGTGTCGCGCGAAGTGGTATTCCTGCTGGATGGCGTGGTGGTCGAAGCCGGGGATTCCCGCACCGTGTTCACGCGCCCCGCCGATTCGCGCACCGCGGCGTTCGTGTCGACGCTGACGCAGGAAGCCGCGATCTAGCGGCCGTCTTCGGCTTCGGTGCCTGACACCCGCTGGAACGCCGCACAGGGTGTCAGACACCGCGCCGGCGCGGGCGCGTCCACCGCCCGCTACTTCGGCGGCAGCGATCCCGCCGGGTCAACGGCCTGGCCGTCGTAGCGCAATTCGAAATACAACCCCACCTGCTTGCTGTCGCTGTTGCCCATTTCGGCAATCTTCTGCCCCTGGGACACGCGCTGCCCTTCCTTGACCAGCAGCTTGCTGTTGTGCGCGTAGATGCTGAGGAAGCTGGCGTTGTGCTTCACGATCACCAGATGGCCGTAGCCGCGCAGGCCGCTGCCCGAATAGGCCACCGTGCCCTGCGCCGCGGACACGACCGGGGTGCCGGCGGCATTGGTGATGACGATGCCGTTCGAGTGGGATCCGTCGTAACCGCGCGTGACCTTGCCCTGCGCGGGCCAGACCAGCGAAATCGCGCCCGGCGGCGCGGTGCGCCGCTTGCCGGACGAGGCGGTGGCGCGCGGCGCGGACTTGGGCTTGGGCTTGCTGCTGGCCTTGCGCGGCGGCGAGGTGCGCGCTTGCCCGGCGGGCGGATCGACCCGCAGCACCTGGCCGACTTCGATCGAATTGGCGTTCGACAGGTTGTTCCACCGCACCAGGTCGCGCACGCTGGCCCCTTCTTTGCGCGCAATCTGATAGAGAGTGTCGCCCGACTCGACGCGGTAGTAGCCGGGCTGGACCTTGGTGGTGCCGCAGGCGGCCAGCAGCACCAGCAGCCCCGCCATCAGCGCGCCCCGCCACCATCGGGCGAAGGATCCCGCACGGCCCCTTGCGGGGGACTGGACGGCAAAGGACAAGGTCGAAACGGGCAAGGTCGAAACGGACAAGGAAAGCTCTGAAACCTGGGGCACGGGGTCGCGTGTCGGAACGAAGTGCGTTCAAGGGTACCAAGAAATCGGGACCGCTTGGCATAGAATGCCTGCATGCCATCCACGACCCGCCTCCTGTGCACGTTGCGCGCCCTGCGCGCCGAGGGCGTGCTATGGCTGGCGCTCCTGGCCCTGGCGCTGCGGGCCCTGGTCCCCGCCGGCTACATGCCGGACACGCGCGCGCTGCACGATGGCCGCCTGGAGGTCACGTTCTGCTCGGCAGCGGGCGACTTGTCGGTATTGAACGTGGCGCTGCCCACCGATGGCAATGGCAAGGCGGGCCACGGCGCCGCGGACACCGGCGCGCAGTGTCCCTTCGGCCTGCTCGCGCACGTCACGCCCGCCACCGCGCCGCCCATGACGCCGCTGCTGCTGACGGCCGCCGGACATCCTCCGCCCCCGCCCGCTCCCCCCTTCCTGCCCGCGCAGCCGGCCCAAGGGCCGCCGCTCGGCTCCCGCGCGCCTCCACCACGGGCCTGACTCCGTCCAGGTCCGTCCGCGTGCCTTGCCGCCCTACTTATATTTAGTGGCGAGGGACTGCGGGCGGCACTTGCCGCGCGGCGCCACCGCGCGGCCGACCCGTCAATCCCGAGGCTTTACATGCATTCCCTCTTTTCGCGCGCGCCAGCCGGCGCGCCACGCGCTGCCGCGCCCGATCCGCGGCGACGCCTGCTGCTGTCGACCCTGGCGCTGCTGCCGCTCGCCGGCTGCGGCCCCGACACGCCCCCCCTGCACGGCATGGACCTGTCCAGCATGCCGGCCGGCGACTTCCAGTTGCAGGACACCGCCGGCCAGACGCGCACCCTGGCCGACTACCGCGGCCATCCCGTCATGCTGTTCTTCGGCTTCACGCAATGCCCGGACATCTGCCCGACGGCGCTGACCCGCGCGGTCGAGATCAAGTCGCTGCTGGGCGCCGACGCCGACAAGCTCCGCGTCCTCTTCATTACCGTGGACCCCGAACGCGACACGGCCGAGATCCTGCGGGCGTACACGCAGGCGTTCGATCCCGGCTTCATCGGCCTGCGCGGCACGGCGGAGCAGACCCGGGCCGCCGCCCAGTCCTTCAAGGTCTTCTACCAGAAGGTCGCGACGGGCTCTTCCTACACCATGGACCACACCGCGCTGACCTACCTCATCGACGCCCAGGGCAAGCTGCGCGTCGCGCTGCGCCATCAGCAGACGGCGCAGGAATGCGCGCAAGACCTGCGCACCGTGCTTTGACTCACCCAAAGGAAACCACCATGACCAAGATCTCGATCAAACCCCTGGCCGCCGTCTTCGCCCTGGCGCTGGCGGGATTCACGCTCCCGGCCCTGGCGCAGGACGCCGGACTGGCCGTGCAGGACCCCTGGGTGCGCGCCACCGTCCCCAACCAGCACGCGACCGGCGTGTTCATGCGCCTGACCTCCGCCCAGGCGGGCCGGCTCGTCGGCGTGGAGTCGCAGGCGGCCAAGCACGTGGAAGTGCACGAAATGGCGATGCAGGACAACGTCATGAAAATGCGCCAGGTGGCCGGCATCGACCTGCCGGCCGGCCAGGCGGTGGACCTCAAGCCGGGCGGTTATCACGTCATGCTCATCGACCTGGCCCGTCCGATCTCGCCGGGGGACCACGTCTCGCTGACGCTCATCGTGGAAGACGCGGCGCGCCAGCAGCGGCGCGTGCCGGTGGACGCGGTGGCGCGGCCGCTGAACGCCGCCGCCGCACCGGCGGCCGGTCACCACCATTGAAGCCTCTTCGGAGCGGGCGCGCGTCGCGCGCCGGCCCGGATGCGGGGCGCACATATCAGGGACGCATCCAATGCCGCCCGGACAGCGTGCCGCCCCGATTCACCATACAATGCCTGCACATCCGCCGCCCGCGCCATGAGGTCCGGGCAGCAGCCGGCCACTGCCGCCGCGCTCAGGATGCCAGCGTTCCGCGCAGCCGGGCGCCCGTAACTGCCGGCTGGCTGGCCGGCGCCTCTGTATCTGGATATGCCCGGTAGTTCCGCCTTTTCCTTCCTGCGTACCCTCTGCAGCCTGCGCTGGCTTGCCATCGCGGGCCAGGCCGCCACCATTCTGCTGGCCAGCAGCGTGCTCGGGCTGGACCTGCCGCTGGAGCCGCTGTGGCTGGGCGTGGGCCTCTTGATCGGCTTTAACGTCTACGCCAGCCTGCGCCTGCGGCATCCGCGCGACCTGTCCCACGCCACCGCCTTTGGCCACCTGTTCGTCGACATGGCGGTGCTGGCCTGGATGGTGGGCTGGAGCGGCGGCATCAGCAATCCGTTCGGGACGATGTTCCTGATCCTGACGGCGCTGGCCGCATTGGCCTTGCCCCGCAACTGGGCCCTTGCCGCGGCGCTGGCCGGCGTGCTGGGCTACGCCGCGGCCGCCGTTTTCGGCCAGCCCCTGCGCGGGGACGTCGATCCCCACAATCTGCTGCTGTGGGGCCTGGGCGCCAATTTCCTGATTTCGGTCGTGGTGGTGCTGGTGTTCTCGACGCGCCTGGCCGCCGACATGCGCGCCCGCGAGCGCGAACTGGCCCGCCTGCGCGAACGCTTCACCCGCAACGAGGGCATCGTCGCCCTGGCGACCCACGCGGCCGCGATGGCGCACGAACTGAACACTCCCCTCGCCACCATGACGCTCCTGACCGACGAGATCGCCGCCGAGGTCCAGGACGACGAGGACCTGCGCGCCGACGTCGCCACCCTGAGCCAGCTCCTGGCCCTGTGCCGGGAACGCATCCGCAATCTGGCGGTCCCAACCGCCGTGGACCTGGTTCGCGTGGTGGGGCAATGGCGCCTGATCCGCCCGACCATCGACTTGCAGCGCTCGGGCACCTTGCCCACCAGCCTGCGCGTCGATCCGGCCATCGCCCATCTGCTGCAGGCGTTGTTGAACAACGCGGCGGACGCGGGCGAGGCGGCCGAGGCGCCCCGCGTGGACCTGCACCTGGAATACGGCTATGGCGCCCTGCGCGGGGAAGTCCGGGATTACGGACGGGGCTTCGACCCCGACCATACCCTGCTGCCCGCGACCAGCCTGTTCAACAGCGGCAAGCCGGGCGGCCTGGGCGTGGGCCTGGCGCTGTCGCATGCCACCGTCGAACAGATGGGCGGCGAAATGACCATGACCGCGGCCGAAGGCGGCGGCACCCGCATCCGCTTTTACCTGCCCCTGGGCAACCCCGGGACCTGAATGTGATGAATGCAAACGACCTTGGC
This sequence comes from Achromobacter sp. NFACC18-2, assembly GCF_900108985.1. Taxonomy (NCBI): domain Bacteria; kingdom Pseudomonadati; phylum Pseudomonadota; class Betaproteobacteria; order Burkholderiales; family Alcaligenaceae; genus Achromobacter; species Achromobacter sp. NFACC18-2. Next base: position 20,218 of record NZ_FNYM01000022.1, on the reverse strand, counting down.
CTGCTGATCGACGACGACGAACTCTACGTGCGCACCCTGCAGCGCAGCCTGTCGCGCCGCGGCCTGGAAACCCGCACCGCCACCGGCATCGCCGAGGCGCTGCGCGTGGCTGAAGAAATCCGCCCCGCCTTCGCCTTGGTCGACCTGCGCCTGGGCGAAGACTCCGGCCTGACCCTGATCCGCCCCTTGCGCGCCCTGCGCGAGGACATGCGCATCCTGCTGGTCACCGGCTACGCCAGCGTGGCCACCGCCGTCGAGGCCATCAAGCGCGGCGCGGACGACTACCTGCCCAAGCCGGCCACGGCGCCCATGATCCTGCGCACGCTGGGCCTGGTGAAGCCAGAAACGGTTACGATCGAAACGACCATGACGCCGTTGCACCGCCTAGAATGGGAGCACATTCACCAGGCCCTGCACGAGACCGGCGGCAATGTGTCGGCCGCGGCGCGCCTCCTGGGCATGCACCGTCGCTCGCTCCAGCGCAAGCTGGCCAAGAAACCGGGGCCGGAACGCGAAGTGCTCGTGGATTGATTTGTGCGGGGCGACACATCTTTACAACACCCCCGTGTGCAGGTGCGACATATCGTCGCACCCCTCCCCCTCCCCTCGGGGCTTCCGCTCCCCTAGGAAAACCCTGAATCCGCCGCCATTGGGCCGGATTCCTCCCAGGCAATGCGACCATTCGTCGCAGGCTTGACCGAAATCAAACCGATAGGATGGAGGTTGCTGCCTAGCAGCATTCCAGTCTGCTGCCCTGCAGCATTTTCCACCTTCCATCCAAGGCTGTACGTGAAACACCCCCTCCTTGCGACCCTTACGCGCATATTTGGCGTCGGCGCGGTCATGCTGCTTGGCGGCTGCAACATGGAAATCCTCTCCCCCAAGGGAGATATCGGCATCCAGGAAAAGACGTTGCTGCTGACCGCGACCGGGCTCATGCTCATCGTTGTCATTCCAGTCATCATCATGATCGTGGCTTTTGCCTGGAAATACCGCGCCTCCAATACCAAAGCTGACTACCAGCCCACGTGGGCCCACTCCACCGCGATCGAAATCGTGGTCTGGACCATCCCTTGTATCATCGTGGCGATTCTCGCCGTGATCACCTGGCGCTCCACGCACGCGCTGGATCCCTACAAGCCGCTCGTGTCCGAACACAAGCCGGTGACCATCGAGGTGGTCTCGCTGGATTGGAAGTGGCTCTTCATCTACCCCGAGTACGACATCGCCACGGTCAACGAGATCGCGTTCCCCGTGGACGTTCCGGTCAACTTCCGGATCACGTCGGCATCGGTGATGAACTCCTTCTTCATTCCCCAGCTCGGCAGCCAGATCTACTCGATGGCCGGCATGGAAACCAAGCTGCACCTGAACGCGCGCGAAATCGGCACCTACGCCGGCATTTCGGCCAACTACAGCGGCGGCGGCTTCTCGGGCATGCGCTTCAAGGCCCACGCCATGTCGCAGGAAGGGTTCGACAACTGGATCAAGGAAGCCAAGTCGGCTCCCTCCGCCCTGACCCCCGAGGTCTACGCGGAACTGACCAAGCGCAGCGAACACAATCCGGTCGTGAAGTACTCGTCGGCGCCGCCCGCCATGTTCGATTTCATCCTGGGCAGCACGATGACCAAGATGGCCGGCGTGGACTCCGCCACGTGCACCTCCACGTCGAATAATCTGATCGCAGGAATCAACTAACAATGCTCGGGAAACTCACCCTCGAGGCCATTCCGTACCATGAACCTATCGTCATGGTTACGCTGGCCGCCGTGTGCCTGGGAGGCCTAGCGGTCTTCGGCGCCATCACCTACTTCAAGAAGTGGAAGTATCTCTGGACGGAGTGGCTCACCTCCGTCGACCACAAGCGCATCGGCGTGATGTACATCATCGTCGCGCTGATCATGCTGCTGCGCGGCTTTGCCGACGCCATCATGATGCGTACCCAGCTGGCCGTCGCGTCAGCCGATTCGGCGGGCTTTTTGCCGCCGCACCACTACGACCAGATCTTCACCGCCCACGGCGTCATCATGATTTTCTTCATGGCGATGCCCTTCATCACCGGGCTGATGAACATCGTCGTGCCGCTGCAGATCGGCGCCCGCGACGTGGCCTACCCGTTCCTGAACTCGCTGAGCTTCTGGCTGTTCGGCGCCGGCGTCGTGCTGATGATGCTGTCGCTGTTCGTGGGCGAATTCGCCGCGACCGGCTGGCTGGCGTATCCGCCGTTGTCCGGGCTGGACTACAGTCCAAGCGTGGGGGTGGATTACTACCTCTGGGCGCTGCAGATCTCCGGGCTGGGCACCACGCTTAGCGGCATCAACTTCATCGTCACCATCCTGCGCATGCGCGCGCCTGGCATGACCCTGATGAAGATGCCGATCTTCACCTGGACCTCGCTGGTCACCAACGTCCTGATCGTCGCCGCCTTCCCCGTGCTGGCCGCGACCCTGGCGCTGCTGACGATGGACCGCTACCTGGGCACGCACTTCTTCACGAACGACGGTGGCGGCAACGTCATGATGTACGTGAACCTGATCTGGATCTGGGGCCACCCCGAGGTCTACATCCTGGTGCTGCCTGCCTTCGGCGTGTATTCGGAAATCGTTGCCACGTTCGCCCGCAAGACCCTGTTCGGCTACAAGTCCATGGTCTACGCCACCGCGTCCATCGGCGTGATGTCGTTCCTGGTCTGGCTGCACCACTTCTTCACCATGGGTGCGGGGGCCAACGTCAACGCGTTCTTCGGCATCGCGACAATGATCATCTCGATCCCGACCGGGGCCAAGATTTTCAACTGGCTGTTCACCATCTACCGCGGCCGCCTGCGCATCACGACGCCGGTGCTGTGGACGCTGGGCTTCATGATCGTGTTCGTCATCGGCGGCATGACCGGCGTGATGCTGGCCATCCCGGGCGTGTCGTTCATCCTGCACAACAGCCTGTTCCTGATCGCGCACTTCCACAACACCATCATCGGTGGCGTGGTGTTCGGCTGCATCGCCGGCATGATCTACTGGTTCCCGAAGGCGTTCGGCTTCACGCTGAACGAGCGTCTGGGCCGCTACTCGTTCTACTGCTGGTTCGTCGGCTTCTTCCTGGCCTTCATGCCCCTGTACATCCTGGGCTTCAAGGGCATGACGCGTCGCCTGAACCACTACGACAACCCCGAATGGCAGCCCTACCTGCTGGTCGCGCTGGCTGGCGCCGCGCTGATCATGCTGGGCATCTGGTTCCTGCTGCAACAAGTGTTCGTCTCCGTGCGCCAGCGCAAGCAGAACCAGGACGTTACCGGCGATCCCTGGGATGCCCGCACCCTGGAATGGTCGATCTCGTCGCCCGCGCCTTTCTACAACTTTGCCCACGTTCCTCACGTCGATGAACTGGACCAGTTCTGGGAAGACAAGCAGAGCGGCAAGGCGTACAAGCGCCCGGCCAAGTACGAAGACATCCACATGCCGAAGAACACCGCCGCTGGCGTCTGGATCGGCGCCTTTGGCCTGGTCATGTGCTTTGCGCTGATCTGGCACATCTGGTGGATGGCTATCGTCGGTTTCGTCGGCATGGTCGGTTCGTTCATCGCTCGCGCCTATGACCGCGACGTCGATTACTGGGTCCCGGCCGCGGAAGTCGAACGCATCGAAAACGCCCACTTTGAAAAAATGCAGAAGGCCGCCTGAGCCATGATTCAAGCCGTAGCCACTCACCCCCACGCGGGTCACGACGATCACGCGCATCACGACGATGGATCCAAGACCGTTTTCGGTTTCTGGGTCTATCTGATGAGCGACCTGCTGATCTTCTCGGTGCTGTTCGCCACGTTCGCGGTGTTGTCCAACGCCACCGCGGGCGGCCCGTCCGGCAAGGAACTGTTCGACCTGAAATTCGTGCTGGTCGAAACGCTGTTGCTGCTGGTGTCCAGCTTCACCTTCGGCATGGCCAACCTGAACGTGCACGCCGACAACAAGAGCCGCGCCATGGGCTGGCTCATGGTGACGTTCCTGTTCGGCGCGGGCTTCATCGCGATGGAAATCTATGAATTCCATCACCTGATCAGCATCGGCGCAGGGCCCGGCCGCAGCGCCTACCTGTCGGCGTTCTTCACGCTGATCGGTACGCACGGCCTGCACGTCACCTTCGGCCTGATCTGGATCATCGTCATGCTCGACATGATCCGCCGCCATGGCCTGGACTCGATCAACAAGCGTCGTCTGGCGTGCCTGAGCCTGTTCTGGCACTTCCTGGACATCGTCTGGATCTGCGTCTTTACCTTTGTCTACCTTCTGGGAGCCCTCTGATGTCGCACTCCGCTGCGGCCGCACACGGCCACGACGATCACGCCGCCGACCACGGCAGCCTGAAGTCCTACATCACCGGTTTCGTGCTCTCGCTGCTGCTCACCTTCGGCTCGTTCGGCCTGGTGATGCACGGCGCGCTGTCCCATACCGTCACGATCATCGGCGTGGTGGCGCTGTGCGTGCTCCAGCTGCTGGTTCAGCTGGTGTACTTCCTGCACATGGGCGCCTCGAAATCGGCCCGTGACAACCTGGCCACGTTTGTCTTCACCGTGATGATCATCGCCATCATCGTCGGTGGATCGGCCTGGGTGCTGTACAACATGAACGTCAACATGGGTCACGCCATGTAAGGACGGCCCGCCGTTCTGGCAGGTAAACAGGCGCCTTCGGGCGCCTGTTTTTTTTGGACCGGCCTAGCGCGTGGAACCGGCGGCGGGCAGGCTTGCATTGGCGCGCTGCGCCAGTTCGGCCGCCGTCACGCCCTCGAAAGCCGGCACACGCGAGGCCTGGTTCAGGTCGCAACCCGCGGCGCCGCCGGCCGCATCCAGCACCTGCCTGACCGCGCGCCCGCCCAGCGGGCTCACCGGTCCGTTGTTGCCCAACTGCCAGGCCAGGACATCGGCCACGGCCTGGCCGCATCGCGCGGGCGTGCGCGGCGCGCCGCCGTGCTCGAGCAGCAGGCGCACCTTGGCCTCCCTGCCCTGGTCCAGCATCGTGACCAGCGGCAGCACGCCGGGGGCCGACACCCCTTCGATGCGGTTGTCCGGATCGCTGCGGTCCGTGGCGTCCGCGCCGGCCTTCAGCCACGCCTCATACAGATCGTCGGGCAGCCACGGCAGGCTCAGGGGCGCGATACGGCCGCGCTGCCACCCCGTCGCGTCCCCGGCCGCCGTCAGCGGCACGCCGGCGGCGACCAGCCGTTCGGCGGTCGCGCGCAGCCGGGCGCGCTGGCCGTCCCAGGCCGGGCCGTTGCCGCGGGCCGCCGCCCGTTGTTCCACCTGGTTCCACACCGCCAGCAGACTGGACAGCGGCTCCGGCGAGAGCGGCGCGTGCGGCGCGCGCGCCGCCTGCGCCAACTGGTCCACCAGCCCGGGCTGCAGATAGCGGGCCGCCAGCGTCAGCGCCTCGTTCAAGCCGTTGCGGTCGGGCGCTTCCTTGCTCTTGCCGTAGCCGCCCACCGCCGGATCCGCGCCATGGGCAAGCGCAAACGCCACGCGCTCGGGAATCGCGTACGTCGCCGTCGGCGTCAGCTCGCCGCTCAGCGATTCGCGCAACGCCTCCAGCAGCGGCGTTTCCCACATGGGACTGCTGCCGTAATACATGCGGATGTAGGCGGCATTGATGTCCGCGCCCTTGGCCAGCAGCTTTTCGGCAAACCAGAATTTCTTCGGGCTCTGCAGCGCCGCATGCAGCAGCGACCGCCCGTTCTTGTCCCGCAGATTCGGATTGGCGCCCTTTTCCAGCAGGTAGACCAGGTTGTCCTTGTCATCGCCGTAGTAGGAAAGGCGGCGCATCAGCAGCGACGTGCCGCCCGCGTCCACGGCATCCACCGGCGCGCCCGCCGCGATCAGCAGGTCGGCCAGCGCGTAGCGCTGCGCCGCCGGACGCGTGTCATTGGCCTGCGGCAACGCGCCGGCCAGCAGCGGGTAGCCGTTGTTCGGGCCATCGGCCCGGGCGCCCGCGTCCAGCAAGGCCTGCACGATCTCGATCTGCTTGCGCGCCACGGCGGCCGCCAGCGCGGAGGTGCCATTTTCATTCACCCCGTCGGGGTCCTGCCCCGCTGCCAGCTCGGCGCGCACTGCCTCCAGGTCGTCCGCCTGGATCGCCTTGAAAATCGCCAGCCGCGGCCGGCAGGCGGCCGGGTCCAGGGCGTTCGCGCCCAGCGCCGCGCCGATGCGGGTCGCGATGGCGCCGGGAATCGCCTGATTCGCGGCAAGGCGGCGCGAGCAATACAGCCGGTAGTCTTCGCGCGCCAGCGCCTCGTAATACGCGCGCTGGTCGCGGGATTTTTCGCGCTGCGCCCAGCGGGCGTCGGCGCGGTTCAGATAGGCCGCCGTGCGCGACGGATCGCGCCGCAGCACGTCGGTCAGGATGCGCTCGGCCTGCGCCGTATCGCCCGCTTCGGCCAGCCAGAAGCCGTAGTCGTTCAAGGCCGTCAACATCTCCCCGTCTTTGCCGCCGGGATCGATCTCGCGGTAATCCTGCGTCATCACGAAACGGCGCAGGTCCGCCAGCGCGCGATTGAACTCCGCCGTCTTCGCCCGCGGAATGGCGCGCGCCACCTGATGCAGGGTGCGGAACGTGGCCGTCGCGTCCACCGTCGCCCGATGCTCGAACCGCACCTGCGCGGGAAAAGGGTTGAGCCGCAGCGGATAGTCGGTCAGGGCCGCCCGCAAACTCACCAGGGCCTGCGCACGGCGCGCCTCGTCCCAGGGCCGGCCGCTCGTGACAACCGCCAGTTGCGTGTCCGCCGTCACCGAGGCGGCCTCGCCCTCGCCGTCCACCAGGAACCCCCTGGCCTGTCCGGCGCCAGCGCCGTTGTCGGCATAGCCGACCCAGTAAAAGCTTTCCCCGCCGCGCGGAGTCCGGACCTCCACATTCTCCTCGCGCGACGCCTGCCACGCTTCCGGATCGATCACCAGCGGCTGCGACCGAAAGTCCAGCCGGAAATACTTGCCGCCCTCACGCAGATACCGATACAGGTACAGACGGTTCTCCATCTGGCCGACGAGCACGGCGTCCTTGACGTTCTCCGTGCCCCAGGCGCGGCGCTCCGGTTCGCGCAGCGGATACCGCGAAAGCCGGACGGACTCGATGACCGCCCCGATGTCATAGGCCAAGGCCGGCGGCGGCGACGCCGCCATGCCGGCCAGCGCCAGCGCGACGGCGCTGAACAGACGGGTAACTGCGGGAGGGAATGGGCGCGGCATGCGTAAGGCCAGTCGGCAAGAAAGTAGGGACGCCGATGATACCCGCCCGGTCCGACACCTTCGGGTATGTCCCGACCCGGTTTCCATGGCATATGGCACGAACTCGCCGATCTTTCGTTATATATTCGCCCCTACACCGTTTCATTAACAGATTAATTAACCCGCTATCGCTGCAGACCACCATGGACGCCATGCCCGTGCCGACCTCCCACCCCGCCCCCAGCCTCGCTGACCGGGCCCAGCGGCTGTCGCGCGCCCTGCTGCGTCACGCGCCGCCCGTTCATCCGGATGCCGGTTTCTTCGCCGCGGTCATCGGCACCAGCCTCGCTCAACGGAACCTGGCGCGCAGCGGCCTGGCGCCCGCCGAACTGCACGACCTGATCGACCACCTGTTCCCGGGCGCCTTGTCCGGCCACGACACCGCGCTGTCCGCGCTTCGCGACCAATTGCCCGAGTACGACCGCGTCGGGGCAAGCGATCCGCAACCGGGCTTCACGCTGTTGATGCGCGTCCTGTTCGACGCCTACCGCGCGCCGGGCCCGGACACCACGCAATGGGTCAGCAGCATCCTCGCGCTCGCCTGCCTGCGTCCCGACCACTTGTGGCGCGACCTGGGCCTGTCCGGACGCGAAGACGTCACCGCGCTGCTTGCCCGGCACTATCCCGGGCTGGTGAGCCGCAACGTCGACAACCTGCGCTGGAAGAAATTCCTCGCGTACGCCGCCTGCGAACATGCCGGCCTGCCGTTGACGGCAGCGCCCGGCTGTGGCGGCTGCGAGGATGAGACGTTCTGCTATTCCGTGGCGGCCTAGGGGCTCGGCCAGGCCGGGTTGGTTTTCCGGTCAGGCGCCGTTGACGTGACTTTCCACGGACCGGGCCAGATTTGACCCGCCCGGGCCAAAAATGGCCCGTTCAGAGTGCTTAGTTATCAAGGGCTTATGCCGCAGCGAGTCAAATTTGGCCCGATTTCTCGGTCAAAACCCGGGTCTGCGTGACGCTGCCCCTGCGGCCTGTCTTATGGCATTCCGCCAAATTCCTCGTAGCCCGTTGATTCTTCACAGGTTTCTCCCGCGCTGACCCACCTGGCACGGATTTCGCATATGTCGCCGCATCCCACCTTCGGGATGCTTCGGCCCCACCGGGCCTCACGACGACAAGGGATCCGTCAATGCCTACTCCCGCCTACATCAGCATCACCGGCAAAACCCAGGGCAACATCACCCAGGGCGCCGTCAAGGTGGCCATGGCGTATCGCAAGATCACCTGGACCCGCGCGATCGCGGGCACGGAAGCCTCGGACGACCAGCGCAAGCCGCTGGAGAGCTGAGCGGGATGAGCCGGGACGGTTCGCCGCTCCCGGCTCACCCGAGTTCATCTGGCCGTTTGGGTCTATTCCCAAGCCCCCCCGCGTTTCCTTTCCACCCCCCATCCCTACAGGAGCCTCCCCCATGCAACCCGTCGTCCTGGTCGGCCATCGTCACACCTGTCCCACACACGGCCCCGGCACCGTAATCACCGGCGCCGAACATGCCCACGTCAACGGCCGCCCCATTGCGCGCGTCGGCGACAAGATCAGTTGTGGCGCGGTGATCGTCACCGGGTCCTCGACGGCCACGCTGGAAGGCCGGGCCGTGGCGCGGCAGGGCGATACCACCAGCCACGGTGGCGTGTTGATCGAAGGAGAGGCGGGTTGGCTGGTGGATTGAGCGTGCAGCGCCGATGACGCGTCAAACCGCCGCGCAACGCGCTCCCCCGCGTCAGAACCGATACGTCGCCCCCACCCCCACCCCCGCATTGCGCCCCGGCGCCGGTTCGTAATAGCGGCCGTTGGCTTCATTGACGATGACGGAGCCGGCATAGTCGCGGTCGAAGAGGTTGTCGACGCGGGCATAGGCATTGAGCGTCCACGGGCCGATGCGCTTGGCGTAGCCGACGCTGGCCGCCGCCACGAAGTAGCCGGGCGCGTCCGCGTCGTTGGCGTCGTTGACGTAGATCTTGCTCAGGTAGCGGCCTTCGACCGAGGCCTGCCAGCCCTCGGGTGGGGCCCAGGCAAGCGACGCGTAGGCGGCCTGGCGGGCGATGCCGGGGATCTTGTTGCCGTCGCGGATGTCGCCGCCGCTGTCATCGGCGTAGCGCGCGTTGAGCAGGGTATAGGCGATCTGCGTGCGCCAATGCCGTCCGAACTCGCCGGACCAGCTCAGTTCCAGGCCGTCGCGTCGGGTGCGGCCGGCGTTCTGGTAGCTGGTGCGTCCGCCGAAGCTGCCGGCGGACACGATCTCGTCGTCGGTGCGGGTGTGGAACACCGCGGCCGTCAGCAGGCCGCCCGCCGTGCGCGCCTTGATGCCGGCCTCCAGGTTGGTGCTCACGGCGGGCATCAGGCCGAAGTTCAGCCCCGGCTCGCCGCCGGGCCGGTAGGAGATCTCGTTCAGGGTGGGCGTTTCGAAGCCGCGGCCATACGATGTGTAGACGCTGACGTCGTCGTTGACGGCGTAGCGCAGCGCGGCGACGGGCAGCGCCTTGCGGTAACGCGCGCTGCCGCTGTCGTCGGCGTTGCCGGCGGCGATGTAGTGGTCGTCGGAGTCGAAGCGGACCGTGCTGTAGCGCAGGCCGGCATCCAGCGTCCAGCGCTCGGCGAAGTTCCAGGAGGCTTGGGCGTAGGGATCGGCGTTGTAGACGCGGTTGGTCTCGTCACGGCGCAGCATGCCTCGCACGCCCAGTTGCTGGCCAGGCCCCGAGCCGATGAAGTTCTGATAGCCCTTGCGGTCCTCGCGCATCGCGTCGTAGGAAAAGCCGCCGATCAGGGTCAGCGGACGGCCGGCCAGGTCCAGTTCGGAGGTCCAGCGCACGTCCGCCCCGCCGTACTGGCGTTTCAGGTCGATGACACCGCCGGCCTGCGTGGGCGGGCGCTGCACGGCGGGCGGGATCGACTGGTATTGCGCCGTGTCGCGCTGGCCGTAATAAAGCATCACGCGCAGCGCGTTGCGGCCATCCACCTGGTTGTCGAAGACCAGGCCGCCCTGCGTCTGCTTGACGGTCTTGCGCGTGTTGTACTGCTCGGCGATGGGCGCGCTGCGCGGGTCGTCCTGGAATTGCTGGTAGGTCAGGCCAAGCGGATCCTGCGCCGTCAGGTCGACGCTGTTGACGATGAGGGTCAGGCGGCTGTCGTCGTTGAGCTGCAGCCCCAGCTTTGCGTTGCCCAGGTTCTTGCGGGCGGCGCTGTGGTCGCGGTAGCCCTCGGTGGTGAAGCGCGAAAGGTCCAGGACGTAATCCAGTTGACCGGCGCCCGTGCCCGCGACGCCGCTCGCCAGGGCGCCATAGCGCCACGTGCCGTAGCTGCCGCCCCAGCCGCTGGCCGTGAGTTCGGGCGGATCGGCGCCGTCCTGCGTGAAGACCTGGATGACGCCGCCGGACGAATTGCCATACAGCGCCGAAAACGGCCCGCGCAAGACCTCGACCCGGTCGATGGAGCCGATGTCGATGTTGGACGTCTGGCCCTGTCCGTCGGGCATCGTCGCGGGAATGCCGTCCACATACAGGCGCACGCCGCGCACGCCGAAGGTGGATCGCGCGCCGAAGCCGCGGCTTGAGATCTGCAGGTCCTGCGCGTAGTTCTGGCGATTCTGGATCTGCAGGCCCGGCACGCCCGCCAAGCCTTCCGACAGGTTGATGCCCGGCTGCTGCCAGAGCATGGCGCGGCCTTGGACAATGTCCACCGACGCCGGCGTGTCCAGCACGGCCGTGCCCAGCCGCGTGCCGGTGACGACGACCGGGGTGAGCGTCTGCGCCTGCGACTGCGCTTGCGCGAAAGCGGGTGCGGCCGGCGCCAGCGCCAGGATCGTGCTGGCCGTCCACCGCCAAGGTCCACCGTCCCGCCATTGCCGCTGCGCCAAACTTCTCTCCTGTGCTGGAGCGGGAATAGGTTCTAATACCCGCCATGGAAAATTCGCAAGACATCGAACGCCGGCTGCTGGACCTGGAGGTCAAGGCGAGCTTCGCGGACGATCTGCTGGAACAGTTGAACCAGATCGTCGTCCGCCAGCAACAGCAGATCGACCGGCTCATGCGCGAGGTCGCCGACCTGCGCCAGCAGGCGCCCGAGGGCGCCGCCCCCTTCCGCAGCCTGCGCGACGAACTGCCGCCGCACTACTGAGCTGCGCGGCATACGGGGTGGCGCGATAGCGTCGCCGTGCCGCCGCCAGGGTGCCCGCCGCCCGCCATGCGCCTGCCATCGGCGCCGCGCGTCCTCAGCGTACTTCGTGCCCGCCCCTGCCGCAGGGGCCGGCGCCGCACGCCTTGACGTAGCGAGGGCTGCCGAGCGCCGGACGCAAGACAGTCCCGCCTTGCACGGCGCGGCACCCATCCCTCCCACAGCCTGTGCCGCCACGATGCCAGATCGTCGCATGCTTGGCCGCGGACGGGAAAATCGGGGACCGCGCAATGGCTGAGATTTCCATAGGTGGTGAGCTAAGTGGCTTCGTGCAGCCATTTTTCCATTTATGGAAATTTCTTTTACACATACCCGGGTTAATACCTACGTCAAATCGGCGCAAGATGCAGGCATCGGGACACAGCAACGAACCACGACGGAAAGGCCGCCGGATTCGCTCCCAGGCTCTAGAAATCGGAGGTTTACCATGAAGACCCTTGCTACCGCTTTGATGTTCTCCCTGGCCGCGCTGAGCGCCGGCGCCCAGGCCTCGTCCAACGTCGAGCCCAACAACGTTCCCTTCCAGGGCGTCTACGGGACCCCGTACGAAGGCCCCACCCGCGCCCAGGTGCAAGCCGAATTGGCCGCCGCGAAGGCCGCCGCCAAGGCCGCGGGCGTGGACACCAGCGTCGAACCGAACAACGTGCCCTTCCAGGGGGTTTATGGCACGCCGCACACCGGCAAGACCCGCGCCGAGGTCAAGGCCGAACTGGCCGCCGCAAAGGCCGCCGGCCAGGTGTCGAACGTCGAACCCAATGACATGCCGTTTGCCGGCGTCTATCACGGCAACTGAGCCGCACGCAGATTTACCCTCCCCTTGTTGACCCTTGGGCCGCCCGGTTGGGCGGCCTTTTTTGTCGTACTATCGGCTCAGATTCACGGCGCAGACTTGCTTACCGCCACATTGGCTGTTCACAACAGGGAGCCCCATCTTGAAATATCCCCGCGTTCTTGCCGCGTTGCTTCTGTCCGGCGGCATGGCGTCGGCGGCATTTGCCGCCCCGCCCGTCATGCTCAACGACGCCCTCATCACGCAGATATCCAAGGCCGACCGCGCTTCCTTCCACGAAGCCGTGGCGCAGGCGCTGAACAGCTCGGCGGACGGCCAAAGCACCGAATGGACCAGCACCACCCAGCGCAAGCGGGCGGCGCCGATCACCGTGCAGTTGACGCCCAAACAGACCACCAAAACCGGAAACGACCGCGTCTGCCGCTTCCTGGTCGGCAATTTTGCGCGGACGACCACCACGGAAACGTGGCAGTTCTGGTTCTGCAAGCAGCCCGACGGCACCTGGAAAGCCAGCGCCAACTGACACCTTCCCCGCAAGACACTGCGCGCCGCCGCCATGAGGCTCGGCGCGCGTTCCGCGCTGCTGACGATTCCTGCGGCCACGTCGAGGAACAGCTGCCACCGGCCTGCCGCCACCTCGCAAACCTGGCCCGAAGCGGCGGACCGGGCCAGATTTGACCCGCCCGGGCCAAAAATGGCCCGCTCAGAGTGCTTAGTTATCAAAGACTTAGGCCGAAGCGAGTCAAATTTGACCCGATTTCTCGGTCAAAACCCGGGTTTGCGTGGCGTTGCCCTTGCGGCCTGTCTTATGGCATCCCGCCAAATTTCTCGTAGCCCTTTGATTCTTCACAGGTTTCTCCCGCGCTGACCCACCTGGCACGGATTTCGCATATGTCGCTGCATCCCACCTTCGGGATGCTTCGGCCCCACCGGGCCTCACGACGACAAGGAATCCGTCAATGCCTACTCCCGCCTATATCAGCATCACCGGCAAGACCCAGGGCAACATCACCCAGGGCGCCTTCACCGCCGACTCGGTCGGCAACGTCTACGTGGAAGGCCACGAAGACCAGATCCTGGTCCAAGAGATCGAGCACCGCGTCAACACCCCGACCGATCCGCAAAGCGGCCAGCCTTCGGGCCAGCGCGTGCACAAGCCGTTCATCTTCACCAGCGCGCTGAACAAGGCCACGCCGCTCATGTACCAGGCCCTGGCCGCCGGCGAAATGCTGCCCAAGGTCGAAGTGAAGTGGTACCGCACGTCGATCGATGGCAAGCAGGAACACTTCTTCACGACTGAACTGGAAGACGCCACGATCGTGGACATCACCAGCGTGCTGCCGCACGCGCAGGATCCGGGCAACGCCGATTACACGCAGTTGATCAAGGTGGCCATGGCGTATCGCAAGATCACCTGGACCCACGCGATCGCGGGCACGGAAGCCTCGGACGACTGGCGCAAGCCGCTGGAGAGCTGATCGGGGTGAGCCAGATGAGCCGGCCCGATTCGTCGCGCGCCGGCTCCTCCTGCCTCATTGCTCAATCCGGCCCTCGGCGTCGCCGCCAGCGGTGATTCCGTCTTCTTCTTGACCATCGGCAGCCGCAACGATTGCTCGCAACGTTGCGGCTGCGCAGGATACCGAGATGACCCGTTTATCCGATCTGCGATTCACGTTCTCGCCGGCGGCCGCCGGTGTGGACTTCGACGTCATCGAGTTCACGCTGGATGAAGCCTTGTCCGAGACCTTTGTGCTGCGCGTGGCGTTGTCCAGCTTCGATGCGGCCGTGGACTTTGGCGTGCTGCTGGACCAGCCTGCGCTATTCACGATCTGGCTAGGCGAAACGGCTGTGCGCCACGTGCACGGCATCGTCACGGGGTTTGAACAAGGCGACACCGGTTTCCGGCGCACCCGCTACCGCGCCGTGGTGGAACCGGCGCTGGCGCGCGCGTCGCTGTGCTCCGACTGGCGCATCTTCCAGCAGCAATCGGTGCCGGAGATCCTGGATCAGGTCATCAAGTCCCATGGCATCACGGACTATGAACAGTTCACGACCCACGAACACCTGCCGCGCGAATACTGTGTCCAAGCCGGCGACACGGACCTGCAATTCCTTGACCGGCTCGCGGGCGAGGAAGGATTCTTCTACCGCTTCGAACACACCGACAAGGGCCACCGCCTGATCCACGGTGATCGCATCTACGTCCATGGCGCGATCGATGGCGGCCCGGTCATCTACAACCCCACACCCGGCGGCGATCAACCCGAACCGGCCCTGCGCCGCTTCACGTACGCCGAACACGTGCGCACCGCGCGCCAGACGCAGCGCGACTACACCTACACCCACCCACAGTACGACCAGGAGCATTCTGCGTTGGCGCGCGAACTGGACCACCAGGACGCTCGCTACGAACGCTACGACTACCCCGGCCGCTACAAGCGGGACGAAGCCGGCAAGCCCTTCACCCACAGCCGCCTCCTCGGCCTGCGGCGCGACGCCCGCATGGCCCGTGTCGAAGGCGACGACGCGCGCCTCATCCCCGGCGTGGCCTTCGACCTGACCGGCCACCCGCGCGAAGACTGGAACCACGGCTGGCGCCCGGTGCGGATGCAACACCACGGCATCCAGCACACCAGCCAACAGGAAGACGGCGCCGACGCCGCGCAAGGCACCCAATACCGCTACACCGCCGACATCGTGCCGGACAAGGTGGACTGGAAGCCGGAACCGGCCCTTAAGCCCCGCATTGACGGCCCGCAGATCGCCTCGGTCGTCGGGCCCGCCAACGAAGAGATCTACTGCGATGCATACGGCCGCGTGAAGGTCCAGTTCCCCTGGGACCGATTGGGCCGCAATGACGAACACAGCTCCTGCTGGATCCGCGTCTCGCAGAACTGGGCGGGCGCGGCGTGGGGCCACATGGCCATTCCGCGCATCGGCCAGGAAGTGATCGTCGACTTCCTGGACGGCGATTGCGATCAGCCCATCATCACCGGACGCACTTATCGCGCGATCAACCTGCCGCCCTACGAATTGCCGCTGCACAAGACGCGGATGACGATCAAGAGCAAGTCGCACAAGGGCGATGGCTACAACGAGCTGCGCTTCGAGGATGAACGGGATCGGGAAGAAATCTACGTCCACGCGCAGAAGGACCAGAACATCCACGTCAACCACAACGAATCCACCTTCATCGGCAATGACCGCAGCGAACAGGTCCAGCACGACGAGACCATCGCCATCGGCCACGACCGCAAGGAAACGGTGGGCAATGACGAACAGGTCATTGTCGGGCAGGACCGCCGGCAGGACATCGGCCGCGACGACCTCCTCAGCATCGGACGCAACCACGGCATCACCATCGCCAAAGACCGTATCGAGGCCGTGGGCAACAACCGCCAGGACCGGACCACCGCCAACCATCATGTGGAGATCGGCGGGCACCTTGAACAGAAGGTTCAGGGCCATGCCGACATTCAGGTCGGCCAGCGCATCACGCATCGCACCCAGGACTACGAAATTCTCGCCGCAAACAGTCTGACCATCAGGGCGCCGGGTGGAACGCTGCGCATCGACGGGACAGGCATCACGCTCGATGGCATCGCCATACAGATGAAGGGCCCGCTGGCGACCGCAGCGCAAGGCAACGCCAATTCCATTTCCCACAGCGGCGTCCCGGACTTGGGCGAACCCGTCTGCCTGGGCTGCCTGCTCAAGGCGATTGCGCAAGGCCGTAGTCTCATCCGACTGGAAGGAGCGCACGCATGATCACTGCGTTT
This sequence comes from Achromobacter sp. NFACC18-2, assembly GCF_900108985.1. Classification (NCBI taxonomy): domain Bacteria; kingdom Pseudomonadati; phylum Pseudomonadota; class Betaproteobacteria; order Burkholderiales; family Alcaligenaceae; genus Achromobacter; species Achromobacter sp. NFACC18-2. The sequence goes on along the minus strand of NZ_FNYM01000022.1, from coordinate 4,217 downwards.
GCACAGGAGTTGATCGATGCGTTGCGCAAGTCGTCGTCCCATCGCCTGACCGCCATCGTGGAGATGGCGCGGATGCCGGCGCCGGCGCGCCAGCCCTTTTTGGACAGACATGCGCCGAACGCGTGGCCGCTGCTGAACCAGCAGCGGTTTTCCAATCTTCGCGACGTGGGTCCGTGGCTGGTTGCGGCCGCGCCGGGGTCAGACCTCCAGGGGCAATACGACTTTCATCGCGCCTTGACCGATGCGACCAGCGATGCGCTCTGCGGCTGGCTGATCAGCGCCTTGCCGCCCTCGGCGCTTGCCGGGCATCTTGCTCAAGCGACGACCGCCCAAGCCCCCGACGGCCACTCTTACATGCTGCGCTTTCATACCGAGCTGGCGTTTCCCATCCTTCATGCGCGGCGCGACCTGCCGGGTATCGGCCAGTTGCTTGCGCCAATCCAATCCTGGTGGGTCATCGAACCGCATCCCGAGCGCAAAGCCTGGCGGCATTACGCGGGTTACGACCAGCCCCAGCTCGCCGGCGTCCCGCTCATTCAGCTTGACCAGGCGTGTTGGGACGCGTTGGCCGGCGACCCGCTCAGTTATAGCCTCGCGGAACAGCTCCGTGAACCGCTTGCCGCTTCCGGATTCGCGGAGAACTGCCATGGAACACGGCTTGGCCTGGTCGGCAAGCTTTTGCGCGAGGCCCGCGCAGAAGGATTGCGGCGTCCGGGCGACCTGGCCGACTACGTCACCCTGCTTGCCCTGCACGGACCGACGCTGCGCGGCATGGACGCGTGGCAGGCAGCGCTGACGGAAGCATGCAACGACGGCCTCCCCCTCGCTCAAGCGCTGAAATCGCGCGCGTTCCCAAACCTGTAAAGGAAGAGTCGATATGTACGGCTGGAAAGACACTTTCGATCGATGCGCGGACAACCGTTCGATGCTCGATGCCCTGCTGCAGCCGGGCGCCGAAGTGACCTGCACGCGCACTTTTTCTGTCTTGCCCCTGCGGTTCGGGGCCGTCGGCGGCACCGCCGCCCAGCGCAGCCTGCTGCCGCCCCTGCCCAAGCATCTGCGCAAACCCCATCAGGCCAGCGATCTCCAGGAATCGGGCTATGCGCTACGCACCCTGCGCGCCGGCTTTCTGTATGTGCTGATCAAACGCAAAAGCGTCGGCGTTTATGCCTGGCACAGTCAATACCGCATCACGGAAATCGGCACGCTCAATTACATCGACGCGGACAGTCCTTGGGCAGCGCCCGCGCCGCTCGGCGTGGATAGCAGCGGCATCCACGGACTGACCTGGATGTTCAAGGTCAACGATCTGGATGATATCGACGACTTGCGCCTGCTCTATAGTCCCGCGCCCGTGACCCAGGAGGTGCTGCGCAGCTATCGCATCCTGGCGGTGTACCGCGACACGCTGACCTCGATTGATGTCTCCAAGCTCGCCTCGGCCGATCCGCCCGAGATGGACAACGTGCTGGCGCCGCGCCAGCTTGACGCCGTGGCGGACTTTGCCGCAAACAACCGGCCCGAACTTCGGGATCTGCTCAAGACGCAGGCATTCCCTTTCTTTCCCCCGCCCTACCTGGCCGCCCGCGCCGAAATGTTCCCCGCCGGCGGCCGCAAGGAATACCGTGGCGCGGCGATTGTCGTCGACGATGCGCTCGGCATCACCCAAGAGCTCAATGCCTGGCGCAACGCAAGCACCGAGCCCCTGGAAGCCTTCATGAAGGCCGAAGATGGCGAAAAACTCACCAACCATCGCAAGTTCACCATCGCCTTCGCCATCGAAAACATCAAGAAGACGTTGGCAGACGCGGCGGAGCGCGACTATTACAAGGAAACGCAGAACGTAGGCGTGCGCTATACCGACCGCGAATACGAAATGAGCAACCGCCATGCCGTTGTTCAATCGGCGGGCAACTACACAAACTATCGCAATCCCCAACATCAGCGAGAGGTGCAAGAACGCATCGCCGGCCAGCGGCGCCGGGAAAGCTGGGACAAGTACGCACCGTACATCGACGAAGCCATGCGCCAGGCGTTCCTGGCGGAATATCACCGCATGGTCGATGAGACGGACAAGGCGAAGGACGCCCGGGCCGCGGACCATCTGCAGTGGCTGCAGAGCGAGCAATTCCTCAACGCGCTGGACGCCTTCGACCGCAACAATACCGAGCAGGGATTGCTGTTCGAGGACCAGATGGGCAAGGCCATCGTCGGCATGAACGCGACCGCCGTTGGCGAGGCGCTGCTCGAGCGCTGGCGCGAGGCGGGCATTTCCCGGGAAAACCTGTTCTGGCGGTCGCTTGCGCAGAACCAGGAATCCGCCGAGGACGAGATCGATCGGCTGTTCGCCGAGCGCGGCATGCTAGCGCAGCTCGATGCGCAAGCGCTCCAGGACCGGATCAAGAAGCTGGCCGACATCTTCGACAAGGCCCACGCATTGGTCGATGGATTGGCGCAAAGCGCGACTGCGGGGCCGCCCGCCAGCTACCTCGTCGGATCGGCCCTGGTGGTCAATACGCTGGGCAATACGCTATTCCAGAGCAAGCTCGCCACCGCTGTCGACAAGCCGTCCAATTGGTTGTTGGCCAACGTCCTGCACGCGCGCATGGGACGCTATGCCCGGCATTTCCGTTTGGAAACGCGGGGCGGCAAGGCGTTGGGCCAGGGCACCGTGAGGCGCATGGATCGCTCCGCTGCGAGCAGCTTCGACGATGCCCTGCGCGCCGGCCCAAAGGGACCGATGGCCGAAGTGCGGGTGGGTGGATTGTTGGTGGTGTTGGAGCTGTGGAACCTGACCATTCGCCTCAATGCGGTCGACAAGCGAAGCCGGGAATACGCGGAAATCGCCGCGGCGATGACAGGACTGACAGCAGCAGGGCTGGAGATGGGCGCGGCGGCGGTGGGGCTTGCGGAACGTAGCAGCAATGCAGCCGTCCAGCAGGGCGCGAAGGTGTTCAGGAGTGGGTTGCGACTGACGGGGGGGATATTGGCGGGTGGGGCTACGGCGGTGGGGGCCTGGTATGACTTTCAAGACACATTAGTTGGCTTCAAAGCAGCCAAATACTCCATTTCCGCCTTCTATTTTCTTCGATCGCTTGCCCAAACAGGAGCGGCGGCATTGTCCATTGCGGCAGGCTTCGCGTCTGCAGGCCCCTACATTGATTATCTGATCAAGAGGTACGGCTCCAATGGCCTCTTTGGCCATGCCCTGTCGCAATCGGCCAGAATTTCTTCAACTTTGGCTCTTCGCATGGTCCCCATGCTTCGTATATTTTTCGGCCTCAACATTGTTGTGGTCGCACTTTTGGTCATCGAAATCTTCTTCCTCCCCAATGCCCTCGAGCGGTATCTGGACCACTGCACTTTTCGTAAGGATCGCAGCAACGGGGTAACCGATTCTGAAGAGAAGGAAGTTGAAATCATGCAACGCGCCGTGGGGAGCGAACTCTGATGTACTTGATTGAATGGGCGTTCCAGTTGTCGAAACAACAGATGTCCTACGAGGAGTGCCGAAAAGACGTCGAGAAACGGACGCGCAAACCGGGGCAGCCTGAACTTAATGCACCTGACGGTATTGGCGAGTCAGTTTCAGAATCTGTCTACGACAATGAATCGATTTATGCCCACAACGACGCCTTCATTGATGTCAGAACGTTCAATGATGAAAAGCGCGGGGTGATAACAATTTTCTTGGGTTGGATTGGGATTTTCCTCTTTTATATGCTAGCCGAACTAGGAAACATTTCTGCCAGAAGAATAATTAGCGGCAAAGGTCCCGACGGCCAACCGGTCTTGTCATCTGACTACTTCTTCCTGATATTTATGCCACTGCTCTGCGTAGGGGCAATCTACATATACTTCAAGTACGCGTTCCCATACCTGCGCTTAGAAAGTTTTACCGCCCGTCGCCTGATCGTCCGATTCAACAGAGTCACCCGCAAAGTCTATCTGTTACGCCCCGATGATCTGGGAGGCATTCGGATACTGAACTGGGAAAAGACGCAGCCCGTCATTGATAAGAACATGACTGAACTGGACGGGACAGGCGGCTTTATCTTGCTGGCCTGGGATAGGGGCGACGGCGTGGATCTTGAGGGCACCCTCACCGACAACATCGAGCTCGCCTTCGTCGGCAAGCCCACCCGCAACGCCAGCGAGCTGCTGGCCTTCTGGGAATACATCCGCCGCTACATGGAAGAAGGGCCCGACGCCGCTCC
>NZ_FNYM01000026.1:0-74410 GCF_900108985.1 Achromobacter sp. NFACC18-2 | reverse complement strand
AGAGCATCCACCGCTATCTGGCGGCGCTCGACACAGCAGACCGAACGCAACCTGTCGAGATCGAGGCCAGGACCAATCGGCTCAATGACAAGATCGAACGTCTGCGCAAACAAATGCGCACGCTGGATGACGTCAAGGAGAGGCTCAAAGACAGTCCAGACGGTCAACTGTCGGTGACGGACCCGGATGCCCGCTCGATGGCCACCAGCGGCCGGGGCTCGGGGATGGTCGGCTACAACGTGCAGATGGTTGTCGAAGCCAAGCACCATCTGATCGTCGCGCACGAAGTGACGAACCGAGGACATGACAGGGACTCCTTGGCATCGATGACACAAGCCGCGCGGGAGGCGATGGGCAAGAAGCGGCTGCGTGCGATTGCCGATCGCGGCTACTACAGCGCGCCTCAGATCATGGCATGTGCAGAGACAGGTATTGATGCGATCTTGCCCAAACCCACGACTTCCAATGCCAAGGCCGAAGGCCGCTTCGATCGTTCGGACTTCATTTACATCGCGAAGGACGATGAGTACCAGTGCCCTGCGGGCCAGCGCGCCATCCACCGGTTTACGCGGGAGGAGTTCAGGTCAATTCGCTGTGGTTGTTAGGGCGAGAGGAGTTTTCACACAGCCTCGGCCGAAAGCAGCCACCTGCCACAGGGGGCTTCCACACAAAGCACTGCGCTTCCTACTCTGACATTTCCTAGTGGCCGGGTGCCTCGAGACGTCCATGTCTCCTCTCCAATGCCCGTACAGGCATATCCCAAATCTGCCGACTTGGGCTGTCGCGCTAATTAAATTGCATCTGATGCGAAATTCGCCCTTCTTCAACCTGGCGCTCCTATCTGCGCTGAAGAAGGGGCGATGTCCACGTAATGGCAGGCGTTGCCTACCAAAACCAAAAGGCGAACTTCAACGAAAAAGGCGAACTCTATTGTTGTTGCTCAAGGATTTCCCTAATCAAATTCTCCTTGCGGAAAATCAATGCTCTATAGGACACTTTGTGTCATAGCGCCGCGACGGCGCACACAAGGGGAATGGCATGAAGGTTTTGAGCATGGTGGCCGCGTTGGCGATGGCGGCGGGAATGGCGGGCGGCGCGCAGGCCGCGTTTCCGGAGCGGCCGATCCGGTTGGTGGTGCCGTTTGGCGCCGGGGGCATCACGGATATCGTGGCGCGCCAGGTGGGCAAGGGAATGGGGGACGTGTTGGGGCAGGGGATCGTGATCGAGAACCGGCCCGGCGCGGGCGGGGTGATTGCGGCGCAGGTGGCAGCCACCGCGCCGGCCGATGGCTACACGCTGTTCATGGGGACTGTGGGCACGCAGGTGGTGAATCCGTTGATTTACGCCAAGCTCAGCTATGACGCGGACAAGTTCGCGCCGGTGGGCATGGTGTCCGGTTCGCCCTATCTGCTGGCCGTGCGCGCGGGCGTGCCTGCCGCGTCGTTCGCGGAGTTCGTCAAGTACGCCAAGGCCAATCCGGCCAAGCTGAACTTCGGCTCGGCGGGCAACGCCAGCTCCCCGCATCTGGGGCTGGAGCTGCTGAAGCTGACCGCGGGCGTGGATATCGTGCACGTCCCGTTCAAGAGCGGCAGCGAGGCCGTGAATGCCGCCATCGGCGAGCAGGTGGACGTGGTGATGGACGCCAGTCCGGTGATCATGCCGCATGTGGCCTCGGGCAAGCTGCGCGCGCTGGCGGTGGCGTCGGACAAGCCGTTGCCGTCCGCGCCGGGCGTGCCTCCCAGCTCGGAGGCGGGCGACGCCGGCCTGCAGATCAGTTCCTGGAACGCCTTCTTTGCTCCGGCGGGCACGCCGCCGGACGTGTTGGCGGCGCTGAACGCGGCGTTGCAGAAGACGTTGGCCTCGCCCGACCTGAAGGCGCGGCTCGCGGCGCAGGGCACGCAGCTCTATACGGGCACGCCCGACGAATACCAGCGCTTCATCGGCGGTGAGAAGGCGAAGTGGGCTGACATCGTCAAGCGCGCCAACATCAGGATGGACTAGGCACCCTATTCATGAAAAGGAGCATGGCATGACGACTCAGGCGTCCCACCCCTTGGCGGGCAAGCCGCTGGAACTGGCGGATACGCTGCGATCGGGCAATGCGTGGAAGATCCGGTTGGCCTGCGGGCTGATGGGCCTGCGGCTCACGCGGCGCACGTTCGATATCGTCCGGGGCGATCTGGAATCCGACGCGTTCGCGCGCATCAACCCGTGGCGCCAGGTGCCCGCGCTGCTGACGCCGGAGGGGCATTGGCTGGCGGAGTCGCAGGCCATTCTCTGGTATCTGGGCATGGGCACCCCTTGGGTGCCGGCCGACCGGCTGGCGCAGGCGCAGGTATCAAGCTGGCTGAGCTTCGAGCAGACGCAGCACATGCACGCGTTTGCGCAGCCGAGGCTCTTGATCCATCTGCGCCAGACGGCAAAGCGGGATGATCCGGAGATGGTGGCGTGGCGCGCTGCCGGGATGAAGGCCGCTGCGCTGATGGACGCCCATCTGGCGGGCCGGAATTACCTGGTGGGCATGGCGCCGACCATTGCGGATATCGCGCTGTACCCTTACACGAGCATGGCGGACGAGGGCGGCTATGACCTGTCCGACTTTGCCCATATCACTGCCTGGCTGGCGCGCATGCGCGCCTTGCCGGGATTTACGCCGCTGATGGAAGCGGCATGACGGAGACATGATGGCCGATACGATGCACCTGGGAAAAGATGAACTGATCGCGCGCGCGCAGGCCGAGATGCAGCGCCAGTTCGACACCCCGCAATGGACCTTGCGCGAGCGGCTGGCGCTGACCTGCCGGATCCTGTTCGACGGCGGGCATGATTCGGGCCTGGCCGGCCAGATCACGGCGCGCGCGCCCGAGCCCGACCGGTATTTCACGCAGCGCCTGGGCCTGGGCTTCGATGAAATCACCGCGAGCAATCTGCTGCTGGTGGACGAGGACCTGCGGGTCCAGGAAGGCGGCGGGATGCCCAACCCGGCGAACCGGTTCCATTCCTGGATCTACCGCGCGCGTCCGGACGTTAATTGCATCATCCACACGCACCCGCTGCATGTCGCGTCCCTGTCGATGCTGGAGGTGCCGCTGGAGGTGTCCCACATGGACAACTGCCCGCTGTATGACGACGTGGCCTTTCTGAAGGACTGGCCCGGCGTGCCGGTGGGCAACGAGGAAGGTGAGATCATCTCGGCGGCGCTGGGCGACAAGCGCGCCATTCTGCTGTCGCATCACGGCATGCTGATCGCGGCGGGTTCGGTGGAAGAAGCCTGCGTGCTGGCCCTGCAGTTCGAACGCGCGGCGCGCATGCAGTTGCTGGCGATGGCGGCGGGCAAGATCCAGCCGATTCCGCCGGCCCTGGGCCGCGAGGCGCACGACTGGATCCTGACGCCCAAGCGCTCGCAGGTGGGATTTTCGTATTACGCGCGCCGCGCGTTGCGTGCGCACCCCGACGTTCTCGGCTAAAGCGGGGCGGCCAGCTGCGCCGCCGCCCGGACGTTCATGCCGCGCCCTGGCGCTCAGACCTGCGATTCCCGCAGGTTGGCGCCCGCCGGCGGCTTGTCCTTGCTTTCGCCGTGGACGACGCGCTGACCGATGCCCAGGCGCTGCGCGGCGATTCCCATGACGACGATCACACCCGCCAGGGCCGAGGTGTAGGCCACTTCGGTGCGGTACGTGCCTTCCGCAATCATGGTGGCCAAGGCCGCGATGATGCAGACGATCACCGCATAGGTCAGCCACGGAAAGAGCCACATCTTGAACTTCAGCTCCACGCCCTCGGCCTGCAGGCGGTAGCGCATGCGCAATTGCGAACAGGCGATGACCAGATAGACCAGCAGTGCGATCGTGCCGGTGGCCTGCATCAGCACGTCGTAGAGATCCATGGTGGCGGTCGCCATCATCCAGACGGCCGCGAACGCGAACACGCTGGAGACCAGTACGCCCACGTAGGGCGCGCCGGTGCGGCGGCCGGTGGTCTGCATGATGCGATGCGCATCGCCGCGACGCGACAGCGAATACAACATTCTTGACGCGGTATAGAGCGCGGAGTTAAAGCAGCTGCAGACCGACGTCAGCACCACGAAATTGACGATGACCTGGGCATACGGGATGCCAAGCAGGCTCAAGGTGGCGTTGTAGCTTCCGTGGGTGGGCTGGGTCAGCATGGGGTCGTCATAGGGAACCAGGCAGACCACGATGAAGATCGAGCCGACATAGAAAAGGCAGATGCGCCCGACCACCGACCTGATCGTCCGGATGATTTCCTTTGCGGGATTGGCGGACTCAGCCGCCGCGACCGTCACGATTTCCGCGCCGATGAAGGCGAACATGACGCCCAGCAGCGCGACGACCACGGACTTGACGCCATTGGGCATGAATCCCTGGGCGGTCAATTGCGACAAGCCGCGGGCCTGGCCCCATGGCCAGAGATGCAGGATCGCCAGGCTGCCGATGACCAGGAAGATGACGATGGCGCAGACCTTGATCAGGGCGAACCAGAACTCGAATTCGCCGTAGCTGCGCACGTTCATGAGGTTGACGGCGATCAATGACAGCGTGACGATCAGGGCATAGCCCCAGTCAGGAACGAAAGGAAACCAGTTGTGCAGGATCTGGCCGGCCACGTAGGCCTCCCAGCCCATGAGCAGCGCCCAGAAGTACCAGTACAGCCAGCCGATGGTAAAGCCGGCCCAGCGCCCGATGGCGCGGTCGGCGTAGGTGGAGAACGAGCCCGTGTCGGGGTGGGCGACGGCCATTTCGCCCAGCATGCGCATCACCAGGATGACCAGCAGTCCGCCGCCAATGTAGGCCAGGATCACGGCTGGTCCGGCCAGCGCGATCTGTTTTCCCGAGCCCACGAAGAGCGCGGCGCCGATGACGCCGGCGATGGACATCATGGTCAGGTGGCGGGATTTCAAGCCGCCTTTCAGGGTGGTGTGCGGGGTGTTCGCCAACTGTTTTCTCCGTTGTGCCGGGTGGTGCGGCCGTGGAACTGCATCGTGATTGCGCTTCGATTTCCAACGCGCCTATGGTCGGACAAAATCGTCCTGTCATGCCCGTGAATCGGTCTGATTGAAGTGCGGCGGATCGGGTTGGCCGTGCGACGACGGGGATGTCGGGAAAGCGCGCGCCGACGCTGCGCGCCAGCGGTCCGCTCGACGGCGGCGCGGGTTTCGGGCATTCTTGCCGGTTGTTATTTGCGCCTTTCCCGCCCATGATCGACCTGCCGCACCGCCTACGCACCCTGCGCCGCCAGCAAACGCTGTCTTTGGAACAGCTTGCCCAGCGCACGGGATTGACCAAGAGCTATCTCTCCAAGCTGGAGCGGGGGCTGAGCGAGCCGTCGATCTCCACGGTGCTGCGCCTGGCCGAAGCCTATGGCGTGGGCGTCTCGCAACTGGTCGGCGGCGACGACGCCGCGCAGGACGAAGTGGTCAGCGTGGTCCGCGTGGCCGACCGCGAAGCCCTGCAACGGCGCGGGCTGGGCAGCGAATACCACTACGAATCCCTGGCCGGGCGGCGCAAGGTCAAGGCCATGGAGCCTTTCGTCGTGCACCCGCCCCGCGAGTTCCCCGATGCCGCCGCGGTCTTTCCGCACCCGGGCGAGGAATTCCTGCTGGTCCTCAAGGGCGCCATCGAGGTGCACGTGGGCGAGCGCCAGTTCCGCCTTGAGACCGGGGATTCCGTCTATTTCGATTCAGAGCTGCCGCACCGCATGCGCACGGTCAGCCGTGCGATGGCCGAGGTGCTGGTGGTGGCGGCGCACTGACGGCGGCAAACCGGCCGCAAACCGGCGGCGCACCGATGGCTCGCCAGCCGCGCCACCGCGTCATTTCATACAGGAACCAGGAATGAAACACGATCAATCGCGGCTCGTCCGCATCGATGCCGGCCCCATGAAGAACCCGGTGCCCGGCAAGCCCCGCCGTCCCATTTCCGGCGACGCGGCCTTTCGCACGGTGACGGCGTTTGAGGGCAACGCGGGCAAGGCCGAGGCCGGCGTCTGGGAAAGCACGGCGGGGTCGTTCCAGTCCAACACCACCGGCTACATCGAGTTCGGCTACATCGTCGAAGGCGCGGCCCGCCTGGTGGACCCGGACGGAACGGTGCATGAACTGACGGCCGGCGAGGCCTTCGTCATGCCGGAAGGCTATACGGGCCGCTGGGAGGTGGACCAGTTCGTCAAGAAGATCTATTTCATTACCCGGATGGCCTGAGCGTCCGGGCGACGGCGCGGGAACGCAAGCCCCAGGCTTCTGCCGGGGACTAGAATGATGCGCATCCGGCGCCACCCCGGCGCCGCCCCGCGCCAGGCTACGCAGCAAATCCGCGTTCCTGCCACGAGCAACCCCCAGGAGCTACCCGTATGACCGCCATCCCCGCTGCCCCCGCCTCGGGCGCAGCGCTGCCCGCCCGCACCGCGCAGGTGGACATCGTTTCCATCCAATCCCAGGTCGTGTACGGCTATGTCGGCAACAACGCCGCGATGCCGGTGTTCCGCAAGGCGGGCCTGCGCGCGATCGCGCTTCCCACCGTGTTGCTGAGCAATACGCCGCACTATCCCACGCTGCACGGGGGCGCGGTGCCGCTGGACTGGTTCGAAGGCTTGTTGCAGGGATTGGACGACCGGCGCGTGACCCAGGTGGCGCGCGCCGTGGTCTGCGGGTATCTCGGCCAGCCGGGGCAGGCGGGCCTGCTGGCCCGATGGCTTTCCGCCGTGCGGGCCGCGCGTCCCGAGCTGCGTGTGTTCATCGATCCGGTCATGGGCGACCGCAACGACGGCCTTTACGTGAACGAAGGCCTGGTGGCGCAGTACCGGGATCTGCTGGTGCCGCTGGCCGAGGGCATGACGCCCAACCATTTCGAGCTGGAATTGCTGGTCGGCCGGCAATTGTCGTCCGTCGACGAGGTGGTGGCGGCGGCGCGCGAGCTGATGGCGCGGGGACCGCGCTGGATCGTGGCGACCAGCGCCGCCCCGATGGCGGCCACGCCCGGCACGCTGCAGCTCGTGGTCGTGACGCGCGACGACGCCACCGTGGTGACCCATCCCGAGATCGCGATTCCGCCGTCGGTGCACGGCACGGGCGACGTGTTCATGGCGGGCGTCGCTTCGCGGCTGCTGAAAGGCCAGGACCTCATCGAGGCGGTGCGCGAGGCGGCGGCGCAAGTCACGGCGTCGCTGGAGCGCACGCGCGAACTGGGCTGGGAAGAACTGGCCGCCGAAGGCTAGGGGCCGGCGGGGCCGCGCCCCGCCATCCGTGCATCAATAGGTCTTGTACGGCAGGAACTTGCCGCTCATCACGATCTGCACGCGGTCGCCCTTGGGGTCGGGCTCGCGCGACAGGTCCATCTTGAAATCAATGGCGCTCATGATGCCGTCGCCGAACTCTTCGTTGATCAGCGCCTTGAAGGTGGTGCCGTAGACGTTGATCAGCTCGTAGAAGCGGTAGATGAGCGGGTCGGTGGGAACGGTGGTCGGCAGCGAGCCCTTGTACGGGACGACCTGCAGTTGCACCACCGCGTCGGCGGGCAGGTCCAGCACGCGGGCGGCGGCCTGCGCCTGTTCTTCGGTCATGGTCATCTGACCCAGCAACGCGGCGGCGGTCCATTCCTTGCTCTGCCCGACGGCCTCGGCGATGGCGCTCCAGGTGAGCTTTTTTTCCAGTTTGCGGGTGACGACGAGTTCGGTGACTTCTGCGCGGGACATCATGGTGGGTTCACTCCTTTTGGGCTGCCTTGTCGACCAGGAAGTCGACGAGATGGTTGCGGATTTCGTAATAGCGGGGTTCGTGATGCAGGCTGGCGCGGGTGCGGTCGCGCGGCAGGTCCACGTTGACGGACTCCGCGATGCGGGCGTAGGGGCCCGCGCTCATGAGCAGGATGCGGTCCGACAGCAGGATGGCCTCGTCCACGTCATGGGTGATCATGAAGACGGTCTGGTGCGTTTCCTGGACGATGGCGCGCAGTTCGTCCTGGATGGCGCCGCGGGTCAGCGCATCGAGCGCGCCGAAGGGTTCGTCCAGCAACAGCATCTTGGGCTGGATCGCAAAGGCGCGGGCGATGCCGACGCGCTGCTTCATGCCGCCCGAGAGCTCGCAGGGTTTCTTGCCCGCGGCCTTGGTCAGTCCCACCATGTCCAGGTAGCGCAGGCTGTGCCCGCGCACCTGATCGCGGCTGTAGGTAGGCCAGCGCGAGCGCACGCCGAACTCCACGTTCTGCAGCGCGGTCAGCCAGGGCAGCAGCGCGTGCGCCTGGAACACCACGCCGCGTTCCAGCGACGGGCCCGCGATCTGGCGGCCGTCCATGATGACGACGCCTTCGTTCCTTTCATCGATGCCGGCCAGCACGTTCAGGATGGTGGTCTTGCCGCAGCCGGAGTGGCCGATGACGCAGACGAACTGGCCCTTGTCGATCTGGAAGTCGATGTTTTCGAAGACGGGCGGCTGGGGTTTGCCGTCGCGTCCGGGGTAGCGCTTGCCCAGCCCTTGCACTTGCAGGAAAGATTGGCTCATGGCGTTACTCCCGATAGCTGACCAGGCGGGCGGCGCGCGCCAGCAGGTTGTCCAGCAGCATGCCGATCAGGCCGATGAAGAAAATGGCGCAGATGATGTTGGAGATGGACAGGTTGTTCCATTCGTTCCAGACGAAGTAGCCGATGCCGGTGCCACCGATCAGCATCTCGGCGGCCACGATCACCAGCCAGGCGATGCCGACGGAAATGCGCATCCCGGTCATGATGGTGGGCGCCGCGGCCGGCAGGATCACCTGCAGGGCGGTGCGCAGGCGCGGCACCTCCAGCGTGCGGGCGACGTTCAGCCAGTCCTGCCGCACGCCGCCCACGCCGAAGGCGGTGTTCACCAGCATGGGCCACAGCGAGCAGATAAAGATCACGAAGATCGCCGACGTGTCGGCGTCCTGGATCGTGTACAGCGCAAGCGGCATCCAGGCCAGCGGCGAGATCGGTTTGAGTATCTGGATGAAGGGATCGAACGCGCGGTACACCGTCTTGGACATGCCAATCAGAAAGCCCAGCGGAATCGCCACCAGCGCGGCCAGGCCGAAGCCGGCGAGCACGCGGGCCACCGAATAGCCCAGCTGGATGCCGATGCCCTTGTCGTTCGGGCCGCGGTCATAGAAGGGGTCCTTGATGTGCTGCCACAACTGCGCGCCCACCTCGGCGGGTCCGGGAAAGGGCGTCTTGGACCCGCTGGCCGCGGCGTTGCCGACCAGCGCCGCGTAGGCCGGGTCCACCGTTGCCTCGCCCGCATCGGGGCGCGTCGCGGCGTGCCACAGCAGCAGGAACGCCAGGAACAGGGCAACCGACAGAAAGGTTGCCCGCCAGTGTTGCACGGACCGCATCAGGTCCTCCGGATCTTGAAGCTGGCGAGGTAGGCCTCGGGCTGGCTGGGATCGAAGGGCTTGCCCATCACGCTGAAGGTCTTGTCGGCTTCCGCCGGCGGGGTCAGGCCGGCCTCGCGCATGAGGCGCACGGCGTCGGTCGCGAGGAACACCTCGCTGGCCACCTTCTGGTAGTCGACGTCGCCCTTGACCTGCCCCCAGCGCTTCATCTGCGTCAGGATCCACACCGCGAACGACTGCCAGGGCATGGGATCGAAGTCGATGCGGTTGGGATCGGTCAGCACCTTGCCCAGGCCGTCGGCGTAGGTGCCGGTCAGGACCTGCTCGACGACCGTGACGGGCTGGTTCAGGTAGTTGGGCGCGGCGATGGCGGTGGCGATTTCCTTGCGGTTCGCGGGGTTGCGGGCATAGGCCGTGGCTTCGATGATGGCCTTGAGCAGCGCCTGGTAGGTGTTCGGCATGCTCGTGACGAATTCCTTGCTGGCCGAGAACGCGCAGCAGGGGTGGCCGTCCCAGATGGTCTTGGAGAGCGTGTGGATGAAGCCCACGCCGTCGTAGACCGCGCGCTGGTTCACGGGGTCCGGGGCGAGGAAGCCGTCGATGTTGTCGGCGCGCAGGTTGGCGACCATTTCGGGCGGCGGGACGGAGCGGATCTGCACGTCGGTGTCGGGATCCAGGCCGTGCTCGGCCAGGTAGTAGCGCAACAGGTAGTTGTGCATGGAGTAGTCGAAGGGGACGGCGAACTTGAAGCCTTTCCAGTCCTTCGGGTCGCGCCGATCTTTGTGCTTCATGGACAGGGTGATGGCCTGGCCGTTGATGTTTTCGACGGCGGGCATGGTCCACGGCACGGCGCGGCTGGCGCCCACGCCCATGGAGATGGCCAGCGGCATGGGCGACAGCATGTGCGCGGCGTCGTATTCGCCGGACATGGCCTTGTCGCGGACCAGCGCCCAGCCGGCGGTCTTGACGACTTCGACGTCCAGGCCCTGCTTGCCGTAGAAGCCCATGGGGTGCGCCATGATGATGGGGGTGGCGCAGGTGATGGGAATGAAGCCGACCTTGAGCTTCTGTTTTTCCAGCGGTCCGGTGGTCTGCGCGAAGGCTTCCCGGGCGGCGGCCAGCGGGAAGATCGAGGCGATGGCGGCCATGGCGGTGCCGCTGCCGACCGCGCGCAGGAAGCGCCGGCGCAGGGCGTCCTGCGGGAACAGGGCGCGCATGACCGCCTGTTCGACGGCGTTGTCGGTGGCGCTGGCCTGTGACTGGGCCTGCGCGGCGCGCTCGTGTTCGGCCTGCGAGGCGTGGCGGCCGCAGCCGCACGCGAGGCGGCTGTTGGCGTCGAACGGGTTGCTGAAAAGGGACATGGTCGCTCCTTCGGTCGGGAATGGAGCCATCATGGGGCCGGCCGCCGGTGGCCGGTATCGCCGGTTCAACGATACGCGTGTAGGGGACCTACTACGTGGTGCGCGTCTTGCGCCGCGATAGTGCGCGAAGGTTCAGATGGCACCCAACTGGTGCGTGTTGGCGTAGGCGACCAGTTCGACGAGCGTGCGGACGTTGAGTTTTTCGAAGATGCGGCTGCGGTAGGTGGAGATGGTGTTGACGGACAGGGCAAGCTGTTCGCCGATGGCCGAGACCGATCGCCCGGCGACCAGCAGTTGCAGGACCTGGAATTCACGGTTGGACAGCAGCTCATGGGGCGGGCGCGAGCTGTCCTGCCGGACGGTGTGGGCGAGCAGTTCGGCGACCGTGGGCGTGACGTACATTTTTCCGGCGGCGGCGTTGTTCAGGGCGGCCAGCAGCTCTTCGGGTTCGCAGCCTTTGTTGAGGTAGGCGTGGGCGCCGGCGCGCAGGGCGCGCACGGCGAACTGGGATTCCGGGTAGACGGACAGCATGACGACGCCCAATGCGGGGTAGTCGGCGCGCACGCTCTTCAAGACGTCCAGGCCGTCGCGTTCGCCCAGGGCGACGTCCAGGACGATGGCGTCGTAGTGGGCCTGGCGCAGGGCGCGCAAGGCGGCGGGGCCATCGGCGGCTTCGTGCACGAGGGCGACGCGCGGGTCTTCTTCTAGGATGCGGGCCAGGCCGCGGCGGATGATGAGGTGGTCGTCGACGATAAGCAGGTTCAAGGCCATGGCGGCGGTTCCTTTATGCGGCCAGCGGGTTCAGGCGCAGCCGGGCGCGCATGCCGGCGCCGGGGGCGCTGTCCAGGGCGAGGTCTCCGCCGATGGCGCGGGCGCGTTCGCGCATGCCGAGGATGCCGAAGGTGTGGCGGTCTTCGGGCAACTGCATGCCGACGCCGTCGTCTTCGACGGTGAGCACCAGGCCGTCGGCGCCGAAGACGGCGCTGACGCTGACGCTGCGGGCGCGGGCGTGACGCTGCACGTTGGTGAGCAGTTCCTGGACGATGCGATAGATGGCGATTTCGGCGTTGCGGTCCAGGCGCAGGCTTTCGGTGTCGGGCGGGCAGAGGTAGCGGCATTGCAGGCCGCTGCGGGTCTGCAGGTCTTGCAGCAGGGCTTCGAGGGCGGCCCAGAGGCCGAGGTGGTCCAGGACGACGGGCCGCAGGTCGTTGAGGATGCGGCGGGTGGCGCCCATGGCGGTCTGGGTGACGTCCAGCATCCGGTCCAGATGGGCCTGGAGTTCTGGCGCGGCGCCGAGCTGGCGGCGCAGCCAGTTCAGGTCGAGCTGCAGGGCGGTGAAGGAGGCGCCGAGGTCGTCGTGGATGTTGCGGGCGATGTGGGCGCGTTCTTCTTCGCGCAGGGTGCTCAGGTGGGAGGACAGGCGGCGCAGGGATTCGTGGGCGGCGCTGAGTTCGGCGGTGCGCTCGCCGACGCGGCGTTCGAGCAGGGCCTGGGTGCTCTGGAGTTCGCGTTCGATCTGTTTGCGGGCGGTGATGTCGGAGAAGGTGACGACTGCGCCGACGACGTCCTGGTCGTTGCGGATGGGGTAGGAGGCGTATTGGGCGTCGAAGCAGCTGCCGTCGCGGCGCCAGAGCACTTCGTCGTCGGCGCGCTCGCCGCGGCCGTCGCGAAAGGCCTTGAAGATGCGGCAGTCATGCACGGGCATGAGGCGGCGGTCGGCGTGGGAGTGGTGGATGAGGTAGTGCATGTTGCGGCCGACGAGTTCGTCGGGGGTGTAGCCGAGCATGTCGGCGCCGGCGCTGTTGATGAAGATGCAGCGGCCGCGCAAGTCGATGCCGTAGATGCCTTCGCCAGCGGCTTCGAGCAGCATTTCCAGCTGGCGGCGCCAGGCGGCGTGGTGCGAGAGGTGCTTCAGGTCGGCGAACATGACTGGCTTGGTTGGTGCTTCTTTACCCCCGGGGGGATTGACCGGGTTCCCTTGTTGCGCGGATTGTGGCTGCGCTTTTGCGCGGAGTTTACGGGAGCCGGGGGCGTTGCGGATGGGATCGAGGGAAATCCCTTCGTTGCTTTATTTGGCTTGTTTTTGGCTGCGGTGAATGGTTCTTTGGGAGTGTCCGGATTTTTGTGTGCAGGCCTATGATGGATTTCTTTAGACGCCCGGCGCGGCGGCGGCCTGGGTGCGCGGGGCTACGATTGCGGTCCGGAGCCTTCGCTCCGGACTGCCCCGTCCTCATCTTCGTCACCGCCTTCGGCGGTTCCTTCAGATTCCGTCGGGCGCATCTACACGCCCCGCGCACCCAGGCCGCCGCCGCACCGGGCTGCGTCGTGTGAGGGCGGACGGTTGCTGGGGAGGGCGGCTTGCTTGGCCTTCTTTTTTCGGTCTGTTGAAGGCCGGAAGATCTTGCGGGGCTGCCAGATGTCGGCCGCGCGGGCGGCCTTATCTGGCGTTCGAGTGTCTTTAGTCCAAGGGGGCTGACATCGTCCCGCACACCGTCTCGCACATCGTCCCGCACATCGTTCCGCAGGTTTCAACCGCGCAAAGCAAATCGCCGGCGTTTGAGGCCGGCGATTTCCATTTGAAGTTTGAGTGCCGCGTTGGGCGCTTACGGGATCAGCGACAGGCCGACGCGGAACTGGCTTTCATTGCGCTGGTTGTAGCCCAGCAGCGTCTCGCCATAGCCGTTGAAGTACTGCAGGTGCAGGTAGCCGTTCCAGTTCAGGAACGTGCGGCGCAGGGGCCACGCGAAGTCCAGCTGCGTGGTGCGGCGCTTCTGGTCGCCCTGGCGGTACATGGCGGAAATGACCGCGCCGTCGTCCTGGGCCCAGCGCAGTTGCCAGTCGACGTGGCCGGCGTATTGGGAGTAGTCGCTGTTCTCGGTGGCGACGGCGAAGTAGGCCTTGACCTTGGGGGCGAAGGTGAGGGTGCTGCCGCTGTCGAAGCGGTAGTGGAAGCGCGGTTCGATGTAGCCGTCGTTGAGCGAACGGGAGTCCTCGCCGTCCTTGCCGTTGGACGCGTGCTCGACGCCGGTGTTCATGCCGAAGCGCCAGTTCTGGTTCTCGGATTTCCAGATGTCGTCGGAAAGCCAGAAGACGCTCGGGTTGAAGGTGGTGTCGATGAACGGCTTGGAGTCGCTTTCCAGGTCCCACAGCGAAGTCTGGGTGTAGCCCAGGTAAAAGTCGTCGTGCCACGAGTCGCCAGTGCCGCGGGGGCTGATGAGGCGGTATTTGGCGCTGATCTGGAAGCGGGCCGTGGTGAGGCCGCGAGTGCCCACGGCGAAGTAGACGGGCTTGTAGGCCGAGAAGGCGCTGCGGAATTTCTCGAAGGCGGCCTGTTCGACGGTCTGCTCGACGTTGGCGGCGGGGGCGGGGCCGGCGTCGGGCGAGGCCCCCGCCGCGGCGACGGCGGCCGGCGGGAGGGGCTGGCCGCTGCGGGCGTCGACGACGGGGGTCTGGGCGGGCGTGGTGGCCAGGGTGCCGCTGTCGCGGCCGGTGGCGTCCAGTGCCATCAGCGAGGGCTGGCCTTCGATGGACACGGCTTGCAGGCCGCGCGCGGTGCTGGGCACTTCGGCGGTCCAGGACATGCGCGCGAAGTTGTTGACGGGCACGCTGTAGCTGTCGCGGCCGCTCTTGAGTTTGGCCAGGCTGCGGACGATCTGGCCGTCCGGGCTGCGCCATTGCAGGACCAGTTCGGGCGGGGCCTGCCAGTCGACGCGGGCGCTGCCTTCATTGAAGTACACCGCCTCGATGGTGATGGTTTCGCCGGGCGCCGCGGCGGGACGGTCCAGCCGGTACGACACGCCTGCCGCGGCGGAGCCGGCGGCGCCCAGCGCCAGGGCGGCGGCGATGAGGCGGGAAGTGAGAGTGCGGTGGAAGGGACGGCTGGAGGTCATTGGGGACGTGTATGGTTTTTGTGATGAAGAAATGTAGCACCGTCCCCGGCAACAGTTTGTAAGTCAGGCTAATCGTATGTGTGGGCTGTAAAAAGTAATGCAGCCCCGCGCATTGTCGACAAGGCGCGGGGCTGAATGTGTACTGCGTGCGGCATTGCGCGCCGCCGCGCGTGCGGCGGCGGGCGGGGTTATTCGCCGAACTTGATGCCCTGGGCCAGCGGCAGGTTGCGCGAGTAGTTGATGGTGTTGGTGGCGCGGCGCATGTAGTTGCGCCAGGCGTCCGATCCGGATTCGCGGCCGCCGCCGGTTTCCTTTTCGCCGCCGAAGGCGCCGCCGATTTCGGCGCCGGACGTGCCGATGTTGACGTTGGCGATGCCGCAGTCCGAGCCCGCGGCCGACAGGAAGGTCTCGGCTTCGCGCAGGTCGTTGGTGAAGATGGCCGACGACAGGCCTTGCGGCACGCCGTTCTGCATGGCGATCGCGTCGCCGAATTCCTGGTAGCGCATGACGTACAGGATGGGCGCGAAGGTTTCGTGGCAGACCACGTCGGTCTGGCCGGGCATTTCGGCGATGGCCGGGCGCACGTACCAGGCGTCGGGGAATTGGTCGGCCAGCACCCGTTCGCCGCCCGTGACCTTGCCGCCTTGCTCGCGGGCGGCCGTGAGTGCGGCCTGCATGGCGTCGAAGGAGGCGCGGTCGATCAGGGGGCCGACGAGGTTGCCGCTGTCGAGCGGGTTGCCGATGGGGGCGCTGGCGTAGGCCTTGTGCAGGCGCTGGACCAGTTCGTCGGCGACGCTTTCGTGGACGATCAGGCGGCGGGTGGTGGTGCAGCGCTGGCCGGCGGTGCCGATGGCGCCGAAGACGATGCCGCGCGCGGCCATGTCCAGGTCGGCGGTGGGGCCGACGATGATGGCGTTGTTGCCGCCCAGTTCAAGCAGGACGCGGCCAAAGCGCTGCGCGACGCGCGGGCCGACCTGGCGGCCCATGCGGGTGGAGCCGGTGGCCGACACCAGCGCCACGGTGTGCGAGTCGACCAGGGCTTCACCGATGTCGCGGCCGCCGATCAGGACTTCGGACAGGCCGGCGGGGGCGTCGCCAAAACGTTGCACGGCCTGCGCGAACAGGGCCTGGCAGGCGAGCGCGGTGAGGGGCGTCTTTTCCGAGGGCTTCCAGACGACGGCATTGCCGCAAACGAGCGCCAGCGCGGCGTTCCAGGACCATACGGCGACCGGGAAGTTGAAGGCGCTGATGACGCCGACGACGCCCAGCGGATGCCAGGTTTCCATCATGCGGTGGCCGGGGCGCTCGGAGGCGATGGTCAGGCCGTAGAGCTGGCGCGACAGGCCCACGGCGAAATCGCAGATGTCGATCATTTCCTGCACTTCGCCTTCGCCTTCCGCGACGATTTTGCCGGCTTCCAGGCTGACCAGGCGGCCGAGTTCCTGTTTGTGCTGGCGCAGCGTATCGCCGAACAGGCGGATCAGTTCGCCGCGGCGCGGGGCCGGCACGTCGCGCCATGCCAGGCTGGCCTGGCGGGCGCGGGTGATGGCGGCGTGGGCCTGGGCCACCGTGTGTTCGTGCACCTGCGCCAGTTCGGCGCCGTCGATCGGGCTGCGGGCAATCAGCGTGCCGCCGGTGAGCGCGCTGGGATTCAGTCCGAGATTGCGCAGGATGTCTTGGGGAGTGTCCATGCCGGTTCCTTGGAAAGCCTTGCGAAGTGAGCGCCTTCGCGTGGGGCTTAAGGGTTATGCCTAAGTGGCGATTCTGGAAAAAAATTTACTATACGAAACTATGACGTGAAATGCGAAATATTTTTGAGGCGTCCGGTGGCGGCGCCTTGTGAAACGCCAGTGTTGGCGGCAGCGGTCCCCGCGGGATGCGGACCTGCCGCGCACTGCACCTTCAAGGTGAATACGTGGCGGAACCCTTGCTCGTTGTCCAGGCAGTCAAAAAGACCTATCGGCGCGACGGGCACCCCCCGCATCTGGCGCTCGACGGCATCGATTGCCAGCTCGAGCGCGGCGAGGTGATGGTCGTGGTCGGTCCGTCCGGGTCGGGCAAAAGCACCTTGCTGCGCACCCTGAACGGCCTGGAAAGCATCGACAGCGGCACGATCCGGGTGAACGGCGTGTCCCTCACGGATCCGGCCACCGACGTCAACCGCTGGCGCACCGACGTGGGCATGGTGTTCCAGCACTTCAACCTGTTCCAGCACCGTACCGCGCTCGACAACGTGGCGCTACCCCAGCGCGTGGTGCGCGGGCGCAGCCGCGCCGACGCCGAGCGCTACGCGCGCGAACTGCTGGGCCGCGTGGGCATGGCCGAATTCGGCGACCGCTATCCCAGCCAGTTGTCCGGCGGCCAGCAGCAGCGTGTGGCGATCGCGCGCGCGTTGGCGATGGACCCCCAGCTCATGCTCTTTGACGAGGCCACCTCGGCGCTCGATCCCGAGACCGTGGGCGGCATTCTCGAATTGATGCGCGCCCTGGCGCGCGATGGCATGACGATGGCGGTCGTGACCCACGAAATGGGCTTTGCCCGCGACGTGGGCGACCGCGCGATCTTCATGGACGCGGGCCGCATCGTCGAAATGGGCACGCCCGACGACGTCTTCGGCCACCCCAAAGAGGCGCGCACCCGCGCCTTCCTGGAGAAGATTCTGTAGTCCCGCCGGTCCGGCTAATCCGGGCGCTGCCGGCGCGATGTGCCTTGCCCGGAATGATATGGGTCCAATCACCAAAGGGGTTAGCAATGCTGAAAATCAAACAATGGCTGGGCGTGGCCAGCGTCGCCCTGGCGGCCGCCACCGTGGCCCTGCCGGCACAGGCGGACGAACTTTCCGACATCATCAAGCGCGGCGAGCTCCGCGTCGCGGTGCAGACGTCCGGGCCGCTGATGAGCTTCATGGATAAGTCGGGCAAGCGCACCGGGCTGGCGGTCGAAGTGGCCAAGCGCATGGCCGACGACCTGGGCGTGAAGCTGGTGCTGCAGGACTATGAATGGAAGGGCCTGCTGCCGGCGCTGCTGTCGGGCAAGGCCGACATGGTGGCCGCCGACATGACGCCCACGCCGCAGCGCGCCGCGCAAGTGCTGTTCTCGCTGCCCATGTTCTACGCCGACACCGTCGCCGTCGTGCCCAAGGATTCTCCCTATAAGACCTACCAGGAGCTCAATAAGGACGGCGTGACCGTCGGTGCCCTGGGCGCCAGCACGTACGCCGAAGTCGGCAAGAAGATGCTGCCCAAGGCCACCCTGAAGGAATTCTCGGGCGGCAGCGCCCCGGTCGGGCAGGCGCTGTCCAGCGGACGACTGGACGCGGGCATCATGTCGCTGTCCACCGCCAATCAGTTCCTGGTCGACTTCGGCAACCTGCGGGTGCTGGAGGGCGTGATGGTGCGCGAGCCGCTGGCGTTCGCCGTCGGCCCCAACGCGTTCCGCCTGAAGTTCTGGCTGGACAACTGGCAGACCCTGAAGACCGCCGACAACACGCTGCCGGAGCAGGTGAAATATTGGTACTCGACCGATTGGAAGAAAGACCACTGATCGGAGACGGGACCGCCCATGGACTGGCTGATCGATTTCTATAACTGGCGCATCGTCAGCCAGTACACGGGCCAATTCGCCGAAGGCCTGGCCAACACCCTGATCGCGGCGGGCGCAAGCCTGGTGCTGTCGGTGCTGGCCGGCGTGCCGCTGGCGCTTGCCCATATGTCGTCGCGCGCCGTGGTGTGGCGCCCGGCGGCGGGCTATGTGCAGTTCGTCCGCTCCACGCCGCTGCTGGTGCAGATCTACCTGGTCTATTACGCGGTGCCGTTTGTCGTGCCCGGCGCCAAGGGCTGGAGCGAGATGGCGCTGGGCATCATCGCCATGACGCTGCACCACGCGGCCTACATGAGCGAAATCATCCGCGTGGGCATCGAATCCGTGCCGCGCGGCCAGATCGAAGGCGCCAAGGCCTGCGGCATGAACTATCAGCAGCGCCTGCGCTACGTGGTGCTGCCGCAGGCCTTCGCCAACACGCTGCCGCCGCTGTTGGGCCAGACGGCCGTGCTGATCAAGGACACTTCGCTGCTGTCGCTGATCACGGTGTTCGAACTGGTCGCCGCGGGCGTGCAGATGAACAGCGAGCGCATCGTGCCCAACGAAGCCTTCCTGACCATCGCGGCGGGCTACCTGCTGATCTACTGCGTCATGCTGCTGCTGTCCAAGGGCGTGAGCCTCTGGCTGGCCGGCCCGGCCTGGAACGCGAGGTAAGCATGCTGGAATCCTATCTCTCCACCGCCGGCGTCGTGCTGCCTTTCCTGCTCAAGGGCTTTTGGGAAACGCTGAAGATTTCGTTCGTGGCCATCATCGCCGGGTCGCTGCTGGGCTTTGTCATCGGCGTGATCCGCAGCTACCGCATCCGCGGCGTGCACCAACTGCTGGGCCTGTACATCCACATCCTGCGCGGCACGCCGTTCCTGGTTCAGCTCTACATCTTCTATTTCGTGCTGCCCAGTTCCGGCATCGAGCTGCTGCATTGGGATTCCGGCACGGCGGCGTTCGTCGCGCTGTCGGTCTACACGTCCTGCTATGTGGCCGAAATCGTCATGGGCGCCATCCAGGCCGTGCCGCGCGGCCAGACGGAAGGCGCGATGACGCTGGGCCTGCGCCCCTTGCAGATCCTGTGGCTGGTCATCCTGCCGCAAGCGATGCGGCTGATCGTGCAACCGATGAGCGGCGTCTACGTCATGCTGATCAAAAGCACGGCCATCCTGTCGGTGGTCGGCATCACGGAACTGACCCGACAGGGCGAAGTGTTCATCATCACCTTCCCGGCCAAATCGCTGTTTATTTACGGCATGATCGCCGCCATCTACTTCATCTACTGCTACCCGCTCCTGCGCCTGGCCAACTGGCTGGAAAAGCGCCTGACCGGGGGCCTGCAAGGCGCGGGCCTGCACTGAGCCGACACCATGGTCTCCGAGTACATCGACACCTACTACAAGCGCACGCTCGCCGACAGCCAGACCTACTATCCGCCGCTGGCGGGCGCGGCCAGCGCGGACGTCTGCGTGATCGGCGCGGGCCTGGCCGGCCTGTCCACCGCGCTGGAGCTGGCCCGGCGGGGCCGCAACGTCATCCTGCTGGAAGCCCGGCGCATCGCCTGGGGCGCGTCGGGCCGCAATGGCGGCTCCGTGTCCCCGGCGTTTTCCGCGGGCGCCGACGCCATCCGCAAGCACGTCGACGAAGACCACTACCGCCATCTCTACCGGCTGTCCATGGAAGGCGTCGAGATCATCCGCGACAACATCCGCGACCTGCGCATCGCCGATGCGCACAAGGTGGACGGGCGCCTGCGCGTCGTGCGCTACGAGGCCACCGACGCCCTGCGCCAGTGGTGCGACAGCCAGCAGCGCGACTTCGGGCGCGACGTGCGGTTGCTATCCCGCAGCGAGGTCCGGGAGCGGCTCGTCTCGGACGTGTACTTCCAGGGCGTCGAAGACCCGGCATCGTTTCATTTCCATCCGCTCAACTACGCCCGCGCGCTGGCCCGCGAGTGCGTCCGGCTTGGCGTGCGCATCCATGAGGATTCGCCGGTCGTGCAGGCCACGCTTGAAGGTGCGGTCAAGCATCTGAAGACCGAACAGGGGCAGATCGACGCCGCCACCGTGGTGCTGGCCACGGGCGGCTACACCGGCGACGTCGTACCGGCCCTGCGCCGCGCGATGCTGCCTATCGCCACCTACATCATGCTGACCGAGCCCCTGGGCGACCGCGTGCGCGACGCCATCCGCAGCACCGCCGCCATCGGCGACGACCGGCGCGCCGGCAACTATTACCGCGTCCTCGATGGCGGCCGCATCGGCTGGGGCAGTAGAATCACCACCCGTGTCGATGACCCGCCCGATCTGGCCGAGTCCCTGCGCCGCGAACTGCTCAGCGTCTATCCCCAATTGCAGGGGGTGCGCGTGGAAGCGGCGTGGTCGGGACGCATGGCCTACGCGCGGCACCTGATGCCGCAGATCGGCCTGCTGGGCCCCGGCGTCTGGTATTGCACGGCGTTCGGCGGCCACGGCATGAACACCACCTCCATAGGCGGGCGCGTCGTGGCCGAGGCGATCACCGGCGACACGCAGCGCTACAGGCTTTTCGAACCGTTCGGGCTGGCCTGGAACGGAGGCAGCCTGGGCACGGCGGCGGTTCAATTGACTTATTGGTCTTACCAGGCGCGCGACTGGTGGCGGGAGCGTCGATCGCGGGCATGACATTGCAGGCATGACAGGGCATACAGATGCAAGGCAACAAACAGAGCGCATTGGCACAACGGCTGCGAGCCTTGCGCCAGGCGCGCGCATGGACCCTCAAGCAGGCGGCCGAAGCCACCGGCGTGTCCGCATCGACGCTGTCGAAAATCGAGAACAGCCTGCTGTCTCCCACCTATGACAACCTGATCAAGATCGCCGCGGGCCTGGACCTGGACGTGGCCGAACTCTTCACCGCGTCCGACGCCCACATGGGCACCGGCCGCCGCAGCCTGAGCCGCCAGGGGGAAGGGCGCCAGTACGAAACCCCGTACTACGACCACCGCCTGCTGTGCACCGCGCTGTCGCACAAGCGCATGATGCCGTTCCACACCCGCGTCAAGGCCCGCTCCTTCGACGAGTTCCACGACTGGAGCCGCCATGGCGGCGAGGAATTCGTCTACGTCCTGGAAGGCGAGGTCCTGCTCTACACCGAGTTCTACGAGCCCGCCAGGCTGAAGGCCGGGGAGAGCTTCTATATAGATAGCCGCATGGGGCACCGGGTGATCAGCCTGAGCCCGGAAGATGCGATTGTTTTGTGGGTGTCGACGCACACGGACATTGGCGAGGAATAGGGGCAAGCTACTTTCTTCGCAACAAGGTAAAATGCGGCGCCCGGACAGCTTCCGGGCATCACCACACCGCGCGGCAGTAGCTCAGCTGGATAGAGCACGGGCCTTCTAAGCCTGAGGTCGGGGGTTCGAGCCCCTCCTGCCGCGCCAGAAATAATAATTAAATCAATGGGTTGCGAGCTTCTGGGTGCGGGTTCAGAATCCCTGGGTGGTGCAATTATAGGCCGCGCGTGCACCCAAATTGTGCTCGCGGACTCGTCCCCTCTTAGTTCTCACTGAACTATATTCGTCCGCACTATCAGACAAGAATAGAGAGTCGCATGACGTTGGAAGAGTTCGAGAGTGTCGCGAAGATTGCTTCGCCAATCGTGGCTCTGATCCTAGGGCCCATGATCAAGCGTCTGATGACTGCGAAGCCTAAAGTTATTCGTTACGTAGTGCATGTCTCTACCCATAGGCAGCGGCTTGACGACGGGCAACTTGTTCAGCTTCATACCCACGCGGTTATTTACGAGAATGTGGGGCGGTCGGCAGCGCACAACTTGCGCATTTCTCATGGGGTGCTGCCAGTGAACGTGGTGATCTTCCCGCCTGTGCAGTTCAAGCGGGAACCGGCGCAAGATGGGCCGGGCGGTGACATTGCGGTACCTGTGCTGGCACCGAAGGAACGGATAACTATCTCCTACATGTACCCGAGCACGCTCATGGCTGACAGCGTTCATGGGCCAGCCAAGACCGATGAGGCTCTTGTGAAGGACGTGCAGGCCCAACTGATAGCCAAGCCTCCCAAAATTCTATATGCGGTATTAGCAGGACTTTGTCTGTTGGGCGTGTCTGTGCTGGTTTACCTGCTGCTTGTCGCCGCCTACAGGTTTGTAGCTACGTAGAGGCGGGCTGAAATTCGATGCGATTTTCTGCGGGGGTAGCACGTCCCGCGGGCGCCCAAGTTTCCCCCGTAGGGGCAACCCCCGCAGTCTTGTCACACTCGGCCAATTTCGCCCGCCGCAGTGCGCCTACACTTGTGGGCAATCCACGCTAAAGAACTGACATGATTCCGGACAACGAGACCGCACAAGAAGTTGCGAAAGCTACGAAGGCCGTAGCGGATGCCTCCGGCAAGCTTATCGATGCATCGCGGGATGCTGGCGGGTTCATTGCCCGTTTCATCGCTGGCCCATTGGAGCAAGGTGTAGGTATTTTCGAGGACAAGCTGAAGTACATGCGGTGGGACCGGCAGGTGCGCTTGATGAAGAGGGCGCAAGAAGTGATCGCACAATGCGGATTCGGCGATCCGACGCGGCCAGTGCCCATGAAAGTGGCGATTCCGCTTTTCCAAGGGGCATCCCTTGAGGAAGACGACGCGCTACAAGATCGTTGGGTTAACTTGCTTGTGAATGCGGGGTATGCCGAAAGCGGGATGGACGTAAGGCGCGCATACGTGGAGATACTCGGGCAATTGGATGGGCTGGAGGCACAGATTCTGGACAGGATTTATGCACTACCCTTTGACCGAGTACGGCATGAGGGCGTGCTCACGTGTTGGCTGCCGGAACGCGCGGAAGTTGCAACATCGGAGAACAGAAATTCGTCGGAACCTTCGGATAGGGTGTGCGGGGCACTGGCGAATTTACAGCGTTTAGGCTGCGTCTCTTTTGGGCTCACCTGGGGCGGCGGCGAGAACTTCAGAATTGTGAACTCGACGCGCCTAGGCAGGGACTTCGTTGTTGCTTGCCGAAAGCCGTCTAAAGCAGAAGGGCAAACCGCACTATATGTCTAGGTCCGCCTTAGTTGGCTGGTCTGGCGTGCGCGCTTTCTGTACCCGCATGGATACGGCTATCAACGGCCCCACCATCGAGCCTATACAGAAAACCCTAGCGAAACGGGATCGCTCTTTACTGGGGAAATTGTCTGCGGTTCTTGATATACGAAAAACACTTAATTATTGTATAGACGGCCGCTAAGCTTCGCTCATTCCTGATTTGGAGCTGAGCATGAAAGCTAGGCGCGTTGCGATATACGCCCGGGTGTCTACCGACACGCAGACAACGGAGAACCAGCTTGCGGAGCTGCGTGCGGCCGCTGCCCGGCATGGCTGGGACGTGGTGGCCGAGTTCGTAGACGATGCCGTAAGCGGCGCGAAAGGGCGGGACCAACGGCCCCAGTTTGATCAACTCCTCAAGGCGGCGGCGCGTCGCGAGTTCGACGTGGTTGCGGCGTGGTCAGTGGACCGCCTGGGCCGCTCGCTACAGCACCTCGTGGCGTTCCTAGGTGAAATCCAAGCGAAGGGCGTAGACCTGTATTTGCATCAGCAGGGCATCGACACCACAACCCCAGCGGGCAAGGCGCTCTTTCAAATGTATGGCGTGTTCGCGGAGTTCGAGCGCAGCATGATTCAGGAGCGTGTGAAGTCCGGACTGGCGCGCGCAGTGGCACAGGGTAAGCGACTGGGACGGCCCGAGGTTTCGCCGGACGTTGTACAGCAAGTGCGCGAACTTCGCGCCGAGGGTCAGGGAATCCTCAAGATTGCAAAGGCGGTCGGCTGTGGTTTCGGGGCCGGGAGGCGCGGCGGACAAGTCTCGCTCTTAGGAATTGCTTGCGGCTTTTTCGACGCCCAGTTAGTACGCGCCCCTCGCTGCGATTACGTGGCGGGCGGCATGGGAGACAAACCTTGCTGTAACGTCATTCTGCGCTGGCTTCGGCCAGCATCGCGGTGCCACGAAGCAAACGCTTGCCGAGCACTATCCCTCGGCCCGCGTACCAAAGGCACTTTCCAGGCTGTTCTCTAACCGAGAGCGGCGGAAAGTGCCTTTTTTGCGTTTGGCCTCCGCATTCGCTCTTTAACAACTTAGAGGTTGCCGCGGTGTCGTGGGCGGGCGGTAAGCAGTAAACAAACGCGGCGCCTTCTTACCACTGGCGCGCCAAGTCCGGCAGGAATTCGCGCGTCTGCCGTTTTATGGCGTCAAGGGCGACAACTACGAGTCCGCCAGCCTATTAATTCAGTACCCATTGTGGACTACGCCACCTTTCGCGGCGTGCCAACTAAGAGGTTCTATGAACCAGCACCCGCTGGAACTGAACGGGCGGGAACGCCTGTATTTTCGAAGTATCAACCAGCCCGCCAGCACGCGAGCTGCTGCCGCTTATCGCCGGGCCATCATCGCTTGTACCGGCTCCATGCCGAGCTGGTGCCAGTACCGGAAGCCCGGCCCGGAGCCCAAGGGCGCTTGCGTTGCCTGAGGGGCAAGCGCTTGGCATGTTGCGAGTGGCGCAAGTGATCGGAGATGCGTGTGCTTGATTCTGCGGCATTAGACCGGGCTGCCCGTTTGGACTGGGAGCTAGGAAGGCTGCTGCGCGTATGTAATGTCGCCCGTTTTTGGCTAGTCCGCCGGTATGATCGCGGGTATTTAGCTCAATAGAGGGAGGAGGTATGGACGTCTTGAGCATGGACAAGCTATATCTCACGGTGCTGTTCATTGTTCCCGGCTTCATCGGGATGAAGTTCTACAGTATTTTGGTCGCCGGGGATAAATTGGATGCGTCCAAAGCGGTTGTTGATGCAGTGGCATTTAGCTGCCTTAACTACGCTATATTCTCGGGGGCGATCTATTGGGTACAGACTTCCCCCATGAGGCTAGAACGCCCCGTCGCCTACGGATTGTTCTGGTTCGCGGTGCTATTTGCGGGTCCGCTGCTATGCGCTGTTGTACTGGTGCGTCTCCGCCGTTCACGTTGGTTGTCTCGCTGGCTTCCTCATCCAACGGGAAAGGCGTGGGACCATATCTTTGGTACACGTGAATGTTTCTACGTCATAATTACCCTTAAATCCGGGAAGCGGTTTGGCGGGACTTACGGAAGTGAGTCTTTTGCTTCAAGCTACCCGTATGAAGAGCAAATTTACGTCGAAGAAACCTGGGACGTAGATGACGAAGAGGGGTTCGTGCGGAGGCATTTCAACAGTCGGGGAATGCTTGTCGTCGGTGCGAATATTGAATCCATAGAATTTATCGAGCCAAGCAATGAGCCAGAGCGATCAGAAGAAACCGGGTGTGCCGGGATTCGGCCAGGACGGGTATCAACCGCTGGAGAAGGGGTATCAACCGCGTAGCACTCTAGTCGGAAACGGGTACAAGCCTGCGACTAACAAGATGCCGCCGCCCCCGCCACCTCGGCCCAAGCCCTGAAAGTAGTTCCCGGGCAGTTAACCCAACTTATCTACAAGGTGGCGCACGTCCAGGTGCGTGTACCTGTCCAACATGGATAGGGTCTTGTGCCCGGTTATCTTCGCTACTTCAATTACGTTCAGGCCGCGCTCAAACAGGCGGCTTGTTGCTTCGTGTAGACGGTCGTGAAACCTAATGTTCTCCATACCTGCACGCCGCACCGCGCGCGTGAATGCACGGCTTGCTGACATTGGCCGCAACCCAAATACTCGGCCGT
The DNA here is from genome assembly GCF_900108985.1 of Achromobacter sp. NFACC18-2. Lineage (NCBI taxonomy): Bacteria > Pseudomonadati > Pseudomonadota > Betaproteobacteria > Burkholderiales > Alcaligenaceae > Achromobacter > Achromobacter sp. NFACC18-2. The sequence continues at coordinate 48,504 of NZ_FNYM01000026.1, read as the reverse complement.
CATCCTGCTTGAATCGCCCCGGGTTTCGCGGAGGCTCCTACTCTTGAGAGAATGCGAGCCATGAGCAAAAACAACGCGAACAAGTTTTCCCCTGAAGTGCGCGAGCGCGCGGTGCGCCTGGTACAGGAGTCGCGCAGCGAGTACCCATCCCTGTGGGTGGCAGTCGAGTCCATCGCGCCCAAGATCGGCTGCTCGGCGCAGACGCTGCTGACCTGGGTCAAGCGCCACGAAGTCGACAGCGGACAGCGCGAAGGCGTCACCACCAGCGAGCGAGAACGCATCAAAGAGTTGGAGCGGGAGAACTGAGAGCTGCGCCGCGCCAACGACATCCTGCGCACCGCCAGCGCTTTTTTCGCGCAGGCGGAGCTCGACCGCAAACTGAAGTCGTAAACACCTATATCGACCGGCACCGGGAGGTTTACGGGGTCGAGCCGATCTGCAAGGTGTTGCAGGTTGCCTCGTCGGCCTATCAGCGCCATGCCGCGCGGCTGCGCGATCCGGCGCGGCGCAGCGACCGTGCGCGGCGTGACGAACAGCTCATGCCGCACGTCCAGCGAGTCTGGCAAGAGAACCATCGCGTCTACGGCGCCGACAAGGTCTGGCGGCAGTTGAATCGCGAGGGCGTGATGGTGGCCCGTTGTACGGTCGAACGACTGATGCGCGCTCTGGGCCTGCAAGGCGCGCGGCGCGGCAAGCGGCTGCGAACGACCATCGCTGATGATGCGGCCAGCCGTCCAATGGATCGGGTCAACCGGCAGTTTCGGGCCGAGCGGCCGAACCAGTTGCGGGTCTCGGACTTCACGTACGTCTCGACCTGGCAGGGCTGGCTGTACGTGGCCTTCGTCATCGACGTCTTCACCCGGCGCATTGTCGGCTGGCGCGTGAGCAAATCCATGACGACGGACTTCGTGCTTGATGCGCTGGAGCAGGCCCTATTCGCCCGCCAGCCTGGCAACGATGGTTCTCTGACCCATCACTCCGATAGGGGATCGCAGTACGTCAGCATCCGCTATAGCGAACGCCTGGCCGAAGCGGGCATCGAGCCGTCCGTGGGTAGCCGTGGTGACAGTTACGACAACGCCTTAGCTGAGACCATCAACGGCTTGTACAAGGCTGAACTAATTCACCGCCGCGCACCCTGGAAAACCAGGGAGTCTGTCGAGCTGGCAACGCTGGAATGGGTCGCCTGGTTCAACCATAAGCGCCTGCACTCATCCATCGGCTATATCCCGCCGGCCGAGGCTGAGGCAAACTACTACAACCTACTCGGCACATCCGCCGGTGAGGCTGTTTTACTTTAACCAAACAGCCTCCGCGAAAACCGGGGCGATTCAGGGAGGTACCGCGCCGGGCTGACACTCGGCCTGTCGAATCCATTTGTGCACCAGGTTCGCGTTCACGCCGTGCGACAGAGCAACACCCGCAATCGACGTCCCGGGCTGGCTGCACTCGGCCACAATCTGCGCCTTCAGGTGCTTGGGATAAGACCGGCGCCTATTCGTCAGCGCTAATTCTATCTTCGACATGGTGTCCACCTAAAAGTGGTGGACACTATCGGGGACAACGCAGATGCGGAAGATGGGTTCACCGGGCGCTTACCATCGAGCCGAAGCGGATTCATCCGGACGCTGAGTGCGACGCGAGGCGAGAGGACCGACCTGGCGGAGGCGCACACCGGAGTGCGCCGCTTGATCAACGTGCCGCTGAGAGACCGGCAGTGCGCGGCGTTGATAGATTTCACCTACACCCTCGGGGCCGACAATCTGGCGTCCTCGGACCTGCGGCGAAAGTTCACGCACGCGACTATGTTTGCGGGTGCGTCGAGCTAAACCGCTGGGTCATGGGACGACTCAAGCTACGCGACAGTAAGCTGCAATCGCCGACCAAGCGCATGAAGCGCAAGAGCGAGCGTGTCGATTTTGGTGGAATGATGCAGGTTCACGATGCGAGTGACTTCCTGCTTTGTTGTCCCCATCTTGCGCGCCAGCTCGGTTTGGGTGACGTCCTGAGAAACCATTTCATTTAGCACGAGGATCTTCGCCTCGACGCTGGCCGGCAGGCTGACCAAAACCTCTTCATCTTTCGGTGCGGACGCTTCAGGTACGGCACGGCCGTCTTCAAAATAAAAATCCATGGCCGTTAGAAGCGCGTCGGCAGCCATTTTCTCGGCTTCTTCCCGGGTATCGGCGCCTGTAAGCGCTTCGGGGATGTCTCGGAAGGACACCATAAAGCCATCCCCATCAGCTTCGATCTTTGCGGGGTATTGCAACATAGTGGTAATGCTCCAGTGTCAGTGCGGTGAGTAGTCGGTCTTGTAGAAGCCCCGCGCGGGGCTCCCGGTTACTTCAAACCTAACTGCTTCAATATTGATTGCCTGAGACCTTCACCTAATTCCTTGTTGTGTCTCGGCAGGGTGGATTGCTTGCCATTCATGTACACCTTCGTGTGGCTGGAGCCTTCTTTGAAAACTGCTCCTTGTTCTGCAAGCCACCGTTTGAACTCATTTATTCTCACCGCACCTCCTTTGTTTAGTTGATGACGCAAGAATGGTAAGCAAAAATGCTTACTTCGTCAAGGGTTGACGCGGCTCTAGCCGCTGTCGGTCAGCCAGTGCATCCACCAACCTTGGTAATAGCGGCGCCCGTCGAATTCTCGAAGCCGCAGACCATCATCACCCTGCCGGAGCAGAAGGTCAGCAGCTTCGGCTCGATCAGGCCGGAAATCGGACCTATCCCGTTCACGCCGCGCCTGCCTGTCCGCGTCAGCATGGCCTATCCCGCGCAGACCTCGCCGTCGTTGGTGACGGAGGCGTTCGTGGGCATTCTTGAGCGCGAATTCCAGGCGCTGCCTAGCACCGGCACCGCGTGAGTACCCGCTGTGGCGTCCGGGCTCGCGCATAAGTTCGCTCGCGCGTGCCCTCGCCAGCGCGATTGTGCGCACCCCTCACCCCCGCGCCGGCTTGCTCACCCGCAACGCGCTCACCACCAGCGAAAACGCCGGCGACGGCTGCCTGCGGCTGGGGTAGTAGAGGTGATAGCCCTCGAAACTGGGACACCAATCCTCCAGCACCCGAACCAGCCGGCCATCGGCCATGTAAGGCATCAATTCATCGTCCGGCAGCAGCGCCAGCCCCAACCCGGCCAGCGCCGCGTCGATCTGTGGCTGGGTCGTATTGAAGATCAACGGTCCGTCCACGCGGACGTTGACCTGTTTGCCGCGGCGTTCAAAGTCCCAGACGTACAGCCCGCCCGAACTTTGCATCCGCTGGTTGATGCAGGCGTGTTGCATGAGGTCCTGCGGCACCTTCGGAATGGGCCGCGACGTGAAATAGTCCGGCGACCCGACCACCGCCAGGCGCATGGGCGGCCCGATGGGGACGGCGATCATGTCCTTGTCGATGGTCTTGCCCATGCGCACGCCCGCGTCGAAGCGGTCCGCGACGATGTCCCGGAATCCGTAGTTCACGTCGAATTCGAGCTTGATGTCCGGGTACTCGCGCATCAGCGGCGTCAGTTTGGGCAGCAGGATGCTGTGCAGGGCGTAGTCGCCGCAGGTGATGCGCACGGTGCCCGCTGGCTTGTCGCGCAGTTCGGTCAGCTCATCCAGTTCCGCCTCGATTTCATCGAAGCGGTTGCCGATGGCATTGAGCAGCCGCTCGCCCGCGGCGGTGGGCGATACGCTGCGCGTGGTGCGGGTGAGCAGCCGGATGCGCAGTCGCGCTTCGAGGCCGCTGACGGACTGGCTCAGCGCCGATTGGGTGACGCCCAGCAGGGACGCGGCACGGGTGAAGCTGCCTTCGCGCGCCACCGTGACGAAGTAGAGGAGGTCGTTGAGGTTGCGTCGGGCCATGGGCGGGGGCGGGGAATTGATTAGGCAATCTTATAGAGGTTTTAAGCATTGATCAGCTAGTCGGCGTCCAGGCGATTTGCCACGATAGCCGGCATGACTACCCCGATTTCCGGACCTGATCGCATGCGCGTATCGAAGCCCTCCGGTACTGATCCGCCCCGTCTGCCGCTACCCGGTATTCACCCCGTTCTTCACGGCCAGCAGTTGCGCCATCACGCTGACGGCGATCTCGCCGGGCGTCTTGCTGCCGATGTACAGGCCGACCGGCGAATGCAGGCGCGACAGGGATTCTTCCGTTTCGTCGAAGTGTTCGATGAAGCGCTGCCGCCGGCTGGCGGCGTTGCGGCGTGAGCCGATGGCGCCGACGTAGAAGGCGGGGCTGTGCAGCGCTTCCAGCAGCGCCATGTCGTCGAGCTTGGGGTCGTGGCTGAGCGCCACGATGCAGGTCCGCGAGTCGGGCCGCAGGGCGCGTACCGCGTCGTCGGGCATCTCGGTGGTGAAGGCCACGCCGTCCACGGACCAGGCGCCCCGGTGTTCGATGCGGGGGTCGCATACCGTCACGGCAAAATCGTTGAATAGCGCCATCGTGGCGACATATTCGGCCAGCGATCCGGCGCCGATCAGCAGCAGCCGGTACTGCGGGCCCAGCGTGCTGGAGAGGGTGGCGCCGTCGAAATGCAGGCTTTCAGGCGCCGACGCCGCGCTCAGGGTCACGGCGCCGGTGGCGCAGTCGACCGTGCGCTGCACGAGCTGGCCGGATTCCAGCCGGTGGACCAGCGCATCGAGCGCCTCGAGTTCAGGGGCGAATTCCAGCAGCAGTTCCAGCGTTCCGCCGCAAGGCAGCCCGAATCGGTGCGCCTCATCGGCCGTCACGCCGTAGCGGACCAGTTCGGGCGCCGATTCCGGAATGGCGCCGTCGCCGTAGGCGCGCGTGTAGCGGTGGACCAGGTCGTCTTCGATGCAGCCGCCCGACACGGAGCCGACGCAGCGGCCGTCCTCGCGCAGCGCCATCATGGAGCCAAGGGGGCGGGGCGACGAGCCCCAGGTCTTGACCACAGTGGCCAGCATCAGGCGATGCCCGGCAACCAGCCAGTCTCGCGCGGCGCGCAGCACGCGCACGTCAACGCTTTCCATGGGCGTGCTCCTGGCGGGGGCGGCTGGGGGGCGGTTCACGATGAGGCATACGCACGGGCTCCGGGCTAGGCGACCTTGCGCACCGGCAGGCTGCGGATGCGCTTGCCCGTGGCGGCGAAGATGGCGTTGCACAGCGCGGGCGCGACGGGCGGGACTGGCGGCTCGCCGACGCCGCCCGGCGGCAGCGCGTGGTCGTCGTTGACCAGGTGCGTGCGGATCACGCGCGGCGAGGCGTTGTGGCGCAGGACTTCGTAGTCGTGGAAGTTGCTCTGCGTCACGCGGCCTTTTTCGAAGGTGATTTCGCTGGTCAGCGCCAGGCTCAGACCCATGATGGCGCCGCCTTCCATCTGCGCGCGGATGCGCTCCGGGTTGATCTGCGGACCGCAATCCATGGCCATGTCGACGGCCAAGACGCGCACCTCGCCCTTGTCGTCGACCGCCACTTCGACGACGGTGGCCGTGTAGCTCATGAAGCTGTAGCAGAAGGCCAGCCCCAGTCCGTGTCCCTTGGGCAGCGTGCGGCCCCATCCGGCGCCTTTGCACGCGGCTTCGATCACGCCGCGCAGGCGGCCGGTGTCGTAGGGGTAGCGTTCGGGCGATTCGGTGTAGTTCCAGGTGTCGGCCAGGGCGCCCGGATCGATCTGGCGGGCCGGGCCGATGAGATCGAGCGCGAACGCCTGGGGATCCTTGCTCGCGCGGTGCGCCAGTTCGTCAATGAAGCACTGGGCCGCGAAGGCGTGCGGGATATTGGCGACCGACCGGAACCAGCCGATGCGGGCATGGGCCTCGACTTCGGCGGTTTCCACGCGCACGTTCGGGATGCGGTAGGGCATGTTGATCGCCGACATGGCGGATTCGAACATCTGCTGGCCCTTGGCGCCTTCGGCGAAGAGCGAGGCAATGGTGGGCGCGGCGCTGCGATGCAGCCAGGACTGCACCTGCCCCTGCGGGTCGATGACCGCTTCCAGGCGTTCGACCGACACGGTGTGCAGGTAGTCGTGACGGATGTCGTCCTCGCGCGTCCAGACCAGCTTGACCGGCGTGCCTTCGGGCATGGCGCGGGCGATGATGGCGGCTTCGTCCACGAAGTCGGGCTTGGACTTGCGGCCAAAGCCGCCTCCCAGCAGCAGCACGTTGACCTTGACGTTGGCGGGCTCGAGCTTGAGTCGGGCCGCCACGGCGTCGCGGGCCGCAATCGGGTTCTGGATGGACGTCCAGACCTCCGCGCCATTGCCCTTGATCTGCACGGTGGCGACCGGGGGCTCCATCGAGGCGTGGGCCAGGTGCGGCACGTAGTATTCGGCGGCCAGGCGCTGGGCGTCGGGCGCCTTGGCCCAGGCCTGCGCGGCGTCCCCCTGGTTGCGCATTGTCTTGCCCGGCGCGCGCGCCGCCGCCTGCAGCGTCTGGCGGTAGGCGGCCGAGTCGTAGGCGGCGTTCGGGCCGTCGTCCCAGTCGATCTGCAGCGCATCGCGGCCCTGGCGGGCGGCCCAGGTATTGCGCGCGACGACGGCCACGCCGCCCAGCGGCTGGAAGGCCGGCGCGCCTTGCATGGCGGGGATCTCCACGACCTTCAGCACGCCGGGCACGGCGAGCGCCTTGGCGCTGTTCACGCGGCGCACCCGTCCGCCCACCACGGGCGGACGCGCGACCACGGCATACACCATGCCGGGCAGCCGCATGTCCATGCCGTAGGTGGCCTGGCCTTTGCCGATGGCTTCCAGGTCGACGAGGCGGACCTGTTCCTTGCCGATGTACCGGAACTCGGACCGGGCCTTCAGCTTGAGGGCGTCGCCGGTCGGCACGGGCTGTTTGGCGGCGTCGACGGCCAGGTCGCCATACGACAGGCGGCGCCCCGTGGGCAGGTGTACCACCTCATGCTGCTCGGCCTTGACCTCGCCGACGGGCACGGACCAGCGCGCGGCTGCGGCCGCTTCCAGCATCTGCCGGGCCGCCGCGCCCACGCGCCGCATCGGCATCAGGAAGTGGCGCACGCTGCGCGAGCCGTCCACGTTCTGGTTGCCGTAGCGCGCCTCGTCGGCGGGCGCCTGGATGACCTGCACGCGCTCCCAGCGCGCCTCCATTTCGTCGGCCACCACCATGGGCAGGCTGGTGCGCACGCCCGTGCCCATCTCGGCGCGGTGCGCCACGATGGTGACGGCGCCATCGGCGGCGATGCTGACGAAGACGAGCGGATCGTCCACGGTGCCGCCGGGCATGCTGTCGGCGCCGTACTTGCGGGCCTCGGCCTGCGCGGCCGCGGCTGTCGTGATCCACCCCTTTGCCGTTACGGCCAGGGTGAGGGCGCCCAGGCTGCCCTGCAGAAAGGCGCGGCGCGAAAAGTGAGCGGCGGCGGTCATTGCTTGGCTCCCTGGGCGAGTTGGCGGGCGGCCTGCTGGATGGCGGCGAGGATGCGCGGATACGTACCGCAGCGGCAGATATTGCCGCTCATGGCGTCCGCGATCTCCTGCTCAGTCGGCTGCGGCGTGGCCTTCAAGAGACTAACCGCCGTCATGATCTGCCCCGCCTGGCAGTAGCCGCATTGCGCGACATTCTGGGTGATCCAGGCTTGCTGCACGGCCCGGCCGACCGGGTCCGCCTCCATGCCCTCGATGGTCGAGATCTGGCGGCCCGTGGCGACCGACACGGGCGTCAGGCAGGACCGCACCGGCGCGCCGTCCATGTGCACCGTACAGGCGCCGCACATCGCCATCCCGCAGCCGAACTTGGTGCCGGTCATGCCGAGCTCGTCGCGCAGCACCCACAGGAGCGGCATCCCGTCTGGGACGTTGACGTCCTGGGTCGAGCCATTGATTTGCAATTGCGTCATGGAGGAGTCCTGGGGAGGGCATGACAGGCGCTGCCTTGCCTCGGGTGGTGGGATCGAAACGTCTTGAGTCCGGAATTTTGCCCAAAAAATCCCGAATGGATTAATTAGCCGAGCTTATAAGCCCATTAAGGGGCGGTTATCCCGGGTGCAAGCGGCCCGGCATGATCGCGCCGGCCGGGCGTGCGCACAACGCCCGATGCCTTGCCGCCCCGCGCCCGCGCTACGCCGCGTCCGGACGGTACAGCACGGTCCGCATCTCGGCCGAGGCGCCCAGCCGCTGGGACAGTTCATCGGCGCGTTCGAGAATCATCGCCTCGAATGTCGGCGCATCCACCGTCTTCAGCCGCGCCGATGGCCCGGCTATCGTCAGTGCGCCGACGAAGCGGTCTTCCTGGCCGATGACCGGCACCGACCACGACGAGGTGTAGGGGTCGCGCGCGCCGCAGGAAAAGATCGGCAGGCGCGTCTGGTCGCGCCGGGCGCCTTGCGCCCAGATCGCGAAGACCTGGCCGGTCGAGGACTTGTCCGGCGGCATCACGCTGCCGGCGATGACCTGGCTGTGCAGTCCTTCGTGCGGTTGATGGCGAAAGAGGCACAGCCGCTGCCCCGGTTCCCCGCCTTCCACGTAGTAGGCCGCGCTTTCGCCGGTATCGGCCGACAGGCGTTCGAGCACGGGCATGACGACCGCCTCCAGGTCGAAGCCGCGTTCGTAGACGCGCGCCAGGAACAGCACCCGCGGCCCCAGGCCGTAGCGTCCGTCGGGTTCGCGCACGACGTAGCCGCAGCGCGCCAGCGAATTGAGCAAGCGAAAGATGGTCGTCTTGTGCAAGGGCAGGCGCGTCGCGAAATCCGCCAGCGACAGATGTTCGGCGCCGGGCCGAAAACAATCCAGCACGCTTAGCGCCCGTTCGACCGCCACGACACCGTCATTGCTCATGAATGCTCCAAAAGTATTGAATTTATTGGGCAATTGTACGTAATACAACGCCGTTTCAGAAATCTACAATACCGGAAATCTGTTGATTCGGGAGTCCGAGATGTCGAGTTCGATGCTGGTGGTGACCGCCCATGTGGGCGACTTTGTCTGGCGCTGCGGCGGTGCGATGGCCCTGCACGCGCAGCGCGGCGTGGAGGTGCACCTGGTCTGCCTGAGCTATGGCGAGAACGGGGAATCCAACGCCGCCTGGAAGGGCGATACGCAGCGCGATGCCGTCAAGGCCCAGCGCCACGCCGAAGCCCAGGCCGCCGCGGCGATCCTCGGCGTGAGCTCGCTGGACTTCCACGATCTGGGCGATTACCCGCTGCCCGATTCGCCGGATTCCGTGCGCCGCATCTCGGAAACGATGCGCCGCACCAAGCCGTCGGTGGTGCTGACGCACCCCGAGCACGACCCGTCCAATCTGGATCATTGCCGCACGTTCGAAATGGCGCTGCGCGCCCGCATGCAGGCGATGGCGCCCGGCCATGGCGCCGACTTCGTGGTGCCGCCGCAGGTGCTGTGCTTCGAGCCGCACCAGACCGAACTGTGCGGCTTCAAACCCAACGTCCTGCTGGACATCACCGACGTCTGGGAGCGTAAGTGGCAGGCCATGCAGGCCATGCCGACTCAAAGCAATCTGTGGTCGTACTACGAACGCGTGGCGCTGCAGCGCGGCGCGCAGGCCGGCCGCCGCGGCAAGACGGCAGGCACGCGCTATGGCGAGGCCTTTCAAAGCATTTTTCCGGCCGTCGTCTCGGCCCTGATGGAGTGATTCCGATGAAAGACATGCAGGAAGCCGCCCTGACCAGCACATTGCTGGCCGACGCCGGCGCCCGTCACCTACGCGCGGCGATCAAACCCTTGCGTGCGGGCTGGTCGGTGCGCGGCCGCGCGCTGACGGTCTCGGTGCCCGCCGGCGACAACCTGGCGATCCACGCCGCGCTGGCCATCGCGCAGCCCGGCGACGTGCTGGTCGTAGACGCCCAGGGCTACGCCGAGCGCGCGGTGATGGGCGGCATCATGTGCGCGCAGGCCGCGGCCTGCGGCATCGCCGGCGTGGTGATCGACGGCGCGATGCGAGACGCCGCGGAATTGCGCCAGGGCGCGATGCCCGTGTTCGCCGCAGCGGTGTCGCCGGCCGGCCCTTTCAAGGCCGGGGGCGGCAGCGTGAACCGGCCGATCCAGTGCGGCGGCGTGCGCGTCGAACCGGGCGACTGGATCCTGGGCGATGACGACGGGCTGGTCGTGGTCGCGCCGCAGGAACTCGAATCCATGGTCACGGCCGCGCTGGCCAAGGCGCAGGCCGAAGCCCGCCGCATGGCCGCCATTGCGCGCGGCGAACTGCGGCCGGCCTGGCTCGACGACGCACTGGCCCAGGCCACGATCGACATCGGCCCGGCCCGGCCGGCGTCGGCATAACAGCTATCCAATACAACAGGAGGAAGACAATGAACTTCAAGCACACCCTGGGCGCGATCGCCCTCATGGCGGGCCTCGCGCCCCTGGCCGCCGCGCACGCGGATTATCCGGACAGGCCGATACGCATGATCGTGCCGTTCGCGGCGGGCGGTCCGGCCGACATGGTCGGTCGCGAATTCGCCAAGCTGTTCGGCGAAAAGCTCGGCCAGCCGGTCGTGGTGGTGAATGCGGGCGGCGGCCACGGCGTGCCCGCCCTCAATCAGGTGCTGGGCGCCGAGGCTGACGGCTACACGCTGCTCATGCCGGCCTCGGGCAACATGACGGTGCCGTCCAAGGCCATGCAGGGCAAGCAGGTGCTGGAAATCCTGGCGCCCATCAGCCAGTTGACCGAAAGCCCGCACGTGCTGGTGGTGAACGCGCGGATGCCGGTGGACTCGGTGCAGGGACTGGTCGATTACGCCCGCGCCCACCCGGGCAAGGTCAACTTCGGATCGGCGGGCGTGGGCGGCGTGGCGCATCTGGGCATGGAGCTCTTCAAGAGCAAGGCCCAGGTCGACGTGGTGCACGTGCCTTATCGCGGCACGTCGCAGGTGCTGACCGACCTGGCGTCGGGCCAGGTGCAGGCGCTCTTTAGCAGCATGCCGTCGCTCAAGCCCATGATCGACAAGGGGGCGGTGAAAGCGCTGGCCATGAGCGCGCCGAGCAAGGGCGCGGACACGGCCAAGCTGCCGCTCATTTCGCAGACGCTGCCGGGCGTCTCCTACACCACGTGGTACGCACTGTTCGCGAAGGCGGGAACGCCGCCCGAGGTGCTGGCCAAGCTGAATGCGGCGGTCATCGACACGCTGAAGAATCCCGAGCTGAACCAGAAGTTCGAGTCGCAGGGCGTGGAGTTCGTCTCCAGCACGCCGCAGCAGCTTGCCGACACGGTACGGCGCGACACGGCGCAGTGGTCGGCGCTGATTGAGGCGGCCGGCATCCAGATCGAGTAGGCCGCGCAAGGCGGCGGCCCGGAAAAGGGGGCCGCCTGCCCGGCGTTCTGCTACGACTTAACACGTCTTGCCCGGCCCGGCTTTGCTATAAGAATGGCTATAGCTTTTCGGAGGGGCCGGGTAAATGTCGATTCTCACCATCAGCCGCTGCGGCGCGGCGTTGTTCTTCGTTGCATTGGCGGCAGGCTGCTCGTCCAGCAAACCGCCGGCGGCGGACAAGGCCAGCATGTCGGAGGCCACGCCCGCCCGGGCCAGCAACGAATGCAAGGCCAACCGCCGCAAATGCCTGCACGAGGGCTCCTACGACGTGGGAGAACGCGATTACGCGGAAGACGAGGCCAAGCGCCTGAACCTGGCCGAAGCGCAGCGCCTGCGGCGGTTGTTCGGCAATTGATCACAACGCACTGAGCAAGCGCCCGGCCGCCTGGCCGCGCATCGCCTTGGCGCGACGCGCTCGCTTGAGCCGCGCCCATCCTTCTTAGCACACGCGCGTTACGCCCTTTCCGGCGCTGCGCATCGACGCGCGGATGTCGGGCGTGCGCGACAAAAATCCCCTTATTGACGGTTCCCGGCGCGAAGTCGCTTGCGTCCCCAGAACTGACATATTGCGTCCCTAGAATTCGTTCCTGCCATGCGCCGTGTGCATCACTGTGCCGCCCGCGCTGCGGGCCAGGCCACCTGCGCATGTCTGTTCAAACCAATGGGAATCAGTAATGAAAAAGACTTTGTTCGTCACCGCACTCTTCGCCGCGCTGTCCGGCGTGGCGCAGGCGGAAACTTCGGTGACGCTGTACGGCCTGATCGATACGGGCGTTGGCTACCAACGCATCAAGGGCGACAACGACCACGAGTCGAAGTTCGGCATGACCAACGGCGTGTCCAGCGGCTCGCGTTGGGGCCTGCGCGGCGCCGAAGACCTGGGCGACGGCCTGAGCGCCGTGTTCACGCTTGAAAGCGGTTTCAACTCGGGCAACGGCCAGTCGGGCCAGAGCAGCCGCCTGTTCGGCCGCCAGGCCACCGTCGGCCTGAAGAGCGCGTCGTGGGGCCTGCTGGAGTTCGGCCGTCAGACGAACATCGCCTCCAAGTACCTGGGCTCGATCGATCCGTTCGGCGGCAGCTACGGCCAGGCCAACATCGGCGTGGCGTTCAGCGCCGCGAACACCGTCCGCTACGACAACATGGTCCAGTACTCGACCCCGTCGTTCGGCGGCTTCCAGGCTGGCATCGGCTACTCGTTCAACGTCGCCGACACGACCTCGGCCCAGACCGGCTTCGCCACCGCCGACAACACCCGCGGCATCACCGCCGGTGTGCGTTACGTAAACGGTCCGCTGAACGTCGCCCTGACGTACGATCAGCTCAACCCGGCCAACCAGCTGCGCAACGACGCCACGCCCAAGTCGTGGAGCATCGGCGGCTCGTATGACTTTGAAGTCCTGAAGCTGGCGATGGCCTATGGCCAGACCCGCGAAGGCTGGTTCGCCGGCCAGGGCATCAACGCCTTCGGCAGCGGCAGCCCCACCGCCAAGGGCTTCGGCACGAACGTCGCCGTGGACGATTTCAAGGCCAACTCGTACATGGTCGGCCTGACCGTGCCGCTGGGCGCCAGCAGCATCATGGCCTCGTGGCAGCGCGCCGATCCGGACAGCGATGTGCTGACCGGTGGCGATTCCGCCATGAACGTGTACAGCCTGGGCTACACGTACAACCTGTCCAAGCGCACGAACCTGTACGCGCTGGCGTCCTACGCCACCGACTACGCGTTCATCGACGGCGTGAAGAGCACCGTGGGTCTGGTTGGTATCCGTCATCGCTTCTAAGCGGCAGACGTGATGGGCGGCGCGCGCCAGGCGCGCGCCGCTTGCGCCCTGCACCGCGGTTGCACTGAGCGGATTGGGCGTCTTACCCGGCCACAGACGCGAAAAAAGCGGCCACCTCCCTAGCTCCACTCTCAGTCCGCTCACCCGAACTCCGATCATGGCAAGCAAAAGGCCCGCGCAGCGATGCGCGGGCCTTGCCATTTTCCGGCCCGGCGCCGTTGTAGTATTGGAAGCTCTGCCCAATCAACGGATAGCTATGCACACGCACCACGCACGGCTCGCGCAAATGACACTGGCCCTGGCGCTTGCCATGGGCGCGCCCGCGCTGGCCCAGGATGCCCCAGCGGCGGCGCAGGATCCCAACGGCGCGCCGGTGGACGCCGCGCCTCAGCCGCCGCAGACGCTGCAGGTGCTGGACGGCAAGCTCAAGGTCGTCATTCCCGCGGGCTTCACCGAGACCGAATTTCCGTCCGACCCGGCCACGCCCGAGGTCGCAGGCAAGATCTATCTGAACCGCGCCACCATGCAGGCCATCATCGTGATCGATGTGCCGGTCGACCTGGCGGTGGGCGACGACGACGCCTTCACGCTGGGCGCCATGGCCGCGGGCTTCCAGGCGCAGCAGCAGGAAGCGGTGCCCTCGTTCAAGAAGACGGGCGATGGCGCCTTCAAGGTCGGCGGCATCGGCGTGTTCCAGCTGGACGCGAGCAGCAGGCTGTCCGGCCGTCCGGCCGAACTGACGGCGCTGTTCGCCGCGTCGGGCAAGAAGGTCGTGACGTTTTCCGCCTATACCCTCGCGCAGGAAAAGGCCCGGCATCCCGAGCTGATCGAAGCGCTGAAGCGGGGCATGTCGGCGGGGTAGTGATGCCTTGCGCGCCGGCCTGCGTTGCGCGCGCGGCTGGGCCGAGCCCTGCCGCGGGACAGCCGGGTCAGTTGGGTTTCCAGAACACGTAGTCGGCCTGGTAGCTGATCTGCTCACGCTGGCCTTTATTGGTCGCCGAGCAAGGCGCGGACGGCGCGCCGCCACCCGAGCGGACGAGCCGCTGGATGTACGTGACGCCAGTCAAAAGCCCCACGCCTGCCGACGGATTGGCCAGCACGAGCTGGTCGTACAGGCGATCGGGCCCGGCAGAAGCGCGCACGGTTTCCATCCCCGTCAACGCCGATCCATCGGATGCCCGCCAGGTCTCGGGCGGACTCTGGTACGTGCCGGTCTGGCCGGACTGGCCCGCGCCCAGCGTGGCGGCCGCGCTGGCGATCACCCAGGCGTAACGTCCGCCGTCCGTGGGCATCATCCGGCATTCATACGTGACCGCGCCTTGCGCCGGGGCCTGCCAGACGATGCGGTTGTCGGCCGGCACCTGCATGATCTGCGGCACGTTGTCCTGCGTGGCCGCGCTGGCCGAGGCGGTCGCGAGGCTTGCCGCGAGCAGCAGGGCGGACAATGCCGGACGCTTGTGAGTCGGAATGCGGTTCATCCGTGCTCCTTCTGGCGGGCCGGGGGCGCCCGCGGTGGCAGTGGCGTGTTGCGCGTGCCCGTGGTCCGGCGCTGGGTCCGGGATCGGGCCATTCTGCCATGAATCCCCCGCGCCGCCTGCCTCAATTCACCACTAGCGTGTAGGTCGCGCGGCCGCGCAGCAGGGTCAGCACCAGCGGCTGCGAGCCGGCCCCGGCCAGCAGGTCGCGCAGGTCGGCCAGCTTGCTGACCGGGCGCTGGTTCACGCCGATGACGATGTCGCCGCGCTGCAGGCGCGCGGCCACCGGTCCGCGTTCGGGAAAGGTGGCGCTGACGGCGACGCCGTCGTTTCCCTGCAGGCGCTGCGCGCGTCCGACCTCGGACAGCTCCACGCCTGTCAGGCGCGCATCCAGCGCACCCGCATGCAGGCGTTCGCTCTGTTCCGGTTCGATGCGCAGCAGCACTTCCGTCTTCGCGCCGGCGCGCGACAGCCCCAGGCGAACCTGGCGGCCGACGGGCAGCAGGCCCTCGGCGTTGCGCAGTTGGGCGCTGGAGCCGATGGCCTTGCCATCGATCGACAGGATCTGGTCCCTGGCCTGGATGCCGGCCTTCTGCGCTGGCGAGCCGTCGGCCACGCGCGCCACGACGACGCCGGTCGATCCGGGCGCCAGGCCAAGCTGGCGTGCGTTGCGCGGCGTGATGTCCAGCGTGTCCAGCCCCAGTCCGCCCCGCTGCACCTGGCCGTGCTGCAGCAATTGCCGCATGACCTCGCCCGCCAGGTTGGACGGAATGGCAAAGCCGATGCCCACGTTGCCGCCGGACGGCGTGTAGATCATGGTGTTGATGCCGACCAGGTCGCCGTTCAGATTGACCAGCGCGCCGCCGGAATTGCCGGGATTGATGGACGCGTCGGTCTGGATGAAGTTCTGGTAGCCCGCGGCGCGCAGGCTGGAGCGGTCCAGCGCGGAGACGATGCCGGACGACGCAGACTGTCCCAAGCCGTAGGGGTCGCCGATCGCGACCACGAAATCGCCCACGCGCAGGTCGCTGGAGTCGGACAGGGTCAGCGCCTGCAGATTCTGCGCGGGGATGCGCAGCACCGCCAGGTCCGTATCCGGATCGCTGCCCACGACCGTCGCGTTGAAGCTGCGTCCGTCCTGCAGGGACACGCGGATCGACGCGGCCCCGCGCACCACGTGATGGTTGGTCAGGATATTGCCCTGGGCCGCATCGACGATGACACCCGAGCCCACGTTCTGTCGCATGCTGCCGGGCGTACGCGCAGCGCCCGCGGCTTGCGTGGCGGCCGACGCCGAGATGTTGACGACGGCGGGCGTCACGCGTTCGAGCATGGGCGCCAGCGAAGGCAGGGGCTGGCCGTCAACCGCCAGCGGCAGGGCGGCGCGGACGGCCATGGGACTGCAAGCCAGCAGGACGAGGCACGCGGCGGCGAGGGTGGCGCGCAGGCGGTGCGGGAGCCGGGGCCGCGGGGCGGGGCGGCGATTGACGCGGGGCGGTGAAGCCGGGTGGGGCATTTCGGTCCTTCTTGCAGCGAGGCGGCAGTATCGGCCGGCGCTGCTGCAGGGATGTGACGGCGCGCGAGGCGGTTGGCGTGCGGCGCGGGCGCGCGCCGGACGGTCACGGATTGTCGCCGAACTTTCGCGGGAAAGTCCGGCTTGCCCCGCAATGCCTCAGAAGCCGACTGCCTGGCCGTCGCGGCGCGAGTCGGAGGCGGCCACGTAGCCGCCTTGCGGCAGGCGGCAGATGAGCTGGGCCGAGCCGAACTCCAGGCTGTCCGACGGCGCCACCGCGACGTTGTGGCCGCGCGCGCGCAGCGTGTCGACCACGTCGGCCGGCAGGTGCGATTCCACGTTCACGACCGGACCGTTTTCCACGCGGAAGCGCGGCGCGTCGCTCATGGCCTGCGGGTTCTGGCCGAAGGCCGCCAGGCGCGTGACCATCTGCAGATGGCCCTGCGCCTGCATCGAGCCGCCCATCACGCCGAACGACATGACGGGCTGGCCGCCGCGTGTGACGAACGCCGGAATGATGGTGTGCATGGGCTTCTTGCGCGGCGCGACCTGGTTCGCGTGACCGGGCTTGAGCACGAAGTTCAATCCGCGGTTGTGCAGGCTGATGCCGGTGCCGGGCACGACCACGCCCGAACCGAAGCCGTGATAGTTGGACTGGATGAACGACACCATCGTGCCGCCGGCGTCGGCCGCGGTCAGGTAGACCGTGCCGCCTGTGGCGGGCGTGCCGGCGGCCGGCACGCTGGCGCGGTCCATGGAAATCAGGCGCGCGCGGTCGGCCAGGTAGGCACGGTCGAGCAGGGCGCGCGCGTCGGTGCGCATGTGGCGCGGGTCGGCGACGTGATGGTGCAGGTCAGCGAACGCCAGCTTCATGGCTTCGATGCTGACGTGGTAGTAGTCGGCGCTGTCGCGGCCCATGCCTTCCAGGTCGAATTGTTCAAGCATGCCCAGCGCCATCAGCGCCGAGATGCCCTGGCCGTTGGGCGGAATCTCGTGCAGTTCGTAGTCGCGGAACGACTGGGAAATGGGCTTGACCCACTCGGCCTGGTGTTCGGCCAGGTCCACGGCGGTCAGCGCGCCGCCCGTCTGGCGGGCAAAGTCGGCAATCTTGCGGGCCAGTTCGCCGCGGTAGAAGCTTTCGCCGCCGGTTTCGGCGATCTCGCGCAGGGTCTTGGCCTGCTCGGGAAAGCGCCACCATTCGCCGGCCTGCGGCGCGCGGCCCTGCGGCAGGAACGCGTCGGCAAAGCCGGGCTCGGCCGCGAGCTTGGGCGCCTGGTTGGCCCATTGGCGCGCGATGGTGGGCGACACGGCGAAGCCGTCTTCGGCGTAGGCAATGGCGGGCTCGAACAGCTTGGCGAAGGGCAGCTTGCCGAAGCGGTCGGACAGGGCCTTCCAGCCCGCCACCTGCCCCGGCACCGTGACCGTTCCCCAGCCGGTGCCCGGCATGGCGTCGCGGCCCTTGAAGTACTCGGGCGTCCAGGCGGCCGGCGCGCAGCCGCTGGAGTTCAGGCCGTACAACTGGCCCTCGTGCCAGATCAGGGCGAACATGTCGCCGCCGATCCCGTTCATGACGGGCTCGACGACGGTCAGGGCGATCGCGGTGGCAATGGCGCTGTCAACGGCATTGCCACCGGCCAGCAGCATGCGTAGTCCCGCCTGCGCAGCCAGCGGCTGGCTGGTCGCGACCGCGTTGGCGGCCAGGACCGGCATTTTTCGGGAAGCGTACGGAAAAGACCAATCGAAGGGGGAGGACATGGATGCTGGAACTCGTAAGGGGATTACTGCGGGGTGATGCCGGCCTGGTCGATCAACTGCTTGGTGCGCGGAATCTCGGCCTTGATGAAGGCGGCGAATTCCTCGCGGCTGCCGCCACGCGGCTCGGCGCCGGCTTCGGCGAGCTTACCGCGCAACGCGGGGTCGGCGAGCACTTTGTTGACGGCGCGGTTGAGCTTGTCCAGGATCGGCGCGGGCGTGCCTTGCGGGGCGACCAGGCCGTACCACGGCGCGATGTCGTAGCCCGAGAAGCCCTGTTCGGCGATGGTGGGAATCTCGGGGGCCAGCGCCGACCGCTTCGAGTTGGACATGCCCAACGCCAGCAGCGCGCCGCTCTTGGCCTGGGGCAGGCCGGTCATGATCGTGTCGAAATACATCGACACCTGGCCGCTCAGGAGGGCGGGGATGGCTTCGCCGGCGCCCTTGTAGGGCACGTGCAGGATGTCGATGCCGGCGACGGACTTGAGCATTTCACCCGCCATGTGCGAGGTCGTGCCCGTGCCGAACGAGGCGTAGGTCAGCTTGCCGGGGTTGGCGCGCGCGTAGGCCACCATCTCGGGCAGGGTCTTGAAGGGCTGCGACGGATTGGCCAGCAGGATGTTGGGCGTGTAGGCGACCATCGACACCAGTTCAAAGGCGTCCGGATCGTAGGCCAGGCGCTTTTGCAGGAAGCGGTTGGTGACCACGGCGGCCGGGCCGCCCATCAGCAGCGTGTAGCCGTCCGGCGCCGAGCGCGCGACCGAGGCGCTGCCGATGGCCGCTGCGGCGCCGGGGCGGGCTTCGATGACGAAGGGCTGGCCCAGTTCGGCCGACAGCGCCGCGCCGAGCTGGCGCGAGATCAGGTCCGTGGCCGAGCCGGCCTGGAACGGCACGACGATGCGCACGGGATGCTGCGGCCAGTCCGTGGCCTGGGCCCCGGCCTGAGCCGCAAAGGCCATCACGGCGGCGCCTGCCAGCGCCCGGATGAGACGAAATTTCATGGGTTCCCCTTGATCGCGTATTGGAAAGCGTATAAGCCGGGCGGGTCTCTTGCCCCTTCCGGCCGGTCGGGCGCGGCGGGCCGCGTCCTGGCTGGATTAGACGCAAGCCGCGTCCACCCGGCCATTAGTGTTTGCATCCATGGATCATTGGATCCAGTTTGTGTTATTTTCGCCCTTATCTATCATGGCGGCTTTCCAAGCCCGGGGACGTAAGTGCTGCAATTCCAGAAGACAGCCATCAGCGCCGAAGACGAGGCGTACCTGCACCTGCAGCGCGAAATCCGGCTGGGACGCTACGCGCCCGGCCAGCGCCTGGTGCCCGACGTCGTCGCCGCGGAAATCGGCACCAGCCGCATGCCGGTGCGTGGCGCGCTGCGCCGCCTGGCCTCGGAGGGTCTGGTCGAAATCCGCGCCAACCGCGGCGCCGTGGTGCGCGGCCTGAACCAGCAGGAAATGCTCGAGGTCTTCGAGATGCGTTCCGTGCTGGAAGGGCTGGCCGTGCGCAACGCGGTCTCCAACATGGGCGCCGAGCCCTTGCGCCGGCTGACCAACATGCTCGAGCAGCTGGACCAGGGCGCCGGCGAAGACCTGGACTGGACCACCGCCCACCGCGAGTTCCACGAATACCTGTGCAGCTTCTGCAAGCAGCCGCGCCTGTTGAACCAGATATCCGAACTGCATTCCGTGGTCGAGCCCTACATGCGCCTGTGGGCCGCCCAACCTGGCCGCGTGCTGCGCGTGCGCGAGTCGCACCAGGAGCTGATCGACGCGCTGCAGACCCGCGACGCGGCGCGCTGCGAGGCCGCGATGCGCCAACACGTGCTCAACACCGTGCCGGCCTTGCAGGCGTTCCTGGCGCAGGCGGGCTGACCCGGCCGCGCGGCGCGGGCCATCTGGCCGCTCACCGGACAGGATTTTCACGCCGCGGCCGCATTCGCATATAGCCGGGAGTAATATGTGTCGCGTCCGCCGACGCGATTGCGCCGGCACGAGCACGCCGATCCACGCCTGGCCCTTCCCACCCCTGTCGACAGCGGAGCGTCGCTCCGTGCCTCCCCCGCGGTGTCTGCAAGTCCCGGCGCGCAAGCGGCCAAAAAAAGACACGGAGGAGAAGAGATTGGATAAGCAAGCATCGGGCGGCTGGTATTTCGGCTGGAACATCGTGGGCGCCGCCACGGTGCTCACCCTGTTGACGGTCGGCCTGCGGATGGGGATCGGACCGTTCTTCCTGCCCATGGCCGACGGGTTGGGATTTTCGCGCAGCGTGCTGTCGAGCATCGTGGCCATCGGGATGCTGTGCTACGGGCTGGGCATGCCGCTGGCGGGCTATCTGGTCAGCATCCGCGGCACGCGCTTCGTGCTCCTCACCGGCACCGCCATCGTCGTGGCGTCGTCCATCTGGACCGTCTACGCGCGCGGCCCTCTCGAATTCCTGCTGTCCTTCGGCGTCGCGCTGTCCATCGGCCTGGCCTTCACCAGCCCGGTCGCGCTGACGCCCGTGATCAGCCGCTGGTTCACGCGCCAGCGCGGCATGGCGCTCTTCTTCCTGTCCACCGGCTCGATGGCCGGCATTGCGCTGATGACGCCCACGCTGACGTTTGCCATCGCGGCGGCGGGCTGGCAGGCGACCCTGCTGGGCTTTGCCGCGCTGTTCGCGCTGCTGACCGTGCCGGTGGCGCTCTTCGTGATGCGCGACGAGGCGCCCGAGCACACCGACCTGCTCCCCCACCAGATCGTTGAAAAATCCGCCGCAGCCAAGCCGGCCGCCAAGGCGCCAGCGCCGGGGCTGGGCGAAGCCCTGCGCAGCGTGCCCTTCTGGCAGGTCGCGCTGGGTTTGTTCGCCTGTGGCTTCAGCATGAACCTGCTAGGCACGCACGGCATGCCCATGCTGATGGACCACGGCTTTGACGCCACCACCAGCTCGCTGGGCATCGGTCTCATCGGCCTGGTCGCCATCTTCAGCACGCTGGTGCTGGGTCGCATGTCCGATCAGGTCGAACGCCGCAACATTCTTGCCGCCATCTACCTGGTGCGGGGACTGGGCTTTTTCGCGCTCGTCATGGTGGGCGCGCATTGGGAACTGTATCTGGCCGCCACCATCGGCGGCATCGTCTGGGCGGGCAGCATCGCCTTGTCGTCGGCCATCCTGGCCGACGTGTACGGCATCCGGCTGGTCGGCGTGCTGTATGGGCTGACCTATCTGGGCCACCAGGTGGGCGGCATGATCAGCTCGTGGCTCGGGGGTTGGGCCTTTGAAACCTTCGGCACGCACTGGGTGGCGTTCGGCTCGGCGGGCGCGCTGCTGTTGCTGGCCGCGGCGATATCCATGCGGCTGCCGCCCCGGGGAATCGTACGGCCGCCGCGCGTGGTGCCTGCCGGCGGGCGCTGAACCGCCGCCCGCCGCCCGGCCGGACCTATCGGTCTTTCAGCAACGACACCAGTTCCGGCACGTAGCGGTCGCCGCCGCCTTGCGTGACGGCCTGGTCGAACGTGTGCTGCACGGCCGCGCCGATCTCGCGCACGGCCCCGGCTTCCGCGGCCATGGTGTTGTAGTAGGACAGGTCCTTCTGCGCGTTCGACATAAAAAAGCGCAGCGACGACGGATCCTGTTCAAGCAGATAAGGCTTGATGCGTTCAAGCGCCACGCCGCCGCCGCCGCCCTTGGACAGCACCTCGGCGAACACCGCGGGGTCGATGTCCGAGCGCAGCGCGCAGGCCGCGGCCTCGGACAGCAGCGCCACCACGCCCAGCGACACATAGTTGTGCAGCAGCTTCATGCGATGGCCCGCGCCGACGGGGCCGGCATGCGTGATGTTCTCCGCAAAGCACGCCAGGATCGGCTTGCATTCCTCGAACAGCGCCGCGTCGCCGCCCACCAAGAGGTTCAGCCGGCCTTCGGCGGCTTCCTTCGGCGTACGCGTCATGGGCGCGTCCAGGAAGCGCCCGCCGCGCTCGGTGACGGCCTGCGCGACCTTCACGGTCGACGACGGGATCGCGGTCGAGCAGTCGATGATGACGGTGCCGGGACGCAGCCCTTCCAGCACGCCGCCCGGCGACAGCAGCACGGCTTCGACCTGCGGGCTGCCCGTGACGCACAGGATGATCACGTCCGACTGCGCGGCCAGCTCGGCGCCAGTGGCCACGCTGACCGCGCCGGCGGCCTTGAGCGCGTCCAGGGGCTGGTTGCCCGGGTGTTCCAACACGGTCAGCGCGTGACCATGCTTTACCAGGTTGCTTGCAATGCCGTGGCCCATGAGGCCGATACCAACCATGCCGACTTTCGCCATCTTCTACTGCTCCTGCCATGTGGGGTGATTGTTGTGGCGTAAATCTTACCCTCAGAACCCGCGGGCCGGGCCGGCACCGACGCGGCAACGCCCGGCAGGCGTCCGCGCGCCGACCACCGCGCTATGCCGGCGCCGGCGTGTCTGGAATACTTCCGGGAATCGTCCCACCTGGGGACTCTTGCAGCGGCAGCCATGACAGACTCCATTCCCGACGGTTTTTCGCCCTGGTATCCCAGCAGCCAATTCATGCGCCATCTGAACGAGCTCGGCGCGTTCTATCGGCGCAAGGCCGACAACGTGCTGGCGCTGCGCGTCAATGCGGCCCACGGCAACATGCACGGCATGGCGCATGGCGGATTCCTGGCCACCTTCGCCGACAGCGCGCTGGGTCTGGTCATTTCGGAAGAGGCCCACGTCTCCGTCGTCACGGCACAGATGTCCGTCGAATTCCTCAACGCGGTCAATCCCGGCGACTGGCTCGAGGCGCACGTGCATATCGACAAGCAGGGCAAGCGGCTCATCTACGCGACCTGCCTCTTGCAGGTGGACGGTCGCCCCATGCTCAAGGCCAGCGCCGTGTTCGCGGTGCGCCACGCCGCCGTGCCCGCCTCGGACGGCTAGGTGTGCGCGGCGCCGCCCCGGCCGTCGGCGTGGGGCGGGGCGCGCGCGGCAGGCTACAGATACGGCGTCGCCAGCCAGATCACCTTGTTGCGCAGGCGCTTCGCAAATGGCGCACTCAGCAGGTCTTCCAGCGCCACGCGCTGCGCATTGGCGACCAGCGCATCGAAGCGCGCGCCGATCCAGCGCGCAACCGCGGGATCGTAGATCTCGGTGTCCAACTCGAAATTCAACCGCAGGCTGCGCGGGTCCAGGTTCGACGAGCCGGCGTAGGTCCAGGCATCGTCCACCGTCATCAGCTTGGAATGGTCGAACGCGCCTTGCGACCGCCAGACGCGGCAGCCGGTGCGCACTACCTGGTCAAGCTGCGCCGTCATCGCGTAGTCCACCAGCCGCAGGTTGTTCTTGCCCGGGATTACGATGTCCACCTGGATCCCGCGCCGCGCCGCCGTGGCCAGCGCGCCGATCAGCGTCTGGTCGGGCAGGAAATAGGGCGACTGGATCCGGACGTGATGCCGCGCCACCGCCAGCGCGCCCAGCAGCATGTTGTGCGTGCTGCCCAGCGCGCGGTCGGGCCCCGACGGCACGCAGCGGATCGGCACCCGGCCCGAAGGCGGCAGGGCGTCGGGATCGAACCACAACGCGGCGGGCAGCGACTCGTGCGTGGTGAAGTTCCAGTCGTGCGCAAACACCGACATGAGCTGCGTCACGATGGGCCCTTCCAGGCGGAAATGCGTATCGTGGTTGGTGGCCTCGCCCGCCAGCGCGGTGACGAACGCCGCGCGCACGTTCATCCCTCCCGTGAACCCCACACGCCCGTCCACCACCAGCACCTTGCGGTGGCTGCGCAGATTGGCATAGGGCATGCGCAGCACGCCCAGCGGATTCGTCATGAACCGCGCCACCGGCACGCCGGCGCGCGCCAGCATGCGCACGATGGGCGGACGCGAATACTTGGAACCGACCGCGTCGATCAGCACCCGCACCTGCACGCCGCGCGCCTGCGCTTCGATCAGCGCCTCGGCCATCTCGCGGCCGATCGGATCGTTGTCGAAGATATAGCTCTGCATCGCCACCGTGCGGCGCGCCGCGCGGATGGCCTGCAGCATCGCCGGATACGTCTCGTCGCCGCCAGCCAGCGGCCGCACCTCGTTGCCGCCCAGAAGCTGAAAGCGGCTGACCCGGTCGCCCAGCACTTTCAGCGAGGCAAACTGCTCGCCCGAAATCGGCACCACGTCCACCGCCGCCGTCGCCACCTGTTCCGCATCCTCCAGCATGGCGTCGTCCCGCTGCTGCGACACCCGCGTCTTGCGAATGCGGTTGATCCCGGCCACGAAATAGAAGAGCGCCCCAAGGATCGGCGAGAACATCGCCACCCCCACCCATCCGATGGCCGCCCGCACATCCTGCTTGGTCATCGCGGCATGCACCGCCGCGCCTGTGCCCGCCACGATGCTGATGGCAAAGGCAATATGGGGCCAATATTCAGTCAAAAATGCGTGTATGCGATCCATGGCGATGGCTTGAGACGCGGCCTCCGGAGATTAACCATGCGCAAGAATAGCAAGGCTGCTGCGACTGGCAACACGTCCTTCGCAGCAGGATTTCACACCTTCCAAAAAAACGTGCTAGAATTCGGCCTCTTCGTTGTTGAGCGTTCTTCGAAACAGGTTTTGAAGACAGCGCGGCAAGCGAAAACACCGCAAGGGTATTGGGTAACACCGACGCAATACCCCAAGCAGTACCCAGTGGTGGCTGTAGCTCAGTTGGTAGAGTCCCGGATTGTGATTCCGGTTGTCGTGGGTTCGAGTCCCATCAGCCACCCCAAAGAATTCTCGTGAAATCAGGCACTTACGCGAAAGCGAAGTGCCTTTTTTCTTTTCACAATGCGAATTTTTAAACGGAAATTGCCGTTTTTAAATTTACTCGGTGGCTGTGGCGCTTTTTACGCGCCGTCGATCGTAGTGCTTATGTGTGGTCGACGGGTTTGCGTGGCCTGCAAAGTCATAGGCGTCATGTGCTTGTTGCTCCAGCTTTCTCGTCACTGCAGTCGGTCGAATATCCTGGAGTGAGAAGTACAGTTCGTGTTCCGTGACCAGGTCGAACTCCTTTACGCTCGGGTCAACGGTCCTGATCCAGGCGTTCATCGCATCCTGCCAAGACGATCCCCACCCAGAGCGGGAATAGCACGCCCCGCGACGGGTTGCGGCGAACAAATACTTGCTCGGAATTTTGTCTTCGCGCTGCAGAGCGCGCTGAACTACGCAATGCAAGCGCTGAGACCAGTACCGACGTTTGAGTGTCGCCGTTTCTCCTTTTTTGCGCTTGGCCGAAATCACGATCACCCCGTCGCGCTGCAATCCCTCCTTCAAAAAAGGACGGACTTCAGCGGCTCGAAAGCCTGTGAGATAGGTAAACATCGCTGCGCACCCAAGAGTGCGGAAATTCTGGCGTTGTTTGAGTGACCACAGATAGAAGCGCAGCACCTGGCGGCGTGTGACGACCCTCACCAATGTGTCGGTCTTATTCAGCATCATCCCAGTAAACGGGTTTTCGTCCATCAAATCCCACCGGACGCCGAAATGGCAGATGGTCGCCATTTGAGAGATCTCTTTGTTCGCACGGGCTGGCGCGCCGGCCTCGGCGCGCGCTTGCAGAAACTGATAGCCATGCTGTTTGCGCAGCATTCTGGGGGCCATACGTCCGAAGAAGGCGATAAGGTTCTCATACGCGGCGCGTCTCGATGCCCTGCCGTGCGGTGTCTGATCGGCATAGTGCGTCGGATCGATTTCATCGCTGAACTTCTCGATCATTTCCGCTACCGAGCCGGCCACTACGGCTCCGTCTCTAATCTCCAAAGCGCGGCGCATTGCGGTGCGCTTTGCCTGTTCAATTGCGGCTCTGTCGCCGAGGGGCGCCTTGGCTAACGTTTCACCGCGTCCATCGGGGTAGATGTAGTAGAAGGAGACTATACCGACGCCGACCCTTTTATAGAGACGCGGAACGCCCGCGGACTCGAGGCGGCTGTTTGAACGCGTGGATGTCCGGCCCGCTTTCGAGGCCGGCCTTGGGCTTTTGGTCATTGGTCAAACCTAATTTCTTGTTGCGGTACTCACGAAGAACCCGCGGCAGGCCATTGCTGGCGAGCACGTAACTCCATCGGTTGTCGTCAAGCCAATTTGCCATGGCGGCGCGTTGATTGGCTTTGCACCCTACGAGATCAGCCAGTTCGAGGGCGCTCAGATAGTCGCTTGCCATAGGCTCCTCCTAAGTTGAATGTCGGAATTCGGGTTGAGGCAAGTCGGGCACTGGATCGCCAATGGCCGCATTCCACGACCACCAGATTCCAGTGCCGTATGCTTCGTCATAGTGGGCAGCCTTCTCGCGCTTGCGTGCCTGGTATTCGGTGCTGTTCATACCCCACACCTCAAGAGGGATCGGGATAGGCACGTCTCGCAGCCAGAAATCAGGGAACACTGCGTCCTCCCCCGCATCGAAGCGCAGCGGCTTCTCGAAGCGGCGCTTTTCGGCGACCAGCTTCTCGGCGATGAGCGCTTCAAATCCGGAATCGACGGGGATCCAGTCCCGTGTGATCTGCATCAGCGAGATGTCCACGACTCGTGCACGTACGTTGCCCGCGGAAGACTTAGGCGGATCAGTTTGCGCGACCGCGATGATCGGATTCCCCGCTCGCCAGGCGTCGAGTTCGCGAACGAAGCGGCGCTCGATCGACGCCCAGATGCCATCATCCAAACCTAGATGCGGTATGCCGTGAAAGCCAGCGATGGGAAGTACGCTGCTGCCGTCCATCCCTTCTTGGTGCTGGGCGAGGGGTGCAATAACGACGAGCCGCCTGCGCTGGGTAATGGCATCCAGGCTCTTTGCCTTGTTCTGGCCAGCCTGTTGCCCGGAACCCGACGGGGTGGCAACAACCAGGTTTTGCGATAAGCGAACGCGGCCTGCATATGTCGCCATCGCAACGCGCATGAGATGGTGATGCACGACTCCCAAGTTGCGCTTGCCTTCCATGCCCGGAGCCCACGCATTTATTCCGGCCTGTGTCCAGAGAAAATGCAGGAGCCCGAGCAACGTCATGCTTGCCTGGCCGGAGCGAGGCCGAGGTGTGGCCACCTTCGCCTCAGCCGCTCCGCTGTTGTCGGTGTCCTCGGGGGCTACGGCCGCGCGCTGCTGCAGCCCAACTTTTAGCTTGATCTTTACTGCGCCATCATCAAGCTCCTGCACCACGCCACGGCGGTAGGAGCCGAGGCCAGACATGCTGGGGTCGACCCCGTAGTAAACGCAGTCTTCGCTGTGCTCGGCGCCAGTTTCAGGAAACCGGGCAAGGTGGAATCTGTCGGAGTTCGCGCGGCTGTGGATTGACAATCGCTTCTCGCCATCGCCAGGGCAGGTGCATCGCACATACGCCTTTCCGTGAGCCATCAGCAGTACTCGCTTCCATCCATCCTTGTACTCCTCCTGCGTTTGGAACTCAGGCGAGTAGGGGCGTGTATTCGGGCCGAGACTTATTTCTACCGGGTACAGCTTGCGTTCCATGGCTTAACTCCCGACGGCGTCGCAGAACGATTTGCTCACGACTTGCTGCTTTGCACAGTCGGCTTTCGCATCGGAGTAGACGAGGTAGCCCGCATAGACCGCCACGAATATCAAGGCGGCAAGCGTCCAGACGATAAATTGCTTCATCATGAAATTCCATGTGCGGGATGGCGGGTACGACGGGGATCGGGGGACGCCATGGCGTCGCCAAGCGCGGTACGGGGATGGCCGACGGAAGTGTCGGTTCGTGCGCGCTTCTGGGTCTGAACGGAAAGTGTTTAGCGGCTAAACAGATTGAGCCAGGCTCGCCTCAACTTTTGGTGTGGTCCCATCCGGATCGGAGCGCTCGGCCAGATAGTGTTTAGCTGCTAAACACGACTTGGAATGCTGAACGCCGATTCGGATGCCGCCAGCGAGATACCACGACGCTGGCGGATTCCTGCCGACTTTCACGGCGCTGGCCAGTTGGTCTCCCGGCCAAGTGTTCTCCCCGCCGTTACTCGCCACGGGGGGCACGCAAATACTGCTTAGGCGCTCGCGGACTACCCGTCTCAGGTTGTGTCAGGGATGGGCTTTCACCCCGTTCCTAGGTCGATGCGAGATCTAAAGGGGTCATTCAAGCTCTGCGCCTGAACAGATTTTTTCAACCAAATGCGTTCTGCACTTGGCCGGGCTTCACGGGCCTCAACCCGACCCCCTAGACTTTTGCCGCTTGTTTTCGTCCCTGGGGCCTTCGAATGATCGCGGCTGGCTCCCCTTCGTGCGCCGACGTCAAAGGTGGCGCGGGACGGTACTTCTGTTGCGTATTGTTAAAGAGCGTATGGATTTAACTGTACTCTTTAGTACATACACGGTCAATACCTTTTAGTACATATGCGGTTTGTGCCGAAACTGCGACATTACGCAATGCAAGATACAATAGGTCACACAAATCTAGGCGTTGAGCGGAGTTTGCTCTTTGCTGTCCTTGACGGACCAGACCAGTCGTAAATTAGCGCGGGTGGTGGCTCCACTCGTCCGAGCGGCATCGCACGAATCGACTCGCGGTTGCGATTTAGGCAGTTCTTTTTTTCTGAATCGCGCCCGCGATGAACTCGGATACGCGGATATCCAGCTCTGCCCGCTTCTCGGGGCTCAGAAGTAGGTAGTCATCGTACTTCGAGTGGCGAAAAGGCCACTGCGGCGAGGCTACCTTCACGGGAGTAGAGGGGCCGGTAGGGCTCAGTTCAGCCGTCAGGTCAACGCCTTCCAGATATCGCAGCGGCATGCCCGCCTGAGCCTCTAGGTTCCTCGCTCTACGAGAACCGAAACTCTTCGTGCGCAGGAGTTGGGAAATCTCACTCTCGTTGAGCCCATGTTCCAGACAGAACGCGCGCGTGTTCGGGTAGTGCGCGGAAATCCACGCACGTAAGCGGTCTCTGCGGACCTGCATTTCCTGCGCAGCGGCGTCCATGGCGCGGATTCTGCATTAGCAAGGCTCGCTTTACCAAAAAGTACAACACGGCTGTACCGTTTGAATGTACTATTTAGTACATATGAGCGCCTCCAAACATTACCCCCGCATCGAGCCCTTGATCGATTGGCTCCGAAAAACTCCGCTGGACGAAGCCCGGGCGAGATGCACAGCCCACCGCACGAGCTGGGAATACCTCCGACAGATTGCCTACGGTTACAAGCTGGTAGGCCCTCGGAAGGGGGTCGCGATCGAGCGGATAACGGGAGTATCGCGACAGATGCTCCGTCCGCACGATTACTGGCTCGCTTGGCCAGACTTGCCCGAGCCATCGCAGCCTCAATCCAAAACGTCACAGTGATTCGCAGCGTTTCGCCGCTGATCAACACCCGTATCTTTTCTACGAGGGAACATTCATGAGTATGAAAACTGCCGTGGTCGCTCAGAATAAGGGTGGCGTAGGCAAGACGGCTGACGCCGTCCACATTGCATTTCACGCCGCCGAACAGGGGCTTAAGA
Organism: Achromobacter sp. NFACC18-2; assembly: GCF_900108985.1. NCBI lineage: Bacteria > Pseudomonadati > Pseudomonadota > Betaproteobacteria > Burkholderiales > Alcaligenaceae > Achromobacter > Achromobacter sp. NFACC18-2. The sequence continues at coordinate 19,312 of NZ_FNYM01000026.1, read as the reverse complement.
CGCTCGTGGTGGATTTGGATACCGGGAATCTCTCCAAGACCATGCGCCAACACCGCCTGGAGGTACCGGCGAGCGCGCTGTTTCTCGACGAGGTGCCGGTCATACCTGAGGCTACTGGCCCGATCTCCCTACTGCACGCGGATCGTCTTTTGGCCAACGTCATCTACATACCACTCGAACGTGCGCTTCGACATTTCCCGGTAAATCTGCGCGAGTTTGAAAAGCGAGGCTTCGATCTCTGCGTGATCGACACCCCCGCCAGCATCGGCATCGCCACCATTACTGCGCTTCGCACCGCGGATGCCGTCATCAGTCCGGTCGAGATGGAGGACTACAGCATCGAGGGCATCAAGGACATGATGCGCGTGATAGTCGGCGCCAAGCAGCACAACCCCAAGCTGCATTTCCTTGGCATCGTGCCGAACCGAGTTGACCGCCGTAATCCGCGCCAGGTCAAACATCTCGCCGAGGTGCAAGCCGCACACGGCAAGCTTCTGGCCCCCGTTGTCGTGGGCCTGCGCACTAGCGTTGCAGAGGCTCTGGCGGCGGGTGAACCCGTTTGGAAGAGCAAAAAGACGACTGCGCGAGCCGCGGGCGCGGAGATGCGCGCGCTCGGCAATCACGTTCTTCAAACGATGGGAGTTGCGAAATGAGTTTAGCTGCTAAACAAGGCGATGCCGGCGGCCTGGACCTGGCCGGCTTGGGCGACCTGGCGGCAATGCTGGACGGGCCGGAAGGCAGCGCAGGCGAACCCAAGCTGTACGACGTGGAAATCATCCATGAAGACAAAGCCAATCGCCGCTGGGAAGACAACCCCGGATTTAGCACGGAGAGTATCGAAGAGCTTGCCGCGTCCTACGCCAGGCGGGAGGCTCAGGGCAAGCGAGGGATGAAGTCACCGATCTCGCTGCGTCCGCACCCGACGATTCAGGGCCACTTCATTATCAACCATGGTCACCGGCGCTTTCGGGCGGCCAAGGTGTTCGGCATGCGGCAGGTTCCGGCATTCGAGGACCCCGATTTCGATGATATTGACCAAGTCGTTGAGAACGTCCAGCGCGAGAACCATACGGCACGCGAGATTGCTGACTTCATCGCCCACAAGGTTGCGCTAGGCATGAGCCAGGCAGAACTGGCGCGCGCTCTCGGTAAATCGAAGGCGTGGGTTAGCCAACACGCGGCGATGCACTCGTTGCCCGAGCCGGTCGCCGAAGCTGTTGCGGCGGGGAAGGTCACTGATGTGACGCTCGCCAACGAACTGGCCGTGGCTCATCGAGAAGATCCGCAGGCCGTGGCAGATCTGTTGCGCACGCCCGAAGCGAAGCCGACGCGGTCTGCGGTGAAGGCGATTCGCAAAGCAGGAGAAGCCAAGCGCGCTTCGCCAGCCGCATCCCCGCAAGCGCCCGCGGACGATGATTCAACTGCCAATGCTGTCCTTGCACCTGACCCCGTGACTGCGCCTGGGCCGGCCAACCCGACCTCCGCATCGGTCGTCCGCGAGATTCCTGCAGAAGGGAAGGTGGAGTTCCAGCAGCGTCGGGATCGACTCGAGCAGGATCAAAAGGACGCCGCGAACCCCATGCTGCGAAGAAAGGGGACTGATGCCCTGGCTCGCCTCATCAAAGCCGCGGTGCGCGACACCGGGCAAAGCCGTCGAGTCGCGAGCTTCTTGCTCGCTTGGTGGAACGCGACGAGCTGTGGCGGTTTCGACCTGGCAGACTTCTGGAGCGTTGACGCCGAGATTGCCGACGACATGCTGCTGGTGATCGGTCTGATACGACAAACGCGCGCCTATCCCGACACCTTGGGGACCGAGATTCATGTTCAGTTCAAGGCGCTGGTTAGCCTTTGGCGTCCGGAGCTGAGTGACGCCTAATCCAGTGTTTAGCCGCTAAACCCCAAGAGGAGAATCTGAATGAAACCTACGCCGACTCGAAAGGGTTCGTGGAGATGCCTGGCAGCAGTATGCGTCCTATATCTGGTACTCGCGCTGATCATTGTTGGCGTGGTGGTGCTCCGGCACGTCGTCCCGGACTGGAGCGGATGGAAGTCGATTGACGGAGCCGTCGCGGTCTTCTTTATGTTCGTGTTCGTCGCCGGTTTGTACGCCAGTATCTTGGGAGTATGGAAAGAGAAGGAATGAATACTTCGAGCAGCGCAAAACCTGGCACACGCAGCCCTGCTGGAAGAGGGCATACGGTAAAATTAAGCGTCTTGGAGATTCGCCGATGCCTACTTCTTTCGAGCTAAAAGAACGCCACCGCGCCGTGGATAACGCGGTTGCAACCCAGCGTCTCGAGGGGCTGGAGCCCGACCCGAAGACTATCGCGGAGTTGCATCGCGTCGCTGACGGCACCTTGAGCATTTCGGATCTGCTCAATACGCTCCGTTCCCGCATCTCCGCGGGGGACTTTCGCTCTCCCGCGATCGACCAATAGCAATGGCTGCCCTGTAGGCGGTCATTTCGCTACCCCCATGGCCAAATACCCTAGCGACGCGAAGGATCCATACGTGGATCCTGCTACCGGCGTGCTTCGCAACCGGTTTGGCATCACCGACGCGGCCGAACTGGACAGGGTGGAGGCGACCTTCGCAGCGGTGCGTGCCTATGAGCTCGCCGTTGCTCCCGTTGACGGCCAATTTGACTTGGCGCACCTTCAGCAAATCCACAAGCGGCTCTTTGGCGATGTCTACGACTGGGCGGGGAGTCTACGGGCGGTGGACATTTCGAAGGGCACTACGCGCTTCGCTAGCCACGAGCAAATCGCGAACTATGCACCTCAGATCACCCGTCCGCTGGCGCGTGATCAGCGCCTGCAGGGGCTTTCACTCGATGCCTTCAGCGACCGGGCGGGGCATTACCTGGGTGAGCTCAATGTCCTGCATCCTTTTAGAGAGGGGAACGGTAGGACTATTCGGGAATTCATTGGCCAGCTCGCGCGGGATGCGGGTTATGGCATCGACTGGCAGGGCATCCGGCGCGAAGATATGACACGCGCCTCGATCGAAGCATATAAGGGCGATTCAACTCTCATGGCTTCGTTGATCCGCGCTGGCCTGCGCGATCTTGACCGCGAGTACGCGCAGGATTTGGCCAGAGCCATTGCTGGGGACAAAGTGCAGATCCACGTGGCCGTCCCTGGCCAAGCATACGAGGGTACAGTCATCGGATCGACGGAGCGGTACATCGTGCAGGAGCAAAGGGATCGTGCCGGAGAGATGGTCCTTCACAGCCGCCGGGCTCTGGTTAACTCGCAGCATGCGGTACCAGGTCAGTCGGTGGAAATCCGATATCCCCATGGCGGTGTCGGCCTGGTCGAAAAGTCGTCCGAAGGGCCCAAATTCGAGAACTTGCTGCAGCGCGAGAACACTCGTGAGATCGACCGGTAACGTCCAGCGTTTAGCGGCTAAACCCCAAAAGTCAAAAGACGTTCATCTGAACCCGTGGATATGTGGATGATCGCTTCGCGACCACTCGGCTCGCTGCGCTCGGCCCATGGACAACCGCTGATGGACAAACGGTGGACAGGCTCCGCCTGCCCACGCGCTTGACCACAGGGTGTGCCCACAGGCTTCCCGAGTTTCACCCACATACCCACCGGCTCCCACTTACCAGTCATGAGACACAGAAGGTCAAAACACTAGCTCGAATGACCCAGTAAGCGTGATAGAGCCGCATAAACCGAATACCCCACGCCTGCTTCCCACGGGTATTCGGGCTCCGCTTTGGGTGAGAGGGATTGCGCCTCTGAAGGAAGGTGCTTCGGGTTGCTCGACAGGAATGCGTCGAGCCTGCGTATCGAATGCAAGCCCGTTGACCACGAGCCAGCGCTTCATGAAGCCATTGATCGCAAGCTGGAAATCGAACGGTCCTGGATGCGCGATGGAGCGAGAGATGATGAATTTTCGACCGCTATTCTCCACCGCCTCACCCCTTCGGCCCAGCTCAGGTGCGGCTGCCCCGATGCTGGGCGATGAGATGTTCACGGACGGCGCTCGCCGAAACGCCAACCGCCTTCACCGCCGCGCGAAGCTGCTCTTCTGTCGCGCCCAGCTCCTTTGTCCAATATCGCAACTCGTGCGACTCATTCACGTTGATACGGGAACGGTCTTGCGGGCCTCGCTGATTCAAGTCATCTGACATTTAGGTCTCCTTCAGTCGAACGTGAGTTTGCAATGCCAGCAAGTTGCGTGCCCCGGTGGGGAAGCACTCTGTTCAGCAGCTAAGCAAAAAACGAACGCCTCCCGGTAACGTCGGCATCCAATTTCGCACACGGTGGTTTAGCCGCTAAACACTCCTGCCCGGTCAGGGGTGCCATTGAAAAGCGCCCCATGCGGGGCGCTGATTGTTGGCGTAACCGTTAAACGACAGGAAGCCTGCGGTCCGGGGGCCTCTTTGGGTCGGAGACTGTAAATGGACTGGCAGATCGTGGCGCCCCACGCTGCGCCAACTCGTTCTTCCAGCCTTCTTCCCACGCGGCCATTCGCCGGATCCAGTCGCCGGGAGATTCCCCCGTATGGGCTGGCATCGCGGCCGCCTTCAGGTATGGGCAATCCAACAGGCTAAGTCCGTTACGGGCTGCCTCTTCGCCCATCTTCTGGACGTCGTCGAACATGACATACCCTCCAAAAGTTGCGAGTGCCTAGTATGCCAATGAAACGTCATTCGATTCAATGGTGCGCCAGTACTGGGCGCGAGGTGCGCCTTTACCGCGGAGCCATTCCCTTCCGGAGCTTTCCCGGGGCTTCCAATAACTCCCGGACCATCCGCTCTTGCTCGGCGACGCATGGCTCGGCGGCCAGGATCTCCAACCACTCGTCGTACACGGGCGCCAGCACACCGGACGGCCGCTTGAAGCAATCCGACAGTTGCTTGGTGCGCAGGATGAACGAGCGGTAGCGCTTGACCTCCTGCAGGAGCGCTAGCACGTCGACATCACTGATCTTGCCGTCCGGGCCGCGATGGCGGTCCTGGATGGCGCGCAACTGTTCCACGCGGAGCGGGGGATTGAAAGGCATGATGCAAACAATACTGTATGGACATACAGTATAAACAAGCCTAGAATCTGCGCCATACCGCCCCAATTTCCGTGGGCAGCGTGGGACTGTAGCCATGATCAATCCAGAAGATTGGCGCCGTATGGACGACTACTACTGGGCGGGGCCTCCCGGCTGGACCATCTGCCGCGTTTGGGTGGATGGGCGTTACCAGCACGAGCTGTGGCACAGCAGGGGAGAGACGCCGCGACTGATTGGCATGCGCGCGTCCTTCGAAGGCGCGCTTGCATTGTTCGATCACCAGCCTCGCTCCTGACGTCAGATTGGATCGATGGCGTCTGGCAGCTGGTACTTCGAATTGCCCACTTCCTGCCGGACCGGATGCCACGTGAAAGCGTCCTCGGGCACGTCGTCGTGCAGCAGATCCCGCGCATCTGCGGCCGAGAGTGCCGGGTCGATCCAGCGTTGCGCGATCTCCGCAGGCAGGGCGACTGGACGTCTGGCATGGATATCCACCATTCCGCCCTTCGTGTCGTTGGTCACGATAGCAAAGCCGTGAGCGGCATCCAGCGGCGCGTCCGGCGACCAGGCCGTCAATGCGGCAAAGTAGAGCGGGCCAGCACCGTGGATGTAGTGGGGCTGCTTGGTGCCGTCCGCCAGCACGGGCCATTCGTACCAACCGTCTGCCGGCACAAGGATGCGCCCAGATCCGATGAGAAAGCGCCAGGGCCATCCGTTCTTCAGAATGGTCTCCAGCTTGGCATTGCTCATGAAGTGTTTGGAATCGGTGCGCTTGTAACCCCACGGCAGTCTGGCCATGGCCTCGGTGCCTTCAGCCAGGCGATGCAAAGTGAGCGGGCGCGTGCCCGGGGGTATGTTGAATCGCGGCCCCGCTGGGTCCGCGAAGATCTTGCCTTGGTTGGTAAAGATCCGCTCAACGTAGTCCAGCGGACCCGATTTCTGAACGATTCGACCGCACATCGATCACCTCTGTAAATGCAGATGTCCGGCCAGTATAGGCGCGTGCGTGCCGTTTTGCGGGTGGCCACCACGAGGGGGAGAGAGGGCAGTCTTGCGTCTTTGGCGAGTGTGACACGCTGTTCTCGCCGTCAAGTGCTGCGCGTCGCCGGCGCCACCGGCACCGCTTGCGGCCAGGGCCGGCAGGCCACTTGACCGCTCCGCTGCAGCGTATCCCAGGATCGCCGGGCAATCCCGCCCGGCACTGGAGATCCAGCAATGCAGTATTCCATCGCGTTCAACACCATCGATCACGCCGCGGGCGCTCTCTTCGTGCAGGATTCCGCTGGCGCGGTGCGCCCGGCCGCGCCCAAAGAGATTCTCGCCGCGGCACGCGAGATTGTCCTGCGGGAGATCCAGCGCGGCCAGCACATGGATTCGCCAAAGCTCGCGCGCGAGTTCCTGCAGCTGCGGTTGAACCCCAGTCTTGAGCACGAAGTGTTCGGCATCCTGTACCTGAACCCGCGCGCCGAATTGATCGCATATGAAGAACCGTTCCGAGGGACGTTGAGCAGCGCTCCTGTATATCCGCGCGAGATCGTCAAAGCTGCGCTGGCGCACATCGCGGCGAGCGTGATCTTGGCGCACAACCATCCGAGCGGTCATGCCGAACCGAGCGCGGCCGACATCAGCATGACGCGCCAGCTCAAGGATGCGCTCGCATTGGTCGGCACCACCGTACTCGATCACTTGATCGTGGCCGGCAACAGGATCGTCTCGTTCGCAGAGAAGGGCATCATGCCCTGACCTGCAGCGCCGGGCCTGGCGCTGGTGTCAGGCCTTGGGCGCATCTTTGCCCTGCGCGCACCAGGCGCAAGGGGCTTTCGCGGCATATAGCCGCTCGCTGCGCTCGCTTTATATTCCACGTCCCCTTGCCCCCGGCGCTTGTTCCGCAGGGCGCCAGTGCTCCCGTCCCGCCACCCGGCCGGGCCCTACTTCTGAGGAGCACGATATGACCCAAGCCACTCTTTCTGTCGCACACCTGGTTCCCGATGGCGATCGCATGGACTTCCTGCCCAAGGCGTTCGGGCACCGCCTGATGTTGCGTGGCGAAATCAGTGTCTACAACTGGCTCGACCGTCTTTCGAAGGAGTACGCGGGCGGCTACTGGCACTACTACGAAATCCCCAACGGCTTCTACATGGCACCGGCTGACTACGAGAAGCTTCACCTCGCTTGGCCGATGAACTACTTCGAACGCAGCATGTCGGCGGACGCCGCCGGCATCGTGGCCACGCTGTTCGCCCTCTGCGAACTGTGCGGGCATTTCCCCAGCGACGACCTGATCGACAAGTACCACGCCCTGCGCGACTTCGCCGGCGAGCACGCAGAGGCGCGTGCGATCTTCGCAGCCATCGATTGACGGTCCAAGGCCCGCTTCGGCGGGCCATTTTCTTCTGCGGCGCCGGCTGAGCAATGGCCCGCTGCCCCTGCTAAGAGGCGCTGCAGGGCAACGTTTGCGCTTCGAACGAAGACCGTTGAAGGCGGGACGGGGTGGCGGGTCTGCTTTCCCGGTCAGGTTGCCACGTCGTTCTCGCGTTCAAGTGCGGCGCGCTACCGGCTTTGCCGGCACCGCTGGCGGCCGCCGGCCGTCTTCGACACTTGAGCGCTGCGCTGCGCCGTGCCTCTCAAGTTCCGGGCATTCCCGCCCTGGCAACCGGAGAGACCACATGGCCAAAACCTCAAATGCACAACAGCGTCGCTTTCTGAACAACGCCGACGCTCATCAGAAGGAGATTGTCAGCCTGCTGCGCCAGGTGGCGTACACGCGAGGTATTGATCGCGTGTGGAGCGATTGGGTAGAGATCTGCGCGATCGCGTTGGCTCGTGCGGACCTCGCGCAGCGCGAGGTGCGCGAACAGCGCTACCTGCAGGTGATCGCACAGTACGAACGCGCGGAGCTCGACCAGCTGGTGCAGGCCTTCGCGCACTTGGTGATGTCCTACGAGCTGCGCGTTGAGGTGGCAGACTTTGGCGATGTCCTCGGAAGCACCTTCATGATGCTGGACATGGGCAACGCCGGCGCTGGTCAATTCTTCACGCCCTACGAGGTTTCGCGCCTGATGGGGAACATGATGATGGGCGATGGCCAGGCGCTGGTCGCCAAGACAGATGCGCACGGATTCATCCGTGTCTTGGAGCCAGCCTGCGGCGCCGGTGGCATGTTGATCGCCGCCGCACACGCGATGCACGACGCTGGCCTGAATTACCAGCAGTGCATGCACGCGACTGCGATCGACATCGATGAGCGCTGCGTGCATATGACGTTCATCCAACTCGCGTTGCTGCACGTGCCGGCGGTGGTCATTCACGGCAACGGCCTGACAGGCGAATGCCGCGGGCAGTGGTTCACGCCTGCTCATATTCTGGGCGGCTGGGGCGCGCGCCTTCGCCGTCGCGAAGCGGAAGAGGGGGGGCGAGCACTCCTGCAGGCGCCGGCGGCTTTGGACGAGATCCACGTCGACCAGGTGGCGGTCGACAGTCAATCGGCCGAGAGCGGTGCGCCGCTGCAGGCCATCCCAAAAACCATCCGTCAAGCTGCTGCAGCTGGCCAGATGTCGCTCTTCTAGCGAGACTCCAAGTGGCCCCGCTCGGGGCCAGGCGCGCCGGCGACGCGCCATCTTCTTCCCATGCGGACCATCAAGCACTGCACGGAGCACACAGTCGCATCCCCCTCCCGCACGGACGACCGGGCCGCGGCGCGCGGCTTTGTAGCCGCGGCCCATCTTCAAGGGCTTTCGCGGCATAAACCGTTCGCTGCGCTCACTATTTATTCCACGTCCCTTGACCGCGCTCTCATGGGCTGCGCCCGCATGCCCCGTGCAGTGCAATGCAGATCGGCTGACATTGCTGCACGCAAGGAGCCAACCATGAGCCGTGTTGTCCTGGGCGATTGCCTGTCCGTTCTTCCCACCTTGCCGGATCGCTGCGTCGACCTGGTGCTGACCGATCCGCCGTACCTCGTCAACTACGTGGACCGCTCCGGCCGGAGCATTGCGAACGATCGAACCGACGAATGGCTGGCGCCGGCGTTCGCGCAGATGTTCCGCGTGCTTCGCGATGACGCCTTCTGCATTTCGTTTTATGGGTGGAACCGTGTCGATCGGTTTTTTGCCGCCTGGCGTGCCGCCGGCTTTCGCGTCGTCGGCCACCTCGTTTTCGCAAAGCAGTACCAGTCCAAGGCGCGTTTCCTGGCTTACCAGCATGAGTCTGCCTACCTGCTGGCCAAGGGCCAGCCAGCGCTGCCGGCCGAGCCCCTGCCGGACGTCATGCCCTGGAAGTACAGCGGCAACCGCCATCATCCGACGCAAAAGCCCGTCGAATGCCTGGCGCCGCTGATTGAGTCATTCAGCCGCCCGCGGGACATTGTGCTTGACCCGTTCGCGGGCTCCGGTTCCACGTGCGTGGCCGCCCGCCAGGTCGGCCGGCGCTTCTACGGGATCGAAATGGATCCGAAGTATCACGCCGCAGCGACGCAACGCCTTCAACTTGCCCGTCAAGAAAGGATCGCAGCATGAGCCGGAACGACAACGCAACAACGCAGGGCCTGACCGCTTTCCTTCGGGGCTACGGGAAACACAATCGTGATGGCCTGTCGGCCATCGCGAAGTACGGTGCTTGGCCGGTGCTGGCCGCCCGCGAAAGCGAGCGGCGCATGGCGGCGATTATCGAATCGCTGCCGCTCGATGAGGTGGTGGCCATTGCCCAGTCGGAAATCGACCTCAACGCACTCGCCCGCCAGGTGCTGGGCGAGTTAGACACGGATTGAGCCCCCTGGCCATGGCAGAACTTTCCATGGCGGCTCGCGCCGCCATTGCCGACATTGCCAGCCGCATTCTGAATCTAGAGTCGTTGGATTGCCCCGACAGCGAGCCGCTGGAATTTCACGAGCTGTCCGTCTGCCAGATGCGCGCGGAGTTGGAGGCCGCGCACTTGGCCGGCATGGCGATCGCCGGGCGTAGGAAAAACGGCGCCGGCCTACCGGCCGGCGCTGCATTTCATACGATCCCGAGCACCCGCGTCATGTTGGCGGATATCTGACTCCGAATCGCTTCGCGCGCCGCCGCCGCGTTTGGGTACACCGTGCCAGGCGGACCCACCGGTTCCCATGGTCCCGTTTGCTGGTACTGGATCTGCGCCAAAATTCCACTTCCGTCGCTCGAATGCGTCATCGTGTACGCGGCCCTGAGCCCGTTCACGATCATGGTTCCACCCATAGTCACACCCAGTCTCCCATTCGATCGCCAAATTAATTCCGAGTTGAGCTTGCCACTCTGATGGTGCAGCGGTACTAGGAAAAACACGCATCCGGTTGGCATCAGCTTGTGCTAGATTGCGGGCCTCACGATCCTGGGCACCGCGCCGAAATGGATGAGCCAAAGAAAAAGCGCAGGGCTAAGAAACAGCCAGAGCTGCATTGCTCGTTTTGCGATAAGTCCCAGTACGAGGTGCGAAAGCTCGTTGCCCGAGGTGACAACGATCAGGTCACGATCTGCGACGAGTGCATTGAAATGTGTGTTGGGATCGTCAACGATCAGTCGTTGATAGAGGCCGAACAACGCCCAAAGGCGTTGTTTGACTACATCGTCCGGCAGCATGAAATCATCGGCCAGGCGCGGGATCGGGCGAACCGGGCCATGGGCCTGCTGAACATCTCGATGCCGCCTTCGACGGATTCTCAGCACTAAGTCGATTGACTTCAGCTTGGCCTGAACGCCGCCGCGGGCCGTTTTCAGATTCAGAATTCACACCTGGGCGTGCCCCTACGCCTGCGGCTCCGGGTCGGGCTCTCGCGCTGCGCGTTGAGCCTGGCTAACCCCGCCAGTCTCACCCCCTGCGGGGCTTCCATCCGTCCCTCCCTTCGGTCGGCTCACGCCTTCGCGCCTGCCGGCGCTGCGCGCTGCCGCTTGCGGGCGGCCTTCGGCCGAATTTGAGCCCTACGGGCTTGGGGCGCTCGCCGCGCGGCCGGCTCGGAATCGCTATCGAGCAGGCGCAATGCCTGTCCTGGCAGTCCGGCGCCCTAAACCGCCGACTGTATCACTGCGCTCCTCGTTCCAAGGGTTCGCTTCGCCGGGTGCTCTCCCGTTCGGTGCTCAGCCTTCGGCCTGCGCTCCGCGTGCGGCATCCGCGCCCGCCCTTTCCAGTCGTCTCTCCGTAATCCAGCACGGCAAGGGCGACGAACTACCAGGACGGGCGGCATACAACGCGCAGCCGCCGAACTGCGAAACCCGATCCGAAAACCTACCAGGGGGCTCGGAATCTTCAGTCCAGGTCAGCACAAAAATCTGAGGCAGAGGGAATGGTGAGTAAACAGCCTAAACATCTTTCGAAGGACAAGATGACCATGCATATCAAGTACGTCACGGATCGACTCGCGGGCGAGCCAGACATTCTGACGCCGATCCGGCACCTGCCGCTCAATATTCGGACGCTTGACGGGGACACCGTGGTCATACAGCAAGCGCCCCAAAAGGGATGGACTCACGAAGCGCTTTGCGCCTTTCAACCCGTAGCAGCCGCCGATGGTTGCGAGGCGTTCTTGGGAACGTCCTGGGTCGGATCGACAGAAGTTTAACCAGTAGAAGGAGGTTTTCATGGCACACACCGTACAGAACACGCCGGACTCCAAGCCGGCTCCCGTTTTCCTTCGTGGCCTGAGCGCCCGCTTGTTGTATGCAAAGGCAGGTCCTGAGGGCGACGTGAACCCGGCCTACGCCGCAGCGGTGGACGCCGGCGTTGACGATTTCCAAGCCGGACGCGCTTTTGATGACATCCCTCCGCTTCTCGCAGATATCCGGGAACTGGCGATTTTCTGGGACCAGGGTTGGGAGCAGGCGAGGCACGCCCATTTTTTGCGCGAAGAGGCAACTCAATCCGAAAACCTGCGTAGGGGCTCGGAATATTAAGTCCAAGTCAGGACTTCAAACCAGCTTGAAAGCAGAGGAAAAGATGAGCCAACAGATTTACGCCAAGCTAAAGAAGAGCAGCAAGTACTACGGTCAGACGGAACCGGGGGAACGCTTTGCAGTCCACATCGCGCACCAAGGCGAATGGGAATACGTGGTGCAGGGTAACAACAACAACTACCGTCTCGCAGATGTGAATCTCTTCGTGATGAACGACGAAGGAGTCGAACTGCGAATCGCTTAACGGCAGGCCCCCTCGACACGAACTACTCTGAACTCCCAGACAACCCGACATGCTCATTAGTCTCTACACACAGCCCAATTGCGCGGCATCCAATCTGACGCGGGAAGCATTTCAGCGCGCCGTATTTCCCTTCACCGAGCGCAGCGCCATGGATTACGCGCCTGCGCTGGCACGGAAAGGCTTCGACTCTGCGCCTGTTGTGACTGTCGCGGTTGAAAACGAATTGGTCGCTTGGGAAGGCCATCGCCCGGACCTGATCGAACTGCTGACCGACTTGATGGACACCGGCCCGGTCGCTGCGGACGGCCTGCGCGAAAGGGAGGCGGCGGATGAAGCTGTGTTGACGCGACTTCAAGTGATGCAGGAAATCCGCGACCATCAACTGAGCGCCGAAGACTTTTTCGCTGAGCACGGAAACCACCCGCTGTATCGCGGGCGCGACCTGCTGAACTAGCTCGGCTACTAACGAAAAGCCCCTACTCGGCGGCAACCGATAGGGGCTTGCACCTCGACCCACCCTTGCAAGGAGAACCGTGATGAACCACGACTTTATCAGATTGGCGCATGACATGCGCCGCGCCCACCGGCTGGGCCTGAGCTTTCGCATCCCCGCGATGACGATGCGCCAGCTTACCGCGCTCATCGCCGCGCTCGACGCGCCGGAAATCCCTGCCCAACTGCACTGATCTCGATATCGACCTGGAGCATTTTGATGAAACTCGATTCCACCGAACTCGCCGCCGTCCACGCCGCAGCAACGCGCGCGGAAATGCCGTACTCGCAACTGCGCCTGAGCGAAACGTACCAAGCTCGGGGCGCGCAGGACCGCAAGCAGGACGCGGAAATTCTGGAACTGAAATCCACCATCCAGGCGATGGGCGGATTGCTGCAAAACCTCGTTGTGGTCGCAGCGCCGGACGGTTCCTATGAGGTGTGCGCGGGAGGACGGCGCTGGACGGCCCTTGGCTTGCTGGTCGAGGACGGCGTTTTCGCCGCCGATTACCCGGTTCCTTGCCTTGTGATCCCGGCCGCTCATGCGCACCACGCCAGCCTCATCGAGAACATCGGACGCAAGGCGATGCACCCGGCCGACGTGTACACGGCATATGCGCGCTTGCGCGACGAGAACTGGACGGTCGCAGCCATCGCTGCCGCGCACGGCGCATCGGAATCGGCCGTCAAGAAGCTGCTGGCGCTCGGGAGCGTGTCGCCCACGCTCATGCAACTGTTCCGCGACGGGAAAATCAAGATGGACGAAATGCAGGCGCTTGCCTCGGTTTCGGACCACGCCCGCCAGGAGGCGGCATGGAAGGCTTCGGCGAGCCAATCCTGGAACCGGGACTACTACATCCGCCAGTTGCTGGCCGAATCCGAAATGCGCGGCGATTCGCCCGTGGCGCGGTACGTGACCGTGGCCGCCTACGAGAAGGCGGGCGGGGAAGTCCGCCGTGACCTCTTCGAGAACGAGGCCTATCTGGCCGACCCCGAGAAGGTGCGCGCCATGGCCGTGGCCAAGATGCAGCGGTCCAAGCTCTTCAAGGCGATACAGGCCGAAGGCTGGCTGTGGGTGGAATGCCGCGTGTCTTTCGACTACGCCGACAAGAAGGCCTTTGGCGAGATTCAGCGCGCCCATCAAGAGCCGAGCAAGGCCCAGGCCAAGCAGATCGATGGACTGCAAAAGAAGATCGAAGCTGCGCGGTCAAAGCTTACCGAACTGCAAGAGGCCGAAGACCAGGACGCGGCCGACCTGGACAAGGTTCGCGGCTTGATTCGAGGCTACGAAGGGCAAATCCGGGAAATCCGGGCCGAGCTTTTCGACTACGCGGCCGACTTGAAAGCCCTGTGCGGCGCGATTGTGCATCTGGACTATCAAGGCGACTTGACCGTCACCCGTGGCCTGATCCGCCAGGAGGAACGCGATGCCGTGGCGCAGGCCATGCGCAGCAACGACGGAGACGGCCAGACCACGGCGGGCGTGGACCTGCCCCCCGTCATGACGCGGCCGGTGCATTCTGAGGCGCTGACTAACCGGCTCCAGGCACAGCGCGTCATCGCACTCCAGGCCGAAGTCATGGCCCGCCCGACGCTCGCACTCTGCCTGCTTCTTGAGCAGATGCTGAGTGACTTTGATTGGGAGCGGCGCGGCAGCGCCGGAGACTCGTTCGATTTCTCATTGCGGCCCGCGCTTCACGAGCTGTCGAACACGGACGCCGACATCAAGGAAAGTGCGGCCTGGACAGCGGTGCACGCGCAGATTGAGGCCGTCACCAAGCATGTGCCGTCGGACGATGCGGCGGTGCTGCCCTGGCTGCTTGAGCAACCGCACGCCGACCTCATCGATTTGCTCGCCGTGCTCACCAGCGTATCGATCTATCGCCGCCAAAGCCATTCCCATGGGGCTGAACCTCGGCACCTGGACCGTCTGGCGGGCATCATCGGCCTGGACATGAGCAGGTGGTGGAAGCCGACCGCGCAGTCTTATCTTACCCACGTCTCCAAGGACCGCATCGCGGCGGTGGTCACGGAAGCCCTGGACGCGGAGCAGGCAAAGCCGCTGCTTGCCATGAAGAAGGCCCAGGCCGCCGCCGCAGCCGAACAGTTGCTGGAAGGTAGGGGCTGGGTGCCCGAACTCATGCGGACCGAGCCTTCTCGGATTCCGATGGCGGTGGAGCATCCTATGGGAGAAATGGAGCCATAAGTACCGCATCCCCCCGGGGCACCCCGGGCGGACGGCGAACTTAGAAGCGAGCGCGGATGGGCGGGCATTGCCCGCCCGTCGGCCGTACGACCAACAATTTTCTCCTAGAAATTCCCTTGATGGAATATTCCCTCTAGGTTATAATCGATCAAACAACCGAGGCAGGGACTGATGGTTTGGGAAGTTGAGTTCACGGACGAGTTCGAAGACTGGTGGAACACCTTGTCGGCCAGCGAACAGGAATCGGTGGCCGCTACGGTCGGCCTTCTGGAGGAAAGAGGCACGTCGCTTGGGTTTCCTCATTCGAGTGGGATAAACGGCTCGAAACACGAACACATGCGCGAGCTTCGGACACAGGCGGGCGGCCATCCGCTGCGCACGCTCTACGCGTTTGATCCCAGGAGAACTGCCATTTTGCTCATAGGCGGTGACAAAATGGGGAAGGACCGCTGGTATGAAGAATTCGTGCCGCGAGCAGACAAGCTATACGACGATCATTTGGAACAATTGCGAAAGGAAGGGCAGATCAATGGCTAAGAAATTCTCAACGCTCCGATCGGCCATGTCGCCGGAATCTCAGGCTCGCGCCCAGGCCGCCACGGCCGAAATGCTCCGAGACATGCCGCTCCAGGAATTGCGCCAAGCTCGGGGTCTGTCGCAGAAGGTCCTGGCCGAGATATTGCACGTACAGCAACCGTCCATCGCCAAGATGGAGAAGCGAACGGACATGTACATTTCGACGCTGCGCAGCCACATCGAGGCGATGGGTGGTCAGCTTGATGTGGTCGCCCGCTTCCCGGATGGATCGGTGCGGATCAGCAACTTTTCCGACCTTTCCGCCTGATTCGGAGAGGTTGATCTGGACGCAAGGCAGCCTCTTAGGACGATGCGGAAACTCGGCGAAAATTACGCCGCTGCTGCGACACTGCCCACGAGGGATGCTGGCGCGACGAGCTTAGGGGAGAGCACGAGAAGTTCATTGGCCTGCCTTTTCACCTGCGCGAAGTAGTTCAGACCCTTCTTGTATAAAGGCAGTCCCCTGTACAACGCCTTCACCTCCGCAGCGTCATCATAGGTGAGCATCCAAGGGCATTTCAGTTTGCGGATTGCCTGAGCAAGCTGCTTATGGTCCTCAGGCTTATAGAAGTTTGTGTAAAGGTCCTTCCCTTGGACGTAATAGGGGGGGTCGATGTTCATCAGGGCGCGTTTTGGAAGCGTCTTTTCCCATAGCGGAATACACGTCTCCGCGTCTAGTTGGGTGAGTTTGATCACCTCTTTGTGAGATGCTATCCGTCGAATCTTGCTCAACAAACCTTCCTTGTTGAAACGGCAGTCAATCTTATAGTCTCCTGCCTGCTTCTTGCCGCCGATCACGCCGCCGGTAATGATCCCGGAACGATTCGTTCGATTTAGAAAGAAGGCTGCATAGCCCAAGTCAAGAGATGTTCCCTCCTTTGCAAAAAGTCGCTCATGCTGGCGGTGCCATTCTTCGATGGTTACCGGCGTCTTCTGGATACGATCACATAGGGCCTCAGTGTCATGTAAGACTGAATGCCAGAAGCCGTAGATCGCGGGATCTATGTCGTTAAGCCAAATTTCGGACACGTGTCCGGCGAAGAGCAGCCGGAAAGCGAGCCCCGCTCCCCCAGCAAACGGCTCCGCGTAAACGCCCGTTAAGAGGCCATTTGCCCGAAGGAGGTCGGTGACGAACGGGGCCAGTTGCGATTTGCCGCCGGGATATCTCAGGGGTGTTTCGGTTGTAGACATTGCGCGAGCATATCCAAATTTCAGGCCGGTGGCCAGCCGTTAAAGAAGTCGAATCAACATTGCTTCAAGGGCGCTTTGCCAGTTGTCCCAGACGCCAATCAAGCTCCGTCGGCTCGGCATGTGGCCTGCATGCACCGCCGCGCCCAGGGTATGAAGACTAAAGGACGAGTCGGCGTTACTGGCTGCCAGACGAAGGTTCTTCATCAGCGGGTCCGTTCGAGCAACCCCGCTGCGTTCAAGCGCGTCGTGGCACGCCTGCGTGAGCTTGTGATCGTCCATTTTGGCGAAAAACACGCCTTCCTTTTTGGCATAGAGAACCATGACTCGTTCCAGGAACGCGCGGAGTAGGTAGTTTGCGGAAAAGTAAAAGTCGTCCGGAGCTACTCGGCGAAGCTCCCACAACAGTCGTTGGAGCGCACGGTCCCCTTTGTAGGTGACTACGAAGTCACTCGGAACGACATAGGGACGGTCATCGGGATGCCGAGGATTGCGCTGCTTCTTGGTGGTTTTTTTTGGCGCGGGAGGAATTACCGGGCTGGGAAGGGCCGTCTTCGGAGAGACTCCCCTATCGTGCAACGACGTACCATAGGCTTTCCAGTCCTTCGCCTTCGTGCGGGAATTCACTGGGGGGGGAGTCCCGTCTTCCCGCGGAATTGCGTCAGAAATAAATTGCCTTAGCGCTACGTCGACTTCAGAGGGATCGTGGGTGAAAGTTAGGCTGCCTCTATCTCCCAGACCGAGGGCCGCCCGGACGACGGGGTTGCCGAGATAGCGAGTCAAGGTTGTGATCCCGATACTATTCCGCGTGTCTTCGTCTATCCATCCTGCAGCCGTCGCGCGGTCGAGAATCTCCAGGGCCATTGTGTCCGGAGAGTTGCCTTTCGCATATCGCGCCTTTTGATCGGTGTCCCAGGATCTGATCCCCGCGCCATCTTGGGCACCAAGATGGCGGAGTTCCATCCACGGACGGGCTGCATCGCGATTGGTGAAGACGACTAGCGAAAATTTGGCGGGTACTTGAACCTGCTTTTTGAGTTCGCTAAGTACGTTTCGCGTGGCGGCGGACGGTGCCTTGCGCGGGTCGTGAAGCACTTTCAACGCGCATGTTCTCCGATTGCCCTCCGCGACAATGTAATGGCCTGGATTGTCGTCCATCTCGACCACGCCTATTGTTTCGAGGGGATTGATACCGCCGTTCTTAGCGATGTTCTTGGCGAGGTTCAGTACCTTTTCCGCCCGGAACAGCTCCTCAATAATTTTGTCCTCATCCTGAATGGGGTCGTGACGAGGATTCTCGGGGTCCAGATGCAGCCTCGTAAGAGGAATGTTGTCAACTCGCTTGTATGACGTCGAGGCCATGGTTTCGCTAGTTCCTTTCCGTGCATCGGCCAGTGGTGCGGTCGGCGTTAGATACCTCTCGCCGCAAATGCGTCTCTACATTGAGAGCGCCCCCTTGCACCTGAGCCGTGTTAGATGGATCAGTGGATTGCAATTATCCGCTGATAGTAACAAATAGAAATTATGAGCGCGTTTGACTTCCAGTTTGTACTTGCATGTCGATGATGAGGTCGGTTCAATTTCGGGGCGGCGCTTTCCCACCGGCTGCGCCGGCGGGGCCGTCCTTCGAACTTCGTGAGCGTCCCCCGGACGCTCACAGGTGCCCTTAAAGTACCCGGCGCCATGGCGGCGCCGGGCCCCTTAAGGCCACCACACAGGACGCACCCTCCGGGTGCGGTCATCTCTTTGATTTTTTTTGGGTTTTCCTTGCGGCGGGCTGTTTTCTTTTGTCTGACAACGAAAAAGGCCACAAAACATATGCCCGCGCAAACGCAGGCTTACACGGCCATCGTCACTGTATACAAACGTCTGATTTTGCGGACTCTCGCCCTGCAACTGCCCCGCTTGTGACGCCTTGTCCACACGTTGTGACGCCTTGTCTACACGCTGTGATTCCTTGTCTACACGTTGTGACTCCACGTCTACACTTTGTCTACGCAACGTGACAGCTTGTCGACAAGAATATGGGCGGCGCTCGCTTTCGGGTCCTGGTCACCGGACACGTGACATTTCGGGCAGCCGTCCGGTCGAGCCAGATGTGTCGCCGCGACTATTAACCCGCGGTGGTAGCGGCGCACCATCCCGAGTGAGAAGTCTCTCCGGCCGGCCACGCCCCGAGCTCAACCCTAAAAGGCGAGGCCCATATGTTGCGGTCAGAAGTCGGCGAATTAGTCGGCGCTCCAACCAAACGTCAGCAGGCAGGCATTGACGCGGCGCCTTGGCGTCGCATCTCGTGAAAAACGAGTGTCTTATCCTGGCCGAACCGCCATTGCGGGCGGCAGCTTTCGACCGAGGCTGTGTGAAAACTCTTTGACGCCGCTACGGTGATCTAGATAGAGTTTGGTATCTCGATCCCGGGAGTCGACATGCCCCGATTCATCGAAGGTCAGGACCGGCAGCAGGTAGCGTTGATCCCGGAATGCCTGGATGACTTCATCGCCGACGACAACCCGGTGCGCATAATCGACGCATTCGTCGACGAGCTCAACCTGGCATTGCTCGGATTTGAGAAGGCGGCGCCAGCAGCTACCGGCCGCCCGTC
Source organism: Achromobacter sp. NFACC18-2 (assembly GCF_900108985.1). Taxonomy (NCBI): domain Bacteria; kingdom Pseudomonadati; phylum Pseudomonadota; class Betaproteobacteria; order Burkholderiales; family Alcaligenaceae; genus Achromobacter; species Achromobacter sp. NFACC18-2. The sequence continues at coordinate 83 of NZ_FNYM01000026.1, read as the reverse complement.
GTATCACCCGGCTGTGCTGCTGAAGATCTACATCTACGGCTACTTAAATCGGGTCCAGTCCAGTCGTCGACTCGAGCGAGAGT
>NZ_FNYM01000020.1:0-128966 GCF_900108985.1 Achromobacter sp. NFACC18-2 | reverse complement strand
AGACACGCGCAGCACGGCGTCGCGGTCGCCGGGGACGCGAGCGCCGTCGATGCGCCCGAGGGAATCTGAAGGGAAGGCCGAAGGCCTGGACGAAGATGACGACGGGGCAGTCCGGAGCGAAGGCTCCGGACCGCAATCGTGGGCGCTCGCGGCCCCGGCGACCGCGGCGTCGGGCGACCTACGAAGATCTGATGCATCGGCCCCAAACAAGCAGACCTACGAAGAACTCCAACAACCAAAAAAAAGGCCTCGCACCAGCAAGGCCTTCAACATCAATCAGCAGCACCCGATCCGTTTCTTCCCCCCGTACCGCGCCTCCTGGCGCTCCCGGAAGAAATCCTCGTAGCTCATCGGCTCCTGGTCAGGATGCGTGCGCCGCATGTGTTCCACATACGTCTCGTAGTCCGGCACGCCGACCATCAACCGGAGCGTCTGCCCCAGGTACCGGCCGGCGGCGCCGGCTGCCGAAGTCATGTTGCTGAACAGCATGCGGCCTCTCCTGGTGGACGATCAGTCGGCGCCTGCAGCGGCGGCTGCGGGCAGGGACTCGTAGGGCGTCTCGCGGGACGTCGGCTTGTTTTCGTCGCGGGCGCGTTGCACGGACTTCAAGCCGAACACCACGATGCTGACAACCACAAAGATGAAGATCGCGCACAGGCCGGCGTTGATGTAGTCGTTCATCACGACACGCGACATCTCGCCCAGGGATTTGGCGGGCGCCAGCACCTTGCCTTCGGCGATCGCCGCGTTGTACTTGTCCGCGTGGGCCAGGAAGCTCACGCGCGGGTCCGAATGGAACAGCTTCTGCAGGCCGGCGGTCAGCGTGCACGCCAGCAGCCACAGGGTCGGCAGTACCGTCACCCACGCGTAGCGGTCGCGCTTCATCTTGAACAGGACCACCGTGCCCAGCGTCAGCGCAATCGCGGCCAGCATCTGGTTGGCGATGCCAAAGAGCGGCCACAGCGTGTTGATGCCGCCCAGCGGATCGACCACGCCCTGATACAGGAAGTAGCCCCACGCCGCCACGCACAGGCCGGTGGCGATCAGGTTGGCGGGCAGCGAGTCCGTGCGCTTGAGCGACGGGGCGAAGGTGCCCAGCAGATCCTGCAGCATGAAGCGGCCCGCGCGGGTGCCGGCGTCGACGGCGGTCAGGATGAAGAGCGCCTCGAACAGGATGGCGAAGTGGTACCAGAAAGCCATCATGCCCGGGCCGCCCATCGCCTGGTGCAGGATGTGGGCCATGCCCACGGCCAGCGTCGGCGCGCCGCCGGCGCGCGAGATGATGGTGCTTTCGCCCACGTCCTTGGCGGTCTGGACCAGTTCCGCCGGGGTGATGACAAAGCCCCAGCTCGACACTACCTGGGCCACCTGGTCCGGCGTGGTGCCGATCACGGCGGCCGGGCTGTTCATGGCGTAGTAGATGCCGGGCTCGATGACGCAGGCGGCCACCAGCGCCATGATGGCGACGAACGATTCCATCAGCATGCCGCCGTAACCGATGTAGCGGGCCTGGGTTTCGTTCTCGATCAGCTTGGGCGTGGTGCCCGACGAGATCAACGCGTGAAAGCCCGACACCGCGCCGCAGGCGATGGTGATGAAGAGGAACGGGAACAGGTTGCCCGACCACACCGGCCCGGAGCCGTCGACGAATTGCGTCAGCGCGGGCATCTTCAGCTCGGGCGCCACGACCACGATGCCGATCGCCAGACCCACGATGGTGCCGATCTTCAGGAAGGTCGACAGGTAGTCGCGCGGGGCCAGCAGCAGCCACACGGGCAGCACGGAGGCGATGAAGCCGTAGACGATCAGGATCCAGGTCAGGCCCTTGCCGTCGAAGTCGAACATCGGGCCGATGACCGGGTGCGCGGCCACGTCCTGGCCGAAGGTGATGGCCGCCATCAGGCCCAGGAAGCCGATGACGGACACTTCGCCGATCTTGCCCGGACGGATGTAGCGCAGGTACACGCCCATGAAGAGCGCAATGGGAATGGTGGCGGCCACCGTGAAGGTGCCCCACGGCGAATGCGTCAGCGCCTTCACGACGATCAGCGCCAGCACGGCCAGGATGATGACCATGATCATGAACGCGCCGAACAGCGCGATCACGCCCGGGATCTTGCCCAGTTCCGACTTGACCAGGTCGCCCAGCGAGCGGCCGTCGCGGCGGGTGGAGATGAAGAGGATGGTGAAATCCTGCACGGCGCCGGCGAACACCACGCCGGCCAGGATCCACAGCATGCCCGGCAGATAGCCCATCTGCGCGGCCAGCACCGGGCCGACAAGCGGACCGGCGCCGGCGATGGCGGCGAAATGGTGGCCGAACAGCACGTGCTTGTTGGTGGGCACGTAGTCCAGGCCGTCGTTGTACTTCCAGGCCGGCGTCATGCGCGTGGGGTCGAGCTGGAAGACCTTGCGCGCGATGAACCGGCTGTAGTAGCGGTAGGCGATGAGATAGACGCAGACGGCGGCGATCACCACCCATAGCGCATTGATGGTCTCCCCTCTGGCCAGCGCCACGGTGCCCAGCGCGAACGCGCCCAGTACCGCAACCGCCAGCCAGACCAGGTGCTGACCCAGTCCCTTACTGCTGGTATGCATAAGTGCTCCTCTTGCCTCCCGCCATGCTCTTGGCGTGAAACGCTTTTTTCGTCCCGCGGAAGGCAGACTCATTGTTGTGGGGTGGCGGACGCGCACGTCCGCACTGCGTCCCGTCGACGCGGGCGCCAGTATTCCGCCGCGGCGCCACCCCAACAAGCGCGGAACTACGCAAGCCGGCTACGTGTTACTACGCCGTGCGGCGCAGCAAAATTTCGTGGAAAACGTAAAATCCCACGGGAATTTCCGCGTTTCCTCCCGGCGCTCCGTCCCTGACGCGCCGCAGCAATCCCAGCCCGCGCTGATACAAATCCTTATGAAGCTGCGCCTCAAAATCCTGCTGCTCGCGGCGGTCCCCCTGCTGGCGGCCGTCGCCGCCATCACGGTCGCTGTGTACGTGCAGGGACTGCAGCTTGCGCAGCGCGAAAAGCAGGTGGTGGAAACCGCCTGGCTGGCCAGCAAGGAAGGCGAGCTGCGCCACTACGTGAACCTGGCCTACAGCGCCATCGCGCCCCTGCAGGCGTCGGGCGACGATGAGGCCACCCGCCAGCGGGCGCTGGACCTGCTGGCGCAGATGGAGTTCGGCCACGACGGCTATTTCTTCGTCTACGACCTGCACGGCCGCAACCTGATGCATCCGCGCCAGCCGGAACTGGTCGGCCAGGACCTCTGGAATCTGCGCGACACGAAGGGCCAGGCGGTCATCCAGAATCTGCTGACGGCCGCGCGGCGCGGCGGCCAGCAGGGCGAAGTGGTGCATTACCTGTGGGAAAAGCCCTCCACCCACCGCACCGTCGAGAAGCTGGGCTATGTGGTGGTGCTGGAGCGCTGGGGCTGGATGCTGGGCACCGGCATTTACCTGGACGACGTGGAGCAGGCCCTGGTGCGCATCGACGCCGCGGCGCAGGCCAACATCCGCGACATGTTCGCCTGGGTGGCGGGCATCGCCGCCGTGTCGATCCTGGGCGTGGCGGCCTGCGGCCTGGCCCTCAATATCAGCGACCACCGCCAGTCCGACGCCAAGCTGCGCCTGATGGCCCGGCAGGTGGTGCGTTCGCAGGAAGACGAGCGCGCCCGCCTGTCGCGCGAATTGCATGACGGGATCAGCCAGGTGCTGGTGTCCGTCAAGCTATCGCTCGAGGCCGCGCGCGAACGGTTGCGCCAGGCGCATTCGGACAATCCGCGCACGCTCGCGCACATCGACATGCCGCTGGGCGGCGCCCTGGACCGCCTGAACACGGCGGTGGGCGAGGTCCGGCGCATTTCGCACAACCTGCGTCCCACTCTGCTGGACGACCTGGGCCTGCCCGCCGCGCTGGAACACCTGGGCCGGGAATTCGCCATCCGCGCCGAGGACGGCGCGCCGCCGCTGGCGGTGGCGCTGCGCACCACGGGGCAGCCCGTCAAGCTGCCCGATGCCTACGCCACCGCGCTGTTCCGCGTGACCCAGGAGGCGCTGACCAACGTCCTGCGCCACGCCGGCGCGACCCGCGCCGACCTGACGCTGGCCTATTCCGCGCGCGATCTGCGCCTGACCATCAGCGACGACGGCCGCGGCTTCGACGACGCCGAGGTGCAGCAGGACCCCCACCGCGGCATCGGCCTGCGCAACATGCGCGAACGCATGAACGCGCTGGCCGGCACCTTGACCTTCCATTCCACCGCCCAAGGCACGACCTTGCAGGCGTGGCTACCGCTGCCGCCCGCCGGCGCCCCTCTTGCGAATCCCCAAGCATGACCGACCTGCCCGACACCGTCCGCCTCCTGCTGATCGATGATCACCCCCTGGTGCGCGACGGCCTGCGCCTGCGCCTGGAAACGGTGCCGCAGTTGCGGGTCGTGGGCGAAGCCGGCAACGCCGCCGGGGCCCAGGCCTTCCTGGCTGGCTGCCTGGCCGAGGATCCGCTGGGCGGCACGCTGCCGCACCTGGCGCTCATGGACCTGAACATGCCGGGGGTGGGCGGGCTCGAGCTGACCGAGCTGCTGCATGAGCGCTATCCCCAGATCGCCGTCCTGGTGCTGTCCATGCACGACAATCCGGAATACATGGTGCAGGCCGTGAAGGCCGGCGCGCGCGGCTACCTGCTCAAGGATGAACCGGCGCAGGAAATCATCACCGCCATCGAGGCGGTCATGGCCGGCCGCAGCTACTTCAGCGCGGCGGCGGCGGTCCGGCTGTCGCAGGCCAGCGCCCTGGCGACCCTGCTGACCCACCGCGAACGCGACGTGCTGCGCCACATTGCCGACGGCCACGCCAACAAGCAGATCGCCCATTTGCTGGGATTGTCGGTGCGTACGGTGGAAACGCACCGCCTGAATATCAAGCGCAAGCTGGGCATCGACGGCCAGGCCGAACTCATCAAGTACGCAGTCGAAAACCGGGGGGTCTGAATGCCGGCAATACCCCCACATGCCGCCGGACCGCCCGCAGCCTGCCTGCCCCGCTGAGGTAGACTTGCGTTCACCGACGCATCACCACTCGCCACAATACGCATCACCCGCGCCAAAGGGCGCGCGCAGCCAGGAGTTCCCCATGTCATTGGAAAAGCATTACACCGCCATTCTTGAAGCACTAGGGGAAGATCCGTCCCGCGAAGGGCTGGCCGATACGCCCGCGCGCGCCGCCAAGGCCATGCGCCACCTGTGCCGCGGCTACGGCCAGGACCTGGACGAAATCGTCAACGGCGCCCTGTTCACGTCCGACACGCGCGAGATCGTGCTGGTCAAGAACATCGAGCTGTACTCGCTGTGCGAGCACCACATGCTGCCCTTCATCGGCAAGGCGCACGTCGCCTATCTGCCGGCCGGCAAGGTGCTGGGCCTGTCCAAGGTGGCCCGCATCGTCGAGATGTACGCCCGCCGCCTGCAGATCCAGGAGAACCTCAGCCGCCAGGTCGCCGAGGCGATCCAAAGCGTCACCGGCGCGGCCGGCGTGGCGGTGGTCATCGAAGCGCAGCACATGTGCATGATGATGCGCGGCGTCGAAAAGCAGAATTCCTCCATGGTCACCTCGGTGATGCTGGGCGAATTCCACGACAACCCCTCCACCCGCGCCGAATTCCTCAGCCTGATCCGCTGATCGGTATCGGTGTCTGACACCGTCCCTCATCCTTTTGGCGCATATCGCGGGCCCGCCCGCTGCGACGACGATGCCGTTTCCGGCGCCGCCGGCGCGGCAGGCGGGCCCGGCCGTTTTGGGCTCCTGCGTTTTAGGCTTGATTAAGGCCTGCGCGTTTGGCTCCTACTGATCCGGACATCTGGCCCTAGCGTTCTGGTCCCATCCGGGCACACTGGAACCAGCAAGCCGGTCGCGCCGGGGCGCGGCCGTTCTCTCCCGGAGATCTCCATGAACGCGATATACCGCCTGATACGCCGCTGCACCCTGGCCGGCCTGGCCGCCGCGCTGACCGCCGCGCCAGCTTATGCGCAGACCAAGCTCGTGGTCGGCTACCAGCTCATCGTAGGGCCTTTCCTGTCCGCGATCGCGGATGGCAGTTTCGACAAGGCGGTCAAAGAGGCCGGCTACCAGGTGGACTGGCGCCAGTTCACCTCCGGCGGCGACATCTCCACCGCCCTCGCCTCCGGCAACGTGCCGGTCGGCGTGCTGGGCTCGACCGGCATCACGTCCGGCGCGACGCGCGGCGTGGACATGCAGCTTTTCTGGATCCTGGACAACATCGGCAAATCCGAGGCGCTGGTGGCGCGCAACGGGTCCGGCATCAACAGCACCGCCGACCTGAAGGGCAAGCGCGTCGCCACGCCCTTCGTGTCCACCTCGCACTTTCACCTGCTGGTCGGGCTGGAGCAGGTCTGGAAGGTGCCGCCCCGCGACGTGCGCATCCTGAACATGCAGCCGCCGCAGATCGTGGCCGCCTGGACGCGCGGCGACATCGACGCCGCCTACGTCTGGCCGCCCGCCCTGACCGAGATCGCCAAGACCGGCAAGATCATCGCCGACTCCGAGCAGATCGGCGCCGCCAGCGTGCCCACGTTCGACGGCATCGTGGTCGACAAGGCCTGGGCGCAGAAACACCCGAAGTTCATGGCCGCCTTTACCGGCGTGCTGGCCAAGTCCTATGCTGACTATCGCGCCAATGGCGCCAAGTGGACGGCGGATTCCCCGCAGGTCAAGGGCATCGTGAAGCTGATCGGCGGCAAGCCGGAAGACATCGTCGAGGCGCTGGGCCTGCTGGTCTTCCCGACCGTGGAGGAACAGGCCTCCACGACCTGGCTGGGCGGCGGCAAGGAATCGGGCGCCGCGCGCGCCTTCGCGGCCAGCGCCAAATTCCTGAAGGACCAGAAGCAGATCGACAAGGCGCTGGACGACTACAGCCCCTTCGTCACCGACCAGTACGCAAAAGCGGCCGCCGGCAAGTAGGGCCACGCGCTTGCGGCGGCCCGGGCTGGCGCCACCCCGGCGCCAGCCCGGCGCCGCCTGTCCTGCCGCGGACGGCGTCTCACAGATCAGGGGGAACGGCATGACCATGCAGTCCACAACCGCCGCGCAGCGCCTGTGCGCGCAAGGCGTCGGTGTCACCTATCCCGGCCTGCACGACAGCGGCCCGGTCATCGCGCTGCAAGGCGTCAACCTGACCATCCAGCCGGGCGAGTTCGTCGTCGCGCTGGGCGCGTCGGGCTGCGGCAAGACCACGCTGCTCAGCCTGCTGGCCGGCTTTCTGTCCCCCACCGAAGGCGAGATCACGCTGGGCGGCAAGCCCATCGTCGGTCCGGGCGCGGACCGGGGCGTCGTGTTCCAGAAGCATGCGCTGCTGCCCTGGCTGAACGTGCTGGAGAATACGGAATTCGGGCTCAAGCTGCAAGGCGTGGACAAGGCGACGCGCCGCGCCCGCGCCCGCCGCAACCTGGAGCTGGTGGGCCTGCAGGACTTTCACCGCCACATGATCTACCAGTTGTCGGGCGGCATGCAGCAGCGCGTGGGGATCGCGCGCGCGCTGACCTGCGACCCGGCCATGCTGCTGATGGACGAGCCCATGGCCGCGCTGGACGCGCTGACCCGGGAAACCATCCAGGAGTTGCTGCTGGACATCTGGCGGCAGACCGACAAGATGTTTTTCTTCATCACCCACAGCGTGGAAGAAGCCCTCTTCCTGGGTTCCCGGCTGATCGTCATGTCGCCGCGCCCGGGCCGGATCACGCACACGTTCGAGCCGGCCTTCAACCGGCGCTACCTGGAGACCCGCGATGGCCGTGGCATCAAATCCAGTCCCGACTTCATCGCCATGCGCGAACAAGTCCTCGGCATCATCTACGGGGACGAGCGCGCCGCCGCCCCGCACGCCCTCCATGCCTGAGCGCCGCCCCGGCCACACGCCCGCGGCGCCCGGCAAGGTCTACGGGGCGCCGGGCGCGGGCTATAGCGGCCACATCAGTCTGCTCACCAGCCTGGCGCTGATCGCGCTGTGGTTCCTGGTCACCAGCGCCGGCTGGGTGCGGCCGCTGTTCCTGCCCTCGCCCATCGCCGTGTACGACAAGTTCGTCTTCGCCATGACCGAGGGCGTGGCCAACTCCACGCTGACCGAGCACGCGCTCGCCAGCCTGGGCCGCGTGTTCGGCGCGTTCTTCCTGGCCTGCGCCACCGCCATCCCCGTCGGCATCCTGATGGGCGTGAACCGGTACGCCCGCGGCGTCTTCGACCCGCCGATCGAGTTCTACCGCCCGCTGCCGCCGCTGGCCTATCTGCCGCTCATCATCATCTGGTTCGGCATCGGCGAGTTCCCGAAGATCCTGCTGATCTACCTGGCGATCTTCGCGCCCATGGCGATCGCCGCGCGCGCGGGCGTGCGCTCGGTGTCCATCGAACAGATCCACGCCGCCTACGCCATGGGCGGCACCAGCCGCCAGATCGTCTGGCACGTGATCCTGAAGGCCGCCATGCCGGAGATCTTCACGGGCATGCGCATCGGCATCGGGGTGGGCTGGACCACGCTGGTCGCCGCCGAGATGGTCGCGGCGGACCGGGGCCTGGGCTTCATGGTGCTGAACGCCGCCCAGTTCCTGGCCAGCGACACCGTCATCATGGGCATCATCGTGATCGGGCTCTTCGCGTTCGCCTTCGATCTGCTGGTGCGCTACCTGGAACGCTTCGCCATCCCGTGGAAGGGGCGCGTCTGACCGGGCAATCCCGCATTCCTTCGCCCATCCGGCTCCTTTATCCTGAGGCAGGAACACCGGGCGCGGCAGCGCGCGTCCATTCGTGCCGCAGTCACAAGGAGCCATCCATGTCCAGCCAGGCCTCGATGCTCAAGCCTGTGTTGTGGGAACGCCTGTTCGAAAAAGCCAGCGCGCCCAACCTCAGCCTGCAGGGGCGCGTGCGCCAGATGCTGGTGTCGGCCATCCTCAGCGGCCACCTGCCGCCCGGCATGCCGGTGCCTTCCAGCCGCTATCTGGCCGACCAGCTTCGCATCGCGCGCAACACCGTCGTGTTCGCCTACCAGCAACTCGTGTGCGAAGGCTATCTGGTGTCGCGCGAGCGCAGCGGCCACTTCGTCAGCGACAGCGTCATGCAGGGCCACTCCGGCCCGGCCGCCGAAGCCGCGCCCGCGCACGCCAGCGAGGCCGGCGGCGTGCGCTGGAACGAGCGCCTGCGTTTCCGGCCCTCGCGCCAGCGCAACATCACCAAGCCGCGTGACTGGCAGAAGCAGCCCTACCCCTTCGTCTACGGCCAGTTCGACCAGGACCTCTTTCCCACCGCCGAATGGCGCGAATGCTGCATCAAGGCCCTGTCGGTGCTGGACATCCGGAGCTGGGCGCCCGACCTCATCACGCATGACGACCCCGCGCTGATCGAACAGATCCGCACGCAGGTGCTGCCGCGCCGCGGCGTCTGGGCTGATGCCGAAGAAATCGTCATCACCGTGGGCGCGCAGCACGCGCTCTACCTGCTGGCCGACCTGCTGGTGAACGAGGACACGGTGGTCGGCATGGAAGATCCGGGCTACCCGGACGCGCGCAACATCTTTGCCAGCCACACGCGCCACCTGCTGCCCCTGCCCGTGGACGAACAGGGCCTGCGCACCGGCACGCAACTGCTGGGCTGCGACTACCTCTTCGTGACGCCGGGGCACCAGTGCCCCACCACCGTCACGCTGTCCATGGAACGCCGCGCCGCCCTGCTGGCGCTGGCGCGGCAGGCCGACAGCCTGGTCATCGAGGATGATTTCGAAAGCGAAAGTCGCTGGGGCGAAGGCGCGATTCCCGCGCTGAAAAGCCTGGACCGCGACGGCCGCGTCATCTACGTGGGCAGCCTGGCAAAGTCCTTCGCGCCGGGGCTGCGCATCGGCTATATCGTCGCGCCGCCCGAACTGGCGGCCGAACTGCGCGCGCTGCGCCGCCTGATGCTGCGCCACCCGTCGGCCTACATCCAGCGCGCGTTCTCGCTATTCATTTCGCTGGGGCATCACCACGCCCTGCTGCGCCGCCAATCGCAGGCGTACCAAAAGCGCGGCATCGAACTGGCGCAGGCGCTCGCGCGGCATCTGCCGGATTTCAAGCCCCTGCCCATCACCGGCTCGTCCTCGTGCTGGCTGCAAGGCCCGCCATGGCTGGATGCCATGGCCTTGTCCGAGGCCGCGCTGGCCGAAGGCGTAGTGGTGGAGCCGGGCGACGTGTTCTTCATGGACGGCGCGAACGCGCCCCGCAATTTCCTGCGGGTGGGCTTCACGTCGATCCGGCCCGAGCATATCGAACCGGGCATCGCACGGCTGGCCAAGGTGGTTGAGGGCCAGCGCCGCGCGGCGCAGGACCTGGCCGAGTGCCCGGGGGCCTGACGCCGCTCGAGGGTCGGGTGTCTGACACCCGCGAGAGACGGTCTTCATGCCGCGGGTGTGCCACAAGGGTGTCAGACACCGCCTACAGCAATTCGTCGCGCAGGTAATACCACCGATACAGCAGTCCCTGCCCGATCCTCCGGAACGGCGCGAACAAGTGCCCGGGCAAGGGCGTGTCGTAGATCGGCAGGTTCCAGGCGATGCCGTCCTTGCCCATCATGCGCTGCGCCAGGCGCCGGCCGGCGTGGGCCGAGAACGCGACGCCGTTGCCGCCGTAGCCGAAGGCGTAATACACCTGTTGCGCCGGATCCGGCTGCGTCACGCGCGGCATCATGTCGTGGCTGACGTCCACCCAGCCCCACCACGAATAGGCCACGTCCACGCCGCGCAGCGCCGGGAACTTGCGCGCCAGCCCCTCGCGAAGCAGCGCAAGGTGACGCGGGTTCTCGGCGTCCGCCCCGCGCAGCGCGCTGCGGCTGCCGATCTGCATGCGGCCGTCGGGCAGCAGGCGGTAATAGAAGCGCAAGGTCCGGGTGTCGGTGATGAACACCGTGCTCTTTAACCCCGCCGCCTCGCGCTCGGCGGGCGACAGCACCCGCGTCACCATGGAGTTGGACAGGACCGGCATGATCCGGTTGTCCAGCAGCCGGTTCACGCCCTGCGCGGTGTAACCGCCGGTGGCGAACGCCACGCGCCGCGCGCGCACCGTGCCGGCGGGGGTCTGCAGCCGCACCATGCCGTTTTCCATGCGCCAGCCCAGCACCGGGCTGGACGGATGGATGCGCACGCCCAGCGCCCGCGCCTGGCGCAGATAACCGTAGGCGAGCTTGAGTGGATGCACGCCTACGCCGTCCGGCTCGTGCATCGCGCCCACCGCCTCGCGATCATCCACATAGCGTTCCCGCAGTTCGGCGCGGGTCAGCATTTTCACGTCGTAGCCGAAGGTCTCGCGCATCACGCGGGCTTCGTTTTCCAGGAAGGCCATTTTCTTCTGGCGATGCGCCGTGTACAGATGGCCGCCGGGCTGCGCATCGCAGTCCACCTGCGCCACCAGGCTCTTCCAGTATTCGAAGCCCTCGCGGATCTCCGCATCCAGCCGCTTGGCGGTGTCCAGGCCCCAGCGCGCGATCCACTGCGAGCGGTACAGCCGCCCGGACGCATTCTGGCCCTGGCCGCCGTTGCGGCTGGTGCAGCCCCACACGGCGCGGTTCGCCTCCAGCACCACGGCCTTCACGCCGAAGTCGCGCGCCAGCGTCAGCGCCGCCGACAGGCCCGTAAAGCCCGAGCCGACGATCACCACGTCGGCGTCGATGTCTCCGTTGATGGGCCCGTCGTCCTCGGGCGGCGCGCCGGCCGTCGCCACCCAATAGGTGGGCGCGTAGTCCTGGCCCTGGCCGGGCGGCGACACCAGCGGGTCGTAGGCCGGGTCATAGGCCGGCGCGTAGGCCGGGTTGCATGCGTTGTGGGCGGCGCCGGGCGCGGGCGCCGGGCGGGGAATGCCGGCCGACATTTGCGTATCCATGGCGTCGTCTAGGTCCGGGCAGGCAAGGCCGGACGCTGCTTGCGGAAGGCGTTTTTCACGCGGATCCTGCCGTCCTTGAAGGTGAAGACATCGACCATGTCAGCCTCGATCCGCGATCCGTCCGCCGCCGTGCCGCGGAACGTGGATTCGGACACGCCGCGATCGCCGGCCACCCAGTGCCGGCCGTTCTCCCATTGCGCATCCGGGAAATTCTTCCAGGCCGCGGCAAACGCCGCGCGCACCGCGTCCGGTCCCAAATGGCGGCTGCCGTACTGTTCGGGTCCGCCCACGGTCTCGAACACGCAGTCGTCGCTCATGAACGACATCAGGGCGTCGATGTCGTGCCGGTTCCAGGCGGCCGCAAACTCGGCCAACATGTCCACGGTGACGGTCTTTTGCATTGCCTACCCTCCTTCTCTGGCGCGGCGCGAGATGCGTCCACGCTGAACCCTCAAGGTACGTGCGGGGCATGCCGGGGACTAGGACCAGACGCGGGGAATCGCTTGCACCAGAAACCGGCGCTAGCGCGCGTGCGCGGCCTCCGGAGCCGCCACCCCGGCCTCCGGCATCGCAGCCGGAGCGAGCGACGCGGCGATGCAATCCAGATCGATTCCCCCGCGCATGCCGATCAGCACCAGCGACGGCGCCTGCACGCCAGCCGGCCTGCGCGCCTGCGTGTCAAAGCGCACGCGGCGTCCGGCCAGTTGCACCAGCACCCAGCCGTGGCGGTCGGTGCGGACCCAACCCTTGGCGCGCAGCACGTCGCGCGGCAGTCGCCGCAGGCGCGCGGCCAGCGCGTCGGCATCCAGCAGCGCGGGCGCGCGCCATAACCAGCCCTGGAACGGATGCGCCGGCGCGGTCGGATCGAGCCGCGGCGCCGCATGCGCGCACCGCCCATCGCAGACGTGGTCCGCGCCGCCGTGTCCGGCATCCGGCGCCGCGGCCTCGCCGCTCAGATACCGCAGGTCCATCCGCCCCTCGTGGGTCTCGACGACGGGCGCGCCGCCGCTCGTCTCGCGCAGCCAGGCACGCAACGCCGCCAGGTCGGCGGGCGAAGCCAGGTCGGTCTTGTTCAGCACCAGCAGGTCCGCTGCCCGCAGTTGCCGCCGCACGGTATCGGCCAGCAGGGGATCGCCCGCCGCGTCGCGGATGCCGCCGGCGTCCGCCAGCACCACCACGCCTTCCAGTTGCAGCAACGGGTCGGCCATGCCGACCTGCGCGATGCGCCCCGGGTCGGACACGCCGCTCGCCTCGATGACGATCCACTCCGGCAAGGGCTCCAGCGCCAGCACGCGCGCCAGCGCATCGTCCAGCCCGCCCACCATCGAGCAGCACACGCAGCCGTTGGCCAGCCGGATCACGTCGTCGGCGCGATCCGCGATAAGACCCGCATCGATGTCCACCGGCCCGAAATCGTTGACCAGCACCGCCGCGCGCCGCGCACTGGCCGCCAGCACATGGTTCAGCAAGGTGGTCTTGCCCGCGCCCAGGAAGCCGCCCACCACGGTCAGCGGAATGCGCGCCATCTCACGCTTCCCGCAGCGGCAGCGGATGCCCGCCGATGACCGTGCCCAGCACCTCCAGGTCCTTCAGGTCCTTGGGCGCCACGGCGGTGGGATCGTCCCGCAGCACGCAGAAGTCCGCATGCTTGCCGACTTCGATGGATCCGACCAGATGGTCCATGTGCAGCGTATAGGCGGCGCCCAGCGTGATGGCGTGCAGCGCCGCGTCGACGCCGATGCGCTCGGATTCGCCCAGCACGCGGCCCGAGGCCGTCTGCCGGTTCACGGCGCACCAGGCGGTGAAGAGCGGTCCCAGCGGCGTGATGGGCGCGTCCGAATGGATGGCGTACGGCACGCCGGCGCGCGCGGCCGATGCGCAGGCGTCCATGCGGTTGGCGCGGTCCGGCCCCATGGTCAGCGCATAGTGCGCGTCGCCCCAGTAATAGATGTGGTTGGCAAAGAGGTTGACGCACATGCCCAGGCTGGCCATGCGGCGGAACTGGGCGGCGTCGGCCATCTGGCAGTGCTGCAGCGTGTGGCGGTGGTCGCGGCGCGGGGTGCGTTGCAGCGCGCGGTCCACGGCCTCGATGGCAAGCTGCGTGGCCTCGTCGCCATTGGTGTGGATGTGGAGCTGCGCGCCCGCGTCGTGATAGGCCTGCACCATCGCATCCAGCTCCGAGGGCGCGATGACCCAGATGCCGTTGGGCGCGCCGTTGTAGTAACCGGGCCAGCGCACCCGGGCCGTGAACCCCTGGATCGATCCGTCGACCACCAGCTTGACCATGCCCAGGCGCAGCTTGCCGTGGTTCAGGCGCCGCGCCGCCGCCAGCTTCTCCAGGCAGCGCGCGGGGTCGCCCGCATAGGTCAGCGCGGACGCCGCCGGCACGATGCGCACCGGATAGTCCGGCTCGGCCGTGACTCGCGCCAGCGTCGCCAGCCCGTCGTCGTTCAGCTCGTTGACCAGGTCGGTGGCGGTGGTCACGCCCGCCCACTGCGCCACCTTGCCGAACATCCGCAGGCCCTCTTCGGTCAGGCCCACCGTGCGAAACGGGCTGCCGATCAGCCGCATGACCGGGAACATGGCCGCGAACTCGCAGAGCTCGCCGCTGGGACGCCCACCCGCCAGCCGCGCCACGCCTTCGATGTCGGTGTCGCGGTCGATGCCCGCCCGCGCCAGCATGGGCGTGTTGACGTTCATCAGGTGCATGCTGGCGTGCATCACCACCACGGGCCGTTCGGCCGAAACGGCATCCAGGTGGTGGATGCTCATGCGGTCGCCGCCGAAGAAGATGGGATCGAAGCCCCAGCCGATCAGCGTCTCGCCCGGCGCCAGCGACCGCTCGGCCTCGCGCAGCCGGCCCGCCACCTCCGTGAAGCTTTTCAGGCCCGGCCACAGCGTGCCGTCCGGCCCGCGCCGGTCGTAATAACCGACGTACACGAACTTCCACATCCCGCCTTCGGGCAGGTGGCAGTGCCCCTCCACCAGTCCCGGCATCAGCACGCTGTCCGCAAACCGGTCGTCGACCCGCGCCGGCCCCCAGCCGGCCAGGTCCTCGCGGCTGCCCACGCCCAGGATGCGCCCGTCCCGCACGGCGACGTGGGTCGCGCGCGGCTGCGCGGGGTTCATGGTGAGGATGGATCGTGCGACGTAGAGGGTGGTCTGGCCGGAGGGCGGATTCATCGGGTTTCCTTGGCGGTATGGGGACCTGGGGGTCGGGACGCGGGGCGATCTGCGGGCCGGACGGTTCGCATGGCCGGTTCAGCCCTGCAGCGGCGACAACGTCACGCCGTCCCGCGTCTCGACGAAATGGCAGGCCACGTGATGCGCCGGCGCGACTTCCCGCAACTCGGGTTCGCGCGTGGCGCACAGCGGCTGCGCGGCCGGGCAGCGGCCGGCGAAGCGGCAGCCCGGCGGCGGGTTGACCGGGCTGGGCGGATCGCCCGACAGCCTGACCCGGCGCGCGGCCGTTTCGCGGCCGCCCTTGACGGTGGGCACGGCGGACATCAGCGCCACGCTGTACGGATGCAGCGGCCGCGAGAAAAACGCGCGGCGCGAGGCCCGTTCGATGATCTTGCCCAGGTACATGACCGCGATGTCGTCGCACACATGCTCCACCACCGCCATGTCGTGCGAGATGAAGAGAAACGACTGGCCCTGCTCGCGCTGGATCCGGCGCAACAGGTTCAGGATCTGCGCGCGGATGGCGATATCCAGCGCGGACACGGGCTCATCGCAGACGATCAGGTCCGGCGCGCTGGCCAGCGCCCGGGCAATGTTCAAACGCTGGCGCTGGCCGCCGGAGAACTGGTGCGGGAACAACTGGCGCTGCTCGGGCCGCAGTCCCACCAGCTCGAACATCAGCGCCACGCGCGCCTCGCGCCCGCCGGGCGGATCGATGCCCATCAGGTCCAGCGGCGTGCGCACGATCTCCTCGGCGCGCTGGCGCGGGTTGAGCGACGAGTAAGGGTCCTGGAAGACGAGCTGCAGGCGCCGCCGCATCCGCCGCAGCGCCGACCCGCGCATCGCGGTCAGGTCGTTGCCGTCGAAATGGATACTGCCGCCCGTGGGGTCCGCCAGCCGCAGCACCGACAGCGCCGTGGTGGTCTTGCCCGAACCGGACTCCCCCACGATGGCCAGCGTGCGGCCGCGTTCAAGCTCGAACGACACGCCGTCCACGGCCCGCACGACCACCGGCGTGCCGTCGCGCCCGCGGCCGCCCACCGGAAAATGCACCGACAGGTCGCGCACCGACAACAGGGATGATGATTGCGCCTGGCTCATTGCGATGCCTCCGGGTAAAGCCAGCAGGACACGCCCTGGCCGCCGTCCAGCACGGCCATGGGCGGAAACTCGCGGCTGCAGCGCGCCATGGCATGGTTGCACCGGTCGACGAAGGGACAGCCCAGGCCGCGCTCCCAGACCGACGGCACGACGCCGGGAATCTCGGGCAGGTCCGGCCGCTCGTCGCCGGGCTCGCGGTCCAGTTCCGGCAGGCAGGCGATCAGGCCCTGCGTGTACGGATGGCGCGGATGCGCCAGGATCTGGCCGACGCTGCCCTGCTCCACCACGCGCCCGCCGTACATGACCACCACGCGATCCGCCATCTCGGACACGGCGCCCATGTCGTGCGTGATCAGCAGCACGGCCGTGCCGCGCCGCGCCTGCTGTTCACGCAACAGGTCGAAGATCTGCGCCTGCACCGTCACGTCCAGCGCCGTCGTCGGCTCGTCGGCAATGAGCACGTCCGGGTCGCAGGCCAGCGCGATCGCGATCATCACCCGCTGCCGCATGCCGCCCGACAGCTGGTGCGGGTAATCGTCCACGCGCCGCTCCGGCAGCGGAATGCCGACCGACTTGAGCATGTCGATGGCGCGTGCGCGCGCCTGCGGCCGGGTCAGCCCCTGGTGCAGGCGCAGCGGTTCCGCGATCTGGTCGCCCACCGTGTACACCGGATTGAGCGCCGTCATGGGCTCCTGGAAGATCATGGAGATGTTGTTGCCGCGCACCCGGCGCATCGCCTCGTCATCGTGCATGGCGAGATCCGCGCCGCGCAGCCGCACCCGGCCCGCGCCGATCCGCGCCAGCGGCGGAATCAGCCGCATGATGGCCAGCGCCGTCATGCTCTTGCCGCAACCGGACTCGCCGACCAGGCACAGCGTTTCGCCCGGCCGCAGCGCGAAGCTCACGTCGTTCAGCACCTCGGCCGCGCGGCCGCGCGTGTGGAACGCCAGGCTGAGGCCGTCCACTTCCAGCACGGGAGTCCTATCCACGGCGTTCATGCCCGCCCCCGGGAGTTCGGATTGAGGGCGTCGTTCAGCCCGTCGCCGATCAGGCTGACGGCCAGCACGGTCAGGAAGATGGCCGCGCCGGGCAAGGTCACCGCCCACCATGCCGTCAGGATGTAGGGGCGGTTGCTGCCGATCATCAGCCCCCAGCTCATCACGTTGGGATCGCCCAGCCCCAGGAACGACAGGCCCGCCTCGAACAGGATCGCGGTGCCGATGGCCAGCGTGGCCGACACGATCAGCGGCGCCAGCGCGTTGGGCAGGATCACGCGCCAGATGATGCGCGCGTCCCCGGCGCCGATCACCCTTTCCGCCAGGACGTACTCGCGCCGCTTGAGCCGCAGGAACTCGCCGCGGGCAAGGCGCGCGGTGCCCGTCCAGCTGACCACGCCGATGGCGACCGCGATGGTGGCCAGCGACGGTGTGAACAGCGTCACCAGCACCATGGCAAAGAGCAAGGTGGGCAGCACCTGGAAGAATTCCGTGATGCGCATCAGCGTTTCGTCGATCCAGCCGCCGTAGTAGCCCGCCAGCGCGCCGATGGTAATGCCGATGGCCATGGACAGCACCGCGGCCACCACGCCCACCAGCAGCGTCGCGCGCCCGCCGTAGATCATGCCGGTCAGCACGTCGCGCCCCAGGTAGTCCGACCCCAACAGCATCTCGCCGCCGGGCGGCTCCATGGGCGCCGCGGCAATCTCGAACGGATCGGCCTGCATCGCCATCGGGCCGAAGATCGTCAGCGCCAGGATCGCCGCCAGGAGCAACACCCCGGCCAGCGCGCTGGGGTTGCGCGCAAAGACGCGCAGCGCCTCGTAGGACGGCCGGGGCGGCGGCTTGGGCCGGGCGTCGTTGCGGGCAGCGGCGGGCATGGCAATGGGTGCGGGTCTCATGATGTCTTGATCCGGGGATCGATCAGGCGGTAGGCCAGATCGGTAAGCTGGTTCATCACCACGACCAGCAACGAGGCAAAGAGCAGGATGCCGAGCAGGGTCGGATAGTCGCGGCGCAGCACCGAGTCGAACGCCAGGCGTCCCAGCCCCGGCCAGTTGAAGACCGTCTCCACCAGGATCGCCCCGGCCAGCACGTTGCCGAATTGCAGGCCCAGCATGGTCACCACCGGCAGCACGCCGTTGCGCAGCGCGTGCTTGTAGAGGACGGTGCTTTCGGGCAGGCCCTTGGCGCGCGCGGTGCGGATGTAGTCGGCCGACAGCGCCTCCATGACGCTGGCGCGCGCCAGCCGGCTGTACTGCGCCAGGTAGACGAACGCCAGGGTGAAGGCCGGCAGCACCAGGTGGTGCAGCACGTCCAGGACGCCCGCCCACCCGTCCTGCGGACCGCCCGCCGATCGCATGTCGGACACCGGAAAGATCGGCAGCATCGAGGCAAACAGGATGATGAGGATGATGCCCGTCCAGAACACCGGCGCGGAATAGCCCACCACCGACAGCAGCGTGATGCCCTGCGACAGCGCGCCGTTGGGCTTGCGGGCGGCCAGTGTGCCCAGCAGCGTGCCGACCAGGAAGGCGGCGCTCACCGACGTCACCACCAGCAGCAGCGTGGCGGGCACGCGGTCCCAGATCAGTTGGGCGACGGACACATTGAAGAAGTAGGAATAGCCCAGGTCGCCCCGCAGCACCTGCGACAGGTAGATGCCGAGCTGCGTGAGGAAAGGCTTGTCCAACCCGTACTGCACGCGCAACTGGGCGCGCAGGTCTTCGCTGATGCCGCCCATGGACCCCGCGATGGTCTCCACGGGGTCGCCCGGCGAAATGTGGATGAGCAGGAAATTCAGCGTCACCACGGCCAGCAGCAGGATCGCGGCGTAGGCCAGGCGGCGCGCGAGATATCGCAGCATGACGGCTCCCGCTACTGCACGGTGGTCTCATCCAGCGGCGACAGCATGCCCCATATGCCGGTGGGCAGGCCGTGCACCTTCTTGGACGACAGCGTGTGGTACGGGATGACGGTCAGGAAGTCGATGGGCACGTCCTCGGTGACCAGGCGCTGGAACTCGGCGTACAGCGCGCGGCGCTTTTCCAGGTCGGTTTCGGTGCCCGCCTGTTCCAGCAGGGCGTCGACCTTCGGGTTCTTGTACGACTGCGTGTTGGTCCAGATGATGTCGCGGATGTTGGACGACATGTAGGTGCGGTGCACGCCGATGACCGGATCGCCCCAGTTGAAGACGATGTCGGTGGTCATGTCGAAATCCTTGCCGGCGATGCGCTTGGCCCAGGTCGGGAAGTCCGGCGACGCGCGCACCTGCACGTTGATGCCCACCTTCTTCAACTGGCTGCGCAGGTACTCCGCGACGTTCTTGCCCTGCACGTCGCTGCCCGGCATGTAGTCCACCGTCAGCGTCATGCGCTCGCCCTTGTCGTCCTTCTTGAAGCCGGCCTCGTCCAGCAATTGGCCGGCGCGTTTCAGGTCCAGCGGATACTTCTTGACGTCGTCGCTGGCGAACGGGCTGGTGCCCACGATGGGGCCATGGGCCGGCGCGGCAAACCCCGCGTTCAACGCCTTGGTGATGAAGCCCTTGTCGGTGGCATAGGCAATGGCCTGCCGAACCCGCACGTCGTCCAGCGGCTTGCGCGCCGTGTTGAACGCCAGCCAGCTCAGCGCGCCGATGCCTTCATAGCCCTTGCTGGTCATGACGATGGACGGGTTGTCCTTGGCGCGCCGCAGGATGGTCGGCTCGGTCATGAAGGGCAGCGCGCCGATGTCGCCCCGCTCCAGGCCGATCAGCAGATTGGTCGCATCGGGATTGATCTTGACCACCACGCGGTCCAGCAGCGGCTTGCCCTTCAGGAAGAACTTGTCGAAGCGTTCCAGCACGATCTCCTGGCCCGGCTTGAATTCCTTGAAGATGAACGGCCCCGAGCCCACCACGTCCGCGGAGTTCCTCGGGTGCGTCTTCAGGTCCTGGCCGTCGCCGTAGATGTGCTTGGGCAGCACCGGCATCAGCGCGGGCGACAGCGCCAGCAGGATCGCCGGATGGGGCTTGCTCATGCGCAGCACGGCGGTGCGCGCATCCGGCGTGTCCACGCGCTCGACGGGCGCGAACATCGTCTGGAAGGGATGGTTCTGCTTGACCGCCATGATGGAGAACGCGACGTCCTCGGACGTCACGGGCTTGCCGTCGTGGAACACCGCGTCGCCGCGCAGGTGCAGCGTCAGCGACTTGCCGTCCGGCGCCAGCTCCCAGGACTCGGCCAGATAGGGCTGCGGCTTCCAGTCCGCGTCGTAGCGCAGCGGGCTGGCAAAGAGCTGCGAACTGGGCAGCGCCGTGGCGGTGCCCGACTGCACCGCACCGTTCAGGTGCCGCGGCACCTGGGTGGAACCGATGACCAGCGTGCCGCCCGGCTTGGGCGCATCCGCCGCGGCGGCGCCTCCCGCCATCGCGAACACCGACAGAATCGTGGCCAGGCCGAGTCTTGCGCTGCGCATGTGCTACCCCTTTGATGTATAGGCGTGGACCATTCATGGATGGCTTGCGGACTAGCGTAGTCATCCCCTGGATGCGCGCTTAGTACCAAACCGCCGGACTTGGTGGTGCCAGGACCGTTCGCGGTCAACTGGCAAGCGCGCGGGCGTACAGCGCGGCGACGGCGCAGCTGTTGACGCGCGCCTCCATGGAATCGGAGCGGCTGGTCAGCAGCACCGGCACACGCGTGCCCAGCACCAGGCCCGCCGCGCCCGCGCCCGCCAGCCAGGTGAGTTCCTTGTAGAGCATGTTGCCGGCCTCGATGTCGGGCGCCAGCAGGATGTCGGCGTCGCCCGCCACGCGCGACACGATGCCCTTCTGGGCCGCCGCCTCGCGCGAGATGGCGTTGTCGAAGGCCAGCGGCCCGTCGATGTCGCCGCCGCGGATCTGCAACCGGTCCGCCATCTTGGACAAGGCCGCCGCATCCAGCGTGGCCGGCATGGCGGGGTTCACGGATTCGGTGGCGCACAGCACGGCCACTTTGGGCCGCTCCACGCCCAGCGCGCGGGCCAGGTCGATGGCGTTCTGCGCGATGTCCGCCTTTTCCTGCAGCGAGGGCGCGATGTTGACGGCGGCGTCGGTCAGGATCAGCAGCTTGGGATAGGCGGCCACGGCCATCACGAAGGCATGGCTGATGCGCCGGCCCGTGCGCAGGCCCGATTCGCGCGTCACGACCGCCGCCATGAAATGGTCGGTGTGCAGGCTGCCCTTCATCAGCATGCTGACGGCGCCGTCGCGCGCCAGCGCGGCGGCGGCGCGGGCGGTCTGCAGCTCATCGTCCGGGGCGTCGACGATCTCCATCGATCCGGGGCGCATGCCTTCCTGCGCCATCAACGCCGCCACGCGGTCCGCCGGCCCGACCAGCACGGGCTCGATATAGCCTGCCTCGCCGGCCTGCGCGGCGGCGCGCAGGCTCACGGGGCACAGCGGGTACGCCACCGCGGTGCGCAAGCGCCCCGCCGCCAGCGCGGCGACGCGCAGCGGCTCGAACAAACGGTCGAATGCCATGTCTTTGCTCCTGCCGCGGGCGCGCGCGCCCGGTGGATGACCGGCGCGACCCGGCGCCCGATGCCACGCCCCGGGCCGCGCCGCGCGCGCCGGTCAGCGTCCGGCCGGCTCGATTGAGAGCGGCACCTCGCCGGCCTGGAACGGCTGGTTCACGTACTTGCGGTACTTGTCCAGGAACCGCACCGGCTGCTTCAGGGCGTCGCGGCGGAACGGGTCGCCCAGCTCCTGGCTGACCATCATTTCCAGCACGGTGGTCTTGCCTTCCAGCTGCGCCTGGCAGGCGGCCTGCAGCGCGGCGCCGACCTGATCGGCGTGTTCCACGCGGATGCCCTCGGCGCCCATGGCGCGCGCCAGCTCCGAGAAGTTCGGATTGCGCAGATTGCTGCCCACGAAACGCCGGCCGTAGAAGTCGACCTGGTTCTTTTTCTCGGCGCCCCACTGGCCGTTGTGGAACACCACCGCGGTCACCGGAATCTGTTCGCGCACGCAGGTCAGCAGCTCCTGGAAGCTCATGCACCATGCGCCATCGCCCACATAGGCCACCGCCGGCCGGTCGGGCCTGCCCAGCTTGGCGCCGATCAGCGCGGGCAGCGCATAGCCGCAGTTGCCGAAGCTCATGGCGGCCAGCATGGAATTGGGCTCATCAAAGCGCAGATAGCTATTGGACACCGAGCAGATGTTGCCGATGTCGGTGGACACCATCACGTGCTTGGGCATTGCGCGTTCCAGCTCGCGCAGCATGCGGCGCGGATGCATGCGGCCGCCGCCCTGCTCGATGATGTCCAGGCTCCAGTCGTCGCGCTCGTGCGACCAGCCGTCCAGCTCCTGTTCCCACTCGGACTTCTGCGCGGAAATCTCGCTCGCGCGCTGGTCCTTGGTGCGGATGCAGGCCACGTCCCGCTGCTGCAACCGGGCCGTCAACGCCGCGGCCGCCGGCTTGGCGTCGCCGCAGATCCCCACCGACACCGGGCGCACCAGGCCCAGCATCCGGTGGTCGGCGTCGACCTGGATGATGCGGGCATTCTGCGGCCAATATTCCAGGCCATGCTGCGGCAAGGTGCCAAAAGGCCCCAGCCGCGTGCCCAACGCCAGCACCACGTCCGCCTGCGACAGCAGCTTCATGCCAGCTTTGGCGCCCTGGTATCCCAACGGGCCGCACCACAGCGGATGGCTGGCCGGGAAAGCGTCGTTGTGCAGGTAGCTGGTCACCACGGGCGCGCCCAGCAGCTCGGCCAGCGCCACGCATTCGGCCTGTCCGTCCGAAAACAGCACGCCGCCCCCCGCCACGATGACCGGGAATTTCGCCTCGGCCAGCATGCGCGCCGCCGCTTCCAGGTCCTCTTCCGCCCCCGGGCCGCGGCGCACGCGGCGCGGTTCGGGGATGGCCACGTCGATCTCGCCGTAGAAATAATCGCGCGGGATATTGAGCTGCGCGGGGCCGCGTTCGGCCATCGCGTTGTCGAACGCCTTGGCCGTGAATTCCGCGATGCGGTCCGGACGGTTCACGTGCGCCTGGTACTTGGTGATGCGGGAAAAGATCGGCAGTTGCTCGGTCTCCTGGAAGCCGCCCAGGCCCATGCCCGAAGTGCCCGTCTCGGGCGTGATCGCCACGACCGGGCTGTGCGCCCAGTAAGCGGCGGCCACGCCGGTCACGAAATTGGTGATGCCGGGGCCGTTTTGCGCGATGCACACGCCGTGCCGGCCGGTCACGCGCGAATAGCCGTCGGCCATGTGCGCCGCGCCCTGCTCGTGCACCGTTGGCACGAAGCGGATGCCGGCCGCGGGAAACAGGTCCAGCGCGTCCATGAAGGCCGAACCGACGATGCCGAAAACATCCTTGACGCCCTGCGCGACCAGCGTCTCGACAAACGCTTCGCTGGGGGTCATGTGTTGCTTGCTGCTCATGGTCTCTCTCCTGGCGGGCCGGCGCTCGTCCGATTGCTCATTGGCCGGTGTGATCCGATACTGCGCCAGAAATCCGCGGGTTCCCACCCCTTGCCGTTTCATTTTCTGCATTTTCTGTGCGAGGATGGGCAGCCATTCGCCGAATCTTCAAATATTGAAAGATGAAAGACGAATCCTCCGCCGCGCTGCGCGCGCTGGCCTTGCTGGAACAGGTGGCCCGCTCCGCCCAGCCCGTCTCGCTGGCCGAGCTGACCGACGCCACCGGCCTGCCTAAGCCCTCGGTGCTGCGCATCCTGTCGCGCCTGGTCGACGCCGGCATGCTGCTGCGCGAACCCGTGGGCAAAAGTTATGTCAGCGGCCCGCGCCTGGGCGCCCTGGCCCGCGACACGCTGCTGAACTCGCCGCTGCGCGGCGAGCGCCACCGCATCCTGGACAGCCTGGTCGACGAAATCGGCGAAACCTGCAACTGCACCATGCTCGACGGCGACGAGGTCATCTACCTGGACCGCGTGGAAACCGCCTGGCCCCTGCGCGTCAACCTGCAATCGGGTTCGCGCGTGCCCCTGCACTGTTCGGCCAGCGGCAAGCTGTTCCTGGCCTACATGCGCCGCGAAACGCGCCAGCGCCTGCTCGCGGCGGCCGCGCTGCCGCGCTACACGCCCAATACGCTGTGCGACGTGGCGGCGCTGGAAGAGGAACTGCGCGTCATCAGGAAAGAAGGCGCCAGCTTCGACCGGGAAGAATTTTTATTGGGGATCGTCTGCATGGCGGTGCCCATCCTGCACGGGACGCGGGCCATCGCGGCGGTGGCGCTGCATGCGCCGGTCGCCAGGCTGACCATCGACGGCGCTCGGGCATGGCTGCCGCGGATGCAGGAGGCGGCGCGGGCCTTGGCGGGGACGTATCAGGCCACGGACTAGGCGGCCGTCCCCGATACGCCGCCCGTTGGCCAGGAGGCAGCGATCAACGGCCGGGATTCACGCGCCGAGCAAAATTCCAAGCCGGCTGTTCCACGTGTCGCCATAACCCTTGCCCACCACGGGAATACGGATCAAGGGTCTCTTGAGATCGTTGGTGGAAAAATCGAAGTGGACATTCTCGAACGACAGCGAGTTGTTGCCGGACTTCTCCGTCCACTTCAGTTGCCAACGCCGGATATACGAAAACTCGAACACTTCGCCTGGATCTTTCGCCCCCGAAACCATGCAGATCTTCTGAGTTTGCGGATCGAACGCGATGACAAACTTCTTGTTCTTGTCGCTCAGGATCAGTTCGCTATCGACGCTGGTTTCGGGAAAAGAGGTGCCCAGCCGTTGGTTGTGTTCGCGGAACTTCGCAAGCAGGGCTTTGTGCCGCTTTTGCTGCCGGTGAATGGCCCAGGCGATCAAGGCGACGATCGTCAGGATGATGGAGATGATATTGAACATGGCGATGCCTATTGGGTGGCTTATGAAAGCTGCATCGGCATTAACGACTGGCGGGAGCAGAACTTTAATCAGCCGCCCTTAATCAGCCGGTGTAAGCCCCCTCGCCGCCGAATCAGGTCCTGGCACCCCGCAGGGCTTAAACTATCTCCCTATTCAGCCTTCCCCCGATCCCCCCCGGGATCCGCCCCCCGTGACCGACACCGCCTTCTCCACCCTCCCCCTCCTGCCCGCCCTGCTCGACAATCTGCAAAGCCTGGGTTTCGAGCAGATGACGCCCATCCAGGCGCAAGCCCTGCCCCTGATCCTGGAGCGCCGCGACCTGATCGCCCAGGCCAAGACCGGCAGCGGCAAGACCGCGGCGTTCGGGCTGGGCGTGCTCCAGAACCTGGACGTGAACCGCCTGGCGCCGCAAGGGCTGGTCGTCTGCCCCACGCGCGAACTGGCCGACCAGGTGGCGCAAGAGCTGCGTCGGCTGGCGCGCCTGATTCCCAACGTGAAGATCCTGACGCTGTGCGGCGGCGCCGCGGCGCGGCCGCAGGCCGAATCGCTGGCGCGCGGCGCGCACCTGGTGGTGGGCACGCCCGGCCGCATCCAGGACCACCTGGCACGCGGCAGCCTGGATCTGGCGGGCCTGAACACGCTGGTGCTGGACGAAGCCGACCGCATGGTGGACATGGGCTTTTACGACGACATCGTCGCCATCGCCTCGCACTGCCCCACCAAGCGCCAGACGCTGCTGTTTTCGGCCACCTACCCCGACAACATCCGCAAGCTCAGCGCGCGCTTTCTGCGCAACCCGGCCGAGGTCAAGGTAGAGGCGCAGCACGACGCCAGCCGCATCGAGCAGATCTTCTACGAGATCCGCGAAGACGAGCGGCTCGACGCCGTGGTGCGGCTGCTGGCGCATTTCCGGCCGGCGTCCACGCTGGCCTTCTGCAACACCAAGATCCGCAGCCATGACCTGGTCGAACGCCTGCAGGCCGAAGGCATCAGCGCGCAGGCGCTCAATGGCGACCTGGAACAGCGCGAGCGCGACGAGATCCTGATCCAGTTCGCGAATCAGAGCTGCGCCGTGCTGGTCGCCACCGACGTGGCCGCCCGCGGCTTGGACATCCAGAACCTGGGCGCCGTCATCAATGTGGACGTGACCAAGGACACCGAAGTCCACGTCCACCGCATCGGCCGCAGCGGCCGCGGCGACCAGAAGGGCCTGGCGCTCAGCCTGTGCTCGCCCGAAGAAATGCGCTGGGCCAACCTGATCGAGCAATACCAGGGGTCCCCGCTGGTGTGGGGCGACCTCAAATCGCTGCGTCCCAAGGCCGACCGGCCCCTGCGCGCGCCCATGATCACGCTGAGCATCCAGGGCGGCAAGAAGGACAAGCTGCGTCCGGGCGACCTGCTGGGCGCGCTGACCGGCGACGGTGGCCTGACCTTTGAACAGGTCGGGAAAATCAACATCACCGAATTCACGTCCTACGTTGCGCTGGACCGCCAGATCGCCAAGCAGGCGTTTGCGCGGGTCTCGAACAGCAACATCAAGGGCCGCCGGTTCCGGATGCGGTTCCTGGAAGAATTCTGATGCCGCGGGCGCGGCCCGCCATGGCCGCGCCCGCGCGCAACGCTTGATGGTTTCGCTCGGGCTTTGCCATAATGGCGCGCCTGCACGCCGGTAAGCTGCCATTCAGCTTGCCGGCGGGCGCGGAACCAAAGGCAAGCGGCGCGCTCCAAGCAGCGCGCTGTCCCCCTTAACCATCACAAGAGAAACTCACCATGATCAAGTCCGACGACACCGGCAAGCTGATCCTGCGCCTGACCCTCGGTATCCTGATTCTGCTCCACGGCCTGGCCAAACTGACCGGCGGCGGCGTCGGCGGCATCAGCGGCATGCTGTCCTCCCACGGCGTGCCGGGGTTCCTGGCCTACGGCGTCTACGTGGGCGAGATCATCGCTCCCGTCCTGCTGATCATCGGCGTCTACACCCGCCTGGGCGGCCTGATCATCGCCATCAACATGCTCGTCGCGATCCTGCTCGCCCACAGCGGCCAGATCGGCAGCATGACCAACAACGGCGGCTGGGCACTGGAACTGCAAGGCATGTTTCTCTTCACCGGCCTGGCGATCGCCTTCATGGGCGCCGGCCGCTTCAGCCTGGCCGGCAACGGCGGCCGCTGGAACTGAGGCCTGGCGCCATCCCGCCTGCGGCGCAACGCCGCGGGCGCAAAGTCGCCTCCCCGCAGGGACCGCATACAGCGGTCCCTTTTTTTACACCATTGATACGAACGACATCGACCGTCACGCCGACGCAAACATCGGTCACGCGAAAGCTGTTTCGGAACGATTACAGTCCCGAACTCGCGGTCGCGGCTGTGGCCTAATCCCCATGAGCGCTATGTAGGCGTGCCTCGCGCCTGGCGCCTGGCGGGAGCCGCAAAATGAAGAAGACTGTGTTGTTGTTGATGGCGATGGCAAGTGCCCTGAGCGGTTGCGTGGTCGTGCCGGCGCGGCCGGCCTACTATCGGCCTGCCCCGGTTTATTACACGCCGCACTATTACTACTACCCGGCCCCCCACTATTACTACCGCGGCTATTGATCCGCGGACCTGCTGCGTCAAGGACATCCCCATGAGCCCTTCCCTCCAGATTGCCCGATGGCGGCCGCTGGCCACCGCAGCCCTCCTGGCGGCCAGCGCGGCGACCGGCGCGGTGGCTAGTGCGCAAACCGTCTACTCCACGCAGCAGGTGGCGGCCCCTTCCGCCTATGAGCCTGTCTACGACGACGCCGACCCGGCCAATGCGAATCTGGCGCTGGTCGATCGCAGTCCGGAACCGCCGCCGCCCCTGCCGGTCTACGTGCAGCCGCCGGCCCCGGCCAATGGCTACCTGTGGGTGCCGGGCTACTGGAGCCGCAACCGCGTCGGCTATTTCTGGGTACCCGGCGCCTGGGTCCCGGCGCCGTATCCCGGCGCGCTCTGGACGCCCGGATACTGGGCATTTTCCAACGGCCTCTATCTCTGGAACCCGGGCTACTGGGGCCCGCACGTCGGTTTCTACGGCGGCATCAACTACGGCTTCGGCTACACGGGACTGGGCTATGTCGGTGGCTACTGGAAGCGCGACCGCTTCTACTACAACCGCTCCATCACCAATGTGAACGTCACCCGCGTGACCAACGTCTACAACCGGAACATCGTCATCAACGACGTGGACAACCGCCGAGTCAGCTACCACGGCGGGCCTCACGGCATCCGCCGCCAGGCTGACCCGCGCGAGCTGGCCGCGCGCCACGACCGCCATTCTCCGCCGACCGACGTGCAGCGCCGGTATGTGCGCGACGCGGGGCGCGACCGCGGACAGTTCTACGAGCACAACAAGGGCCGCCCGCCACAGGCGTATCTGGATCATGCCGACGACGGCAAGCGAGGCCGGCCGGACGGCGGCCGCGATGGGCGGGATAACGGGCGGGACAACGGGCGGGATAACGGGCCAGGCAACGGACGGGACAACCGGCCTGGCGGCAACATGTCCGCGCAGGCGGGCCCCGGCTCGCAGCCAGACCCGCGCCCCCGCGATCCCTCGGCGCGCCAGGACCGGCCGCAGCAGGACCGCCAGCAGCACGACCGCCAGCAGCAAGTGCGCGACCAGCAAGCGCGCGACCAGTTGAAAGCCGACCAGCGGCGCCAGCAGCAGGCCCGGGAGCAACAGGCGCGCGGCCAGCAGGCGCGAGAGCGCCAGCAGAACGACGCCCAGGCCCAGCAGCAGATGCGCCAGCAACAGGTGCGCGACCAGCAGGCGCGGCAGCAACTGCAACGCGACCAGCAAACCCAGCAAGCGCTTCGCGACCGGCGCCAGCAGGAACAACAGGCGCGCCAGCAGCGGGACCGTGACGACCGGCGGCAACAGATGGACCGCGATCGCCAGGCGCATGAGCAGCAGGCCCGCCAGCGGCAGCAGCAGCAGCAGCAGCAGCAGCAGCAGCAGCAGCGCGACCAACCCAAGGGCAACGGCCGCGGCGGGCCCGACCGCGACTGAACTGGACCATCGACCGCCCCACCGCTACAGTAGGCAACTTGCCGCGCCCCGTGCGCGGCACCCGAATTTAGGAGACTCTGATGAAGCGCCTTGCCCCCTGGTTCCTGGTATGCGGCCTGTTGGCCGGCACGTCGGCACAAGCCGCGCTGACCGTGGGCGCCCCCGCGCCGGACTTCAGCGCGCCCGCCTCGCTGGGCGGCAACGAATTCACGTTCAAGCTGAAAGAGGCCCTCAAGCAGGGACCGGTGGTGCTGTATTTCTTTCCGGCGGCCTTCACGCAAGGCTGCACCATCGAAGCGCACAACTTCGCCGAGGCCACGGACGAATACAAGACGCTGGGCGCCACCGTCCTCGGCGTCTCGACCGACGATATCGCCACGCTCAAGAAGTTTTCAGTCAGCGAGTGCCGCAACAAATTTGCCGTCGCCGCGGACAGCGACGGCAAGATCATGAAGGCGTACGACGCCGTGCACGACAGGCGTCCTGAATATGCGCAGCGCGTGTCGTATGTGATCTCGCCCGAGGGCAAGATCCTGTATGAATACACGGACATGAGCCCCGAGCAGCACGTCGCCAACACCATGCGGGCATTGCGCGACTGGAAGGCTGGAAAGTGAAGCACCAGGCGGCCCATCGCGGGCCGCCCCGCCCGGCCGTCAATTGAACGGCCAGACCGTCGGATGCGTGCCCGGAGGACTGGACGGGCGCGTCCATTGCGCCGGCGTTTCCGAAAAGCGCGCGGCATGCCGCATGGCGACCAGTTCGCCAAATCCCGACGGCACGATTTCCATCAAGCCGTCAAAGCCGGGCATCGCACAGCCCAGCCCGCCCTCCACGCGCCCCATTCCCCGCAGCCAGTGCGCCGTCTGGGCGAGCGACACACGCACGTGCCAGCTCCCGCCCTCGGTCGCCTGCCGCGCCAGCGCCACCTGCGCCCCGAACGCCATGAGATAGCCCGAGGCGTGGTCCAGGATCTGCATCGGCATTGGCTTGGGGGCTTCCTGGCCCGCCGCCTGCGCTTCCGCGTGGTTAAACCCCGTGGCCGTCTGCACCAGCGAGTCGAAGCCCCGGCGGTTGGCCCAGGGACCGGCCGTGCCGTAGGCGGTCAGCGACACATACACGATGCCGGGGCGGATGCGCGCCGCATCCTGCGGTCCGAAGCCCAGCGCGGACATGCCGCCGGGGCGGTAGCCTTGCACGAAAACGTGCGCGCTGCGCAGCAGGTTGCCAAGCGCGATGCGGCCGTCGGCCGTGTCCAGGTCGGCCAGCACCGACAATTTGCCGCGGCTGGTGTCGATGATGTTGTCGATATTGGGAAGCTGCGGGCTGTTGACCAGCATGACGTCGGCGCCGTAGGCCGCCAGCGCGCGGCCGCAGACCGGCCCGGCGATGATGCGCGTCAGGTCCAGCACGCGGATGTCCGTGAGCGGACGGGCGTCGTGCGCATATTTGGGCAAGGGGCGAGGATCGGCCTCGCCGATGCGTTCGATGGTCAGCAGCGGCTGCGCGGCCACGGCCTGGCCTTGGGGATGGCGGTCCCATTCCTCGAAAGAGCGCATCGCCGACACCACCATGCCGGCATCGGCGGCCACCTGTTCGAAGTCCAGCGCCTTCCAGCGGCTCAGCGCGCGCTCCACGGCCTCGCGCGTGGCCCCGTCGCCGGTCGGGCAGCCCAGCAGCGCCAGCGCCCCGTCGCGGTGATGCGCGAAATTGGCATGGATCCGCACCCAGCCCCCATCGCCGCAACGATAGACGCCGGTGATGGGATCCCAGATGTTGGGGGTGACGCCGTTGATCGTGAAGTGGCTGCGGCATTCCTGCGCGGCGTGCAGCATGTCCACGCTGACCTGCTGCCGGGCCCCGCCACGCAGGTGGCGGACCTCTGCGGCGGCCAGCGCGGCGGCCGCCATGCTGGCCTGCGCCGCCGTGCCCACGGCAAAAGAGGAAGGAAGGACGGGGTCGGCGCCCGTCAGAACCACGTGCTCCAGCGATTCGTCCGGCAAGTCGACCGAACGCCAGAGTTTCTGCAAGACATCCCGGGACGTCGTGCCGGCGGGGGTGCGTCCCTTCAGAAAGGACGGGCGGAGGTCCATCAGATTTCCCATAGCGTTTGTCTGCTTTAGTCGTTTTCTGCCATTACATGGCGGGGTCCCCCCCGCGTCAATACGCGCCGCGCGCCAGCGTGTTTCATGGTTTGACGGCAGCGTCCCGGCCCGCCGGCGCCCGAGCGCCCGCTCGCCTCTCCCCCCGTCCATGACGCGGCCCCGCGCGGTGCACTGCAGCACCCGTCACATCTCCTCGTAGTTTTTACATCGTCTTCCAGACGCCGGCCAGCCGGCCCGCCCCGCGGCTCGGATAGAATCGCAGCCTCTGCGGCCCGCCTGGCGAGCCCCCTGCCCCTGGAAACCCCATGAATACGCTGCTATGGCTGCGCACCGACCTGCGCATGCACGACAACGCCGCGCTGGCCGCGGCCGCCGAGGCCGGCACGGTCACCGCGCTTTTCCTGGCCGCGCCGGGCCAATGGCGCCAGCATGGCGACGCGCCGGCGAAGGTGGACTTCTGGCTGCGCAACCTGCGCGAGCTCTCCAAGGATCTAGCGCAGGCCGGCATCCCCCTGCGACTGCTGACCGTGGACGATTGGCGCGCCGCGCCGCGGGCCATTGCCCGGTTCTGCCAGGAACACGCCATCGAGCAGGTCCACGCCAACGCCGAATGGGCGATCAACGAACGCCGCCGCGACGAGGCGGTCGGCGCCGCGCTGGAAGAGATCGGCGTCGAATGGACCTTGCACCACGGCGCAACGCTGCTGCGCCCCGGCACCATCCTGACCGGCAAGGGCGACTGCTATCGGGTCTACACGCCGTATGCGCGCGCCTGCCGCGAACGCCTGCGCAGCGCGCCGATACGCCCCATTCCGGCCCCGCACGCCCAGACGCCGCCCCGCTGGAAGGCCGATCCGCTGCCGGACGCGTTTGACGGTTTCGAGCCCCCCGGCGATGCCGTGCGCGCGCTCTGGCCCGCCGGCGAATCCGCCGCCGGCGACCGCCTTGCCGCGTTCACCGACGATGCAATCTACGCCTACAAGGACGAACGGGATTTTCCGTCGCTGCCCGCGACGAGCTGCCTGTCGCCCTACCTGGCCGCCGGCGTACTGTCGCCCGGCCAGGCGCTGCGCGCTGCGCTGGCCGCCAACCAGGGCGAAGTCGACAGCGGCAAGGCGGGCGCCGCCACCTGGATCAACGAGCTGCTGTGGCGCGAGTTCTACCAGCACCTGCTGGCCGCCTATCCGTCCTTGTCCATGCACCAGCCCATGAAGCCGGAAACGGCCGCCGTGCCCTGGCGCGACGCGCCCGATGACCTGGCCGCCTGGCAGCAGGGCAAGACCGGCATCCCGATCGTGGACGCGGCCATGCGCCAGTTGCTGGCGCTGGGCTGGATGCACAACCGGCTGCGCATGGTGACGGCCATGTTCCTGTCCAAGAACCTGCTCATCGACTGGCGCCTCGGCGAGGCCTGGTTCATGGCGCATCTGGTGGACGGCGACCTGGCGGCCAACAATGGTGGCTGGCAATGGAGCGCCTCCACGGGCGCCGACGCCGTGCCCTACTTCCGCGTCTTCAATCCCCTGACGCAATCGCGCAGGTTCGATCCGCGCGGCGTCTTCCTGCGCGAGTGGCTGCCGGAGCTGGCCCACCTGGACGACAAGTCGATCCACGATCCCAATCCGATGGAACGCGCGGCCGCCGGCTATCCGGAACCGATCGTCGACCTGGCGCAGAGCCGCCTGCGCGCGCTGGAAGCCTTCGGCAACCTGCCTGCCGCGTAAGGCGCGCAACGTCCGGGCGGCTTGACCTATGTCAACGCCGCCCCCGCGCCGGTCCCTGATGATGCCCACGGCCATCACAGGACGAACGACGCATGCGCAACAACCAGCCGGTACACGACACGGAATATCTCCTGCGCGACGATCACTTCCTGATCTCCCGCACCGATTCCCAAGGCCGGATCATCTACGCAAACCCGGCGTTCATCGAGGTCAGCGGGTTCTCGCGCGAGGAGCTGGTCGGCGCGGCGCACAACATCGTGCGCCATCCCGACATGCCGCAGGCGGCCTTCGAGGACCTGTGGCGCACGCTCGGGCGCGGCGAGCCGTGGACGGGCATGGTCAAGAACCGGCGCAAGGACGGGGGATTCTATTGGGTGCTGGCCAACGTCACGCCCATCACGGAACGAGGCGTGACGGTCTGCTATGCGGCGGTGCGCGTCAAGCCGTCGCGGGCGCAGGTGCAGGCCGCCGAACAGGCCTATGCGCGGTTGCGCCAGGGCGCGGCCCGCGGCGTCCGGCTGCGAGGCGGACAGGTCCAGCCCACGGGCGTGCGCGCCGCGCTGGCTCGCTGGCGGCCGGAGGGCGTGCGGGCCCGCCTGCTGGCCTGGGCGGCGTTGGCCGCGTCGCTGTTCCTTGGCACCGCCGGCGCGGCGGTGTACGGCATGCGCGACACCCTGACCGCGCAATCGCTGGCCATCGCCACGGCGCTGATCGCGGCGGGCGTCGCCGTGATCCTTGCATCGGGCTGGCATCTGGCGCGATCCATCACCCATCAGCTGGCCCACGCCGCCGACTTCACGCGCCAGATCGCGGCTGGCAATCTCAGCACGGCATTGCCGGGCGGCGCGGCCCAGGACGACATCGGCGAATTGGCGTTCTCGCTGGAAATCATGCGCAAAAGCCTCGTCAGCATGGCCCTGGACGTGCATGCCGGCATCGACCACACCTTTAACGGCGCCCGCGACGCCGCGGACGGCGATGCCAGCCCATCGGGCCGCAGTTCCGGCCCGGCCGGGCAAGCCCAGCGCGCGCAAGGCGCGCACTTGAGGCAAGCCATCGACGTGTTCCGCATCGCGGCCCGGCCGCCGCGCAACCTGCCGGCCCCACCGCGCCGCGGCCCGGAAAAGCCCTAGCATGCCGCGCCCCCGCGACACCGCGGGACGCGCCCGGCGCGCGGCCGATCACGCGCCGGCGGCCGCCTCTTTGTCCAGCCGCTTGATGAACACCTGCAACTCCTTGACCACCTGCTGGTCGCCCCGGGCCTGGGCCGCCCGCAGCCCGGATTCCCAGGCGGCGCGCGCGCCGGGCTTGTCGCCCAGCCCCAAACACGCCTTGCCCAGCCACTTCCAGGCCACGGAGTACGTGGGGTCGAACGCCAACGCCGCGCGCAGATGGACCTCGGCCTTTCCAAACGCGCCCTGCTCCGCGTAGGCCTTGCCCAGCGAAAAGCGCAATAGCATGTTGTCCGTGCCCTTGCCCAGCATCGCTTCCAGGCGCTCGGTCATTCCTTCCATCGTTGGCTCCTTTCAATTCGGGCGGGATCGGCGATAACGCATCATAGGACCGGCGTGGCGGATCCGCGCGAAAGCCCCCACGCCCTCCCCCGGCGCTACACTCGCAAGTCTGCCCCACGCCGGCGCGCCCCGCGCCCGCGCGCCCGACTCCAGGAGCCCGCATGAGCACGATCCATGATTTCTCGCCCCGCGCCATCGATGGCACGGAACAGTCCCTCGGCACTTACCGCGGCCGCGTGCTGCTGGTGGTGAACGTCGCGTCCAAATGCGGATTCACGCCGCAGTACGCGGGCCTGGAGGAGCTGTACCGCGAATTCCACGACGACGGGCTGACCGTGCTGGGCTTTCCGTGCGATCAGTTCGGCCACCAGGAACCTGGCGACGAGACCGAGATCCGCAACTTCTGCAGCACCCAGTACGACGTCACATTCCCGATGTTCGCCAAGATCAACGTCAACGGCCCCGATGCCCACCCGCTCTACCAATGGCTCAAGGGCGAAAAGCCCGGCGTCTTCGGCACCGAAGGCATCAAATGGAACTTCACCAAGTTCCTGGTGGGCCGCGACGGGCGCGTCATCAAGCGCTATGCGCCCACCGATACGCCCGCCAGCCTGCGCGACGACATTGCCAAGGCCCTGTCCGCGCCTGTCTAACGCAGCGGCGGCAGGCGCCGGCGCACGGTGTGCGCCTTGACGATGGCGGTATTGGTCTCGGCGTATTCGGTGACGCGTTCCAGAATGCCGTCCAGATGCGAAATCGACCTGAGCACCATGCGGGCGATGAAGCAATCGTCGCCCGTCACCTTGTCGCATTCCACGAATTCCGGGATCTCCTGGATCAGGCCCTCCACGTGGCGCAACTGCCCGGGCAAGGGCCGGATGCGCACGATGGCCTCCAGCGCATACCCCAGCGCGACCGGATCCACGTCCAGCGTGTAGGCGCGGATTACCCCCGACTCTTCCAGCCGCCGCATGCGATCCGAGACACTCGGCGCGGACATGCCGACCTGCCGCGCCAGGTCGGCCGTGGTGGTGCGGGCGTTGGCCGACAGCATCTCCACCAGGCGGCGGTCGATGCCGTCCAATACCGGACTTTCATTCTTTAGGTCGTTGTTCATAAATTCCACCCAAAAGAAGGCTGAATAACGAAAGTGCCACGACAACATCATATAAGCAGAAAGAATCGCCTGGGATAATTTCTCCATCGCATTGACGGCCTCACGGCCTTCGGAGAACCATCATGATCCCCTCGACCGAACGCGCCGGCCTGGCGCAGATGGCGGCAGCCATGACCCTGTCGGGCACCCTGGGCGTTTTCGTCCTGGAGTCCGGGCAAAGCGCCTGGAACGTCGTCTTCTTCCGCTGTGTGTTCGGCGCACTGTCGCTGCTGCTGTACTGCTGGGCGCGCGGCCTGCTCAAGCCCGGCCTGTTCACCCCGAAAACCCTGGCCCTGGCGCTGGTCGCGGGCGCGGCCCTGGTCCTGAACTGGGTGCTGCTGTTTTCGGCCTATCGCCTGGCCTCCATCTCGCTGGCCACCGCGGTCTACAACGTGCAGCCGTTCTTCCTGATCGGCTTGGGCGTGCTGTTCCTGGGCGAACGTCCTTCGCGCGGCAAGGTCGCGTGGTCCCTCGTGGCGTTCGCCGGATTGCTGCTGGTGCTGCGCCTGGGCAGTCCCGGCGCGGCGGGCGGCGGCGCCTATCTGTCCGGGCTGATGCTGGGCCTGGGCGCGGCCGCGCTCTACGCCGTGACCGCCATCATCGTAAAGCGCCTGAAGGGCATTGCGCCCCAGGTGCTGGCGCTGGTGCAGGTCACGCTGGGCGCCGTGATGCTGCTGCCCATGGCCGACTTCAACGCCCTGCCTGCCCAGCCCGCGCAATGGGGCTGCCTGGTGGCGCTGGGGCTGATCCACACCTGCCTCATGTACATCCTGATGTACTCGGCCATCCAGAAGCTGCCCACCACGTCCACCGCCGCGCTCAGCTTCATCTATCCCGCGGTCGCCATCCTGCTGGACTTCGTGGTCTACGGCCACCGGATGGACGCGTTGCAGGTGGCGGGCGTGGCGCTGATCTTCCTGGCCGCCGCGGCCGTCAGCCTGAACTGGAACTGGCGCCTGCCGCGCAGCCCGCGTCCGGGTGCGGTGTAAGGACCCGGACGGGCGCGATGGGCGCAGCGGCGCTGGCGCCCGCGGGCAAACCCGCACCCGATTTCCGGTTATTCAGGCGCGCGTCCGGTCCGCGCCGCTATCATGGCCCTTCCGTCCACGGGCTCCGGTCCGTGGCGCCATGACGAACAGGACCCCTCATGATCGATCTCTACTACTGGACGACCCCCAACGGACACAAGATCACGCTGTTCCTCGAAGAAGCCGGCCTGCCCTACCAGATCCACCCGGTGAACATCGGCCGCGGCGAGCAGTTCAAGCCCGAGTTCCTGGCCATCGCCCCCAACAACCGCATTCCCGCCATCGTGGACCAGACGCCCGCCGACGGCGGCGAGCCGATTTCGCTGTTCGAATCGGGCGCGATCCTGCTGTATCTGGCCGAGAAAACCGGCAAGTTCCTGCCCGCCGACGTGCGCGGCCGCGCCGAGGTCTCGCAATGGCTGTTCTGGCAGATGGGCGGTCTGGGCCCCATGGCCGGCCAGAACCATCACTTTTCGGCCTACGCGCAAGAGCGCATCCCCTACGCCATCGACCGCTACGTCAAGGAAACCAACCGGCTCTACGGCGTGCTGAACAAGCGTCTGGCCGACCGTGAATTCGTCGCGGGCGACTATTCCATCGCGGACATGGCGGCTTATCCGTGGATCGTGCCGCACGCCAGGCAGGGCCAGGACCTGAACGACTTTCCGCACCTGAAACGCTGGTTCGACGCCATCCGCGCGCGTCCGGCCACGCAGCGCGCCTACGCGCTGGCCGAGACGATCAACACCACCCCCTCCGTCAGCGACGAGGAATCGCGCCGCATCCTGTTCGGCCAGACCGCCCAGCACGTGGCCCGCTGAAAGGAAGCCGCCATGACCGAACCGCACCGGACCTTTCGCCGCGCGCGCGCGGCGGATCTCCCGGCCATCGTGGCGATGCTGGCCGACGACGCGCTGGGCGCCGCCCGCGAGGACACGTCCGTTCCGCTGAATCCGCGCTACAGTGCCGCGTTCGAGGCGATCCAGCAGGATCCCAACCAGTTCCTGGCGGTCGTGGAGCAGGATGCTGAACTGGTGGGCTGTTTGCAGTTATCGTTCATACCCGGCCTGTCGCGGCTGGGCCTGTGGCGCGGCCAGATCGAAAGCGTGCGCATCGCGTCGTCATACCGCGGCGCGGGCCTGGGCCGCGCCATGTTCGAGTGGGCCATCGACCAATGCCGCCGCCAGGGCTGCGGCCTGGTCCAGCTCACCACCGACCGCGCGCGTCCCGATGCGCGCCGGTTCTATGAAAGCCTGGGCTTCACCGCCAGCCACGACGGCATGAAGCTCAGCCTGTAACGTCTGATTTTGATTTGAATGGAGCGCCCTATGCCTTTGCATGGCGAATACAAAGTCCCCGGCGGCAAACTGGTCGTCGCCGACCTGGAAGTGCGCGACGGCCGTCTGGCCGACGTGCGTATCAGCGGCGACTTCTTCCTTGAACCGCCCGAAGCCCTGGAAGCGATCAACCGCGGCCTGAACGGCATGCCCGCCGACGCCGGCGAACTCGAACTGGCGGTGGCCGTGCAATCGGCCCTGCCGTCCAACGCAGAAATGTTCGGCTTCTCGGCCGAGGCCATCGCCGTGGTGCTGCGGAGGGCGCTTGCATGAGCCGCACCGACTGGAACGACTACGACTGGCAACTGATCCATGAAGGCCCGCAGCCGCCCGCGCTGCACATGGCGCTGGACGCGGTCATCACCGACGAAGTCGGCGCCGGCCAGCGGCCGCCCACGCTGCGCATCTGGGAGTGGTCCGCGCCCGCCGTCGTGATCGGCCGGTTCCAATCCCTGAAAAACGAAGTCGACCCCGATGGCGCGGCGCGCCACGGCATCGAGGTCGTGCGCCGCGTGAGCGGCGGCGGCGCGATGTTCATCGAGCCCGGCAACTCCATCACCTATTCGCTCAGCGCGCCCCAGGCGCTGGTCCACGGCATGAGCTTCCAGGAGTCGTATGCCTTCCTGGACGCGTGGGTGCTGACCGCGTTGCAGGGACTGGGCATCAAGGCCTGGTACCAGCCGCTCAACGACATCGCCTCGGACATCGGCAAGATCGGCGGCGCCGCCCAGGCCCGCCGCGCGGGCGCCGTGCTCCACCATGTCACCATGTCCTACGACATCGACGCCGACAAGATGGTCGAGGTCCTGCGCATCGGACGCGAGAAGCTATCCGACAAGGGCACGACCAGCGCCAAAAAGCGCGTCGATCCCCTGCGCACCCAGACCGGACTGGCGCGCGAGGTCATCATCGACCGCATGGTGGAAACTTTCGCGGGCCTGCATCGTCTGACTCCGGGACAGGTGGGCAGCGACACGCTGGCGCGCGCGCAGGCGCAGGCGGACGAAAAGTTCTCCACCGCGGATTGGACGGGTGTGGTGCCCTGACGGCGCCCCGGTTTTTGGAGGTATTCGAATGCGTCGCACATTCACGCCGCAAGGCGCGATAAGCGGTCTGATATTGGGCGCGGCCCTGCTGGCCCTGGCCGGCTGCGGCAGCACGCCGCCCGCGGACATCACCCTGGCGTCGCCCGGCGCCCATTCCCAGGCCACCCAGGAAAAACTGG
The DNA here is from genome assembly GCF_900108985.1 of Achromobacter sp. NFACC18-2. NCBI lineage: Bacteria > Pseudomonadati > Pseudomonadota > Betaproteobacteria > Burkholderiales > Alcaligenaceae > Achromobacter > Achromobacter sp. NFACC18-2. The sequence continues at coordinate 89,832 of NZ_FNYM01000020.1, read as the reverse complement.
GCGACCTGTCCATCGAGCGCATCAAGTGGGCCGCCAGCAAGCCCGGCTGCGAAGGCGACTGCCCGCGCATCGAGATCGACAGCGTGGCGTTTCCCGGCATCCCGAAGCTGACCGCCCTGGTGGACCACGTGCTGGCCTACATGACCGGCACCGACGCGAACCGCCGCGGCCCCTACGACACGTTGTCGGAATACACACAGTACTTCTGGTCCACCGCGCGCCCCCGCGACGCGACCTACTTCAAGGCCAGCGTGAAAGACACGGTAGGCGACATCGTCTCCATCGAACTGCACACCGAACAGTTCCTGACCGGCGCCGCCCATGGCATACCGGCCACGCAATACCTGAACTGGGAACGCAGCCGCGGCCGCGTGATGAGCCTGGACGAAGCCCTGATCCCGGGCCGCCGCGCCGAATATGTAGCCGCCCTGCAGCGCGCCCACGCGAAATGGCTGGCGGGCAATCCCGATGCCAAGCGCGATCCGGCGGCCTACAACAAGATGTGGCCCTTCCAGGAAAGCGACAACTTCGCGCTCACGCGCGACGGCATCGTGGTCAAGTACGACGCGTATTCCATTGCGCCGTATTCGCACGGCGAGCCTGAACTGGCGATTTCGTATCAGGACCTGCGGGGGATTTTGAAGCCGGAGCTGGTGCCGGCTTCGTAGGCGGGAGAGTTTTTCGTGGCGAAACGCAAGGGAACCGAGTCGCGCCAGATGCTCCGCAGCGCAGACGCACTCAAGATGAACAAAAGTTCATCAGACGTTCAAAGGCTCGGGCCTTGCACTTTCGTCGATATTTCATGCCCCCTGCATTCAATTCCAATCGAGTCATCATGCTTCTAATGGATCGTGTGGAAAGTAGCGAGAACTTTCCCGATCGATCAATATCACTTTCAAGAGTTAGCACTATATAGCCACCTCTTGCGCCCTTCTGCTTGAATTGAATGACAACGGCGTCATTAATAATGGCAGCCCCATTCCTTTTATCCTCAGAGAAGTAAAGCTCTATCGGCGCATCAGAAATGCGGTCCAGATTTTTATACCTCAGATAGCGCCTTAGCAGGGTAACTAGCCGCACACCCGAACGGACGCCCCCAACATCGAACCCGTTCCCCACGCTCTGTTCGGCAAAAAAATAGTGCTTGAAATTTAGATATACAGCATTCCCGCAGTAATTCGAAATATACTCTTTTTCATACAAGTGAAATTCCGAGGGATTCCCGACCATATCATAGCCATCGCCCTGCAGGTCATTTTTGGAAAAACCGTTCAATGCGAATATTGATGCCTTATCGATCACCCCATGATCGACATAAGAATTAAATATATCGCCGAAATTAATTATGGGCATCGGTATTTGTCGTTCGTTATTTGGAAATGGGATTAGTTCGAGCCGTGCCATGCGCGGTCAGGATATCGCCGACCTTTTGCAACTCGATCGCCCGCGTCGTACCCGGAAAAGCATCTGCTCCAGCCCGAGCTGCTTTCGCCAAGCGATCAACATTGTTGGCGTTGTCAAGATACCTCGTAGCGCATGCACACGCTTTACTCCATTGGGGCGCCGTCATACTACGAGCAGCCTTATCTGCGGGCGCGAACTCTGCATGCGTGCCAGTCGCGTTAGGTTTCAGCTCTATGTGCCCTCCCTTCGGCGGCAATCCAGGCCCATGAACATTAATGTGCACGCCTCGAGCTAGCGTATCTGTGGCCGCAGTTTGAGCCGATATTTCGTATCCCGCCAACCCGAGTGGATCGATCCACTCAACCGGATTATCCGCATACTGATAAACATTCAACCCACCCGCAAACCCAATCGGATCCTTCGCAATAAACCGTCCGATCTCCGGATCATAGTACCGGTGCCGGTTGTAATGCAGCCCCGTCTCACGATCCCAATACTGCCCCTGAAATCGGATCGGATTACGTATTCCCGCCGCCTGCGCCGCGGTTGAGATCACCTCCTTGGCCAACCCCCAAGCCCTGTACTGCGCGCTCCAGACGATCTCGCCTTGCGTATCCGTCAATTCCTGCGGCGTGCCCAGGTGATCGCACTGGTACCACGCCAGCGCATCCACGGAGTCCGGCTCGGGCGAGGTCGTCCACAGCGGGTCCTGGTCAATGTCATATCCGCCCACGTAGACGGGCTGCTGGTGCAGCAGCACGGGCTTCCTGCTGACCGCCTGGGCCAGTGGCACAAAGCTCCCCGGTTCATACAGGTAATGGGTGGTTTGATCGTCTCGGCCCTCCCAGGCCAGGTTGTCGCCGTCCCAGCCGTACAGCGTCGCGCCACACCCTAGCGCGCGGTTCAAGCGCGTTTTCTCTTCCCGGATCTGCACAGGTGTCATGCCTGGGCGTTCGCGCCATTGGGCTTCGGACTGCTTGATCAGGCGACGCCCCAACGCGTCGTATTGATAATCCACACGCAGCGCATCGTTGCGATAGCCCGTCAGGCGATTGAACAGGTCCCACTCGAAGTGCGAACGCTTGCCGTTGTGCAGTTTCTCGATCAGGTTGCCGCGAGCGTCATAGTGGTAATGCGTGCCCGCGTACTCGCGCAACAGATTGTCCAGTCGCGCCGAGCGGTGACGATAGGTATAGACCGGGCCTCCCATGCCCAACGTGCTCTCGTTCCCCTCGGCGCTCGTTGGATCCAGCAGGTTGCTGGCCGGATCAAAGGCAAACGTCTCCTTGCCCAAGCTGCTGGTCGCTTCAAGCAACCGTCCTACCGGGTCATAGCGATAGGCCAGGGGGCCGCGCCGGCTGTCCTGAATCGCCTCCAACTGCCCCGCCGCGTCGTAACGATAGCTCCGTTGCAGCAGGCGTTGAGGACGTCCACCCAGGTCGGCGCCTACGCCAACACCCGCGATCGTGCCTGAGGCTCCTGGCATTCCAGGCATTCGCGCCACGCTCTGTTGACTCAACCGCCCCATCGCGTCCCACGATTGGGTCTGGACCAGGCGGTTACCCTGATGGCGCTCCACCTCCCGGTGCAGGTCATCGCGCTCGAAGTTCGCGAGTTCGTGCTCGTCGAACATCATGCCGTGCACATGGCCCGAGCCATACGTCAACCAACTGACGCGATGGCCGTCCGGGCGCAGCGTGGCGATACGCTGGTTCAGTTCGTCGTAGTCGTGCTTCCATACCGCCGTGACCGGTGTCGACAGGCTTTGGTAGTGCTGATGTTCACGCGTCAGGTTGCCGGCCGCATCGTAGAACCATTGCAGACGGCTGGCGGGGTTTTCCGCCAGGATCAGGCGGCCGTTACCGTCATAGGCGTAGCGTTCAGTCTGCGATCCAGCCGCGCTGGTTTGCGCACCCGCTTGCGTCGGCGCACCCGCGTTGGCGGCATGGAGGCGCGCATGACGCTGCGCCACGCGACCCATCGCATCAAACTTGAGCTCGATGACGCGATCACCGTCTTGCGTGGACAGCAGCGTGCCGCTGGCCTGGTCATAGCGGTAGTGCGTGGCCTGACCGTCAAAGCCTCGCTGCTCCAGCAACCGCCCGACCGGGTCGTATACAAAGCGGGCCTGCCGGTCGTTCTCGTTGGCCAGCGCCGTCAGTTGACCCAGCTTGTCCCATTGATAGTGCAACGTACGGCCGGCGGCATCCCTGCGTTGCGCGATCAGCCCCGCTGCGGTATAGGTCCACTGCGTGCGGCGCCCCAGCGCATCGGTGTGCGCAAGCAGCCGGCCTTCGGCGTCGCGCTCGAAATGTTCCTCCGTCTGATCGGGGCGCGTGATGCGGATCAGTTGCCCTGCTGCGTAGGCGTAGCGCGTGGTGTTGCCGACCGCGTCGGTGAACTCGCCTAATTGGCCCTGATCGTCATACCGCCAGACGCTCGTCTTGCCGGAACAATCCGTGTACTGCGTAATCTGGCCCGCCGCGTTGTAGGCCAATCGCTTCTGACCGCCCCGGGCATTCTGGATCGCGACCGGATTTCCCGCGGTGTCATAGGCATACTCGGTCTTGTTGCCGAGCGGATCGATGCTCTCGATCAGGTAACCCCGTGGGCTGTAGTCGCGCTGCCACAAGCCGCCTTCGGCGTCACGGATCTTGAAAAGCTGGTCCCGGTCGTCGTAGGCATAATGTTCAACGCTGCCATCCGGACGAGTGTGTTCCAACAAGTTGCCACGATCATCGTAGGCATAGCGATCGATGCTGGCATCGGTGTGCACATGCTGGATGACGTTCTTGGCCTCGTCCCGATAGAGCCATTCGGACAGGCCGTCGGGATGCACGATACGGTAGGGATAACCCAGGATGTCGTAGTAGTACGCGGTCCGGTGGCCATGGGCGTCGGTCACCGTGGTCAGGCGGATGTTCTCCGACCACTCCAGGTTCAGTTCATAGGTCCCGTCATCCGCCCATTCGCGTATTGCACGCGCGGTGGGGGTATTGCCATCCCACTCCAGGTTCATGCCGCGGTCGGTGCGGTCCGTATAGCGCGTCAGCAGGTGATGCTGGTATTGGTAGACCCACTGCCCGCCGCGTTCGTCCTGGGCGCGCACCAAGTCGCCTGCCCCATCGTACTGATAGACCGCCAGTTGGCGCCCCGGCTTTCCGTCGGCAATCTGCCAGAGGGCCATGATGCGGCCGGCTTCATCCAGCTGGGTGCCCAGGTGGGAGTGGAAGTCATCATCCTGGTAGGTCAGCAGGTCCGACAGGACCTGGCGACCACCCACCCGGTGTTCGTAGTGCAATACGACGCGAGCGCCGCCCTGCAGCGCGATCTCCCTGAGCCGGAATATCGCGCCATCGCGCCGATATGTCTCCTGGCGGCGGTGGCCTTGGGCCAGCGTCAGTTCGTCACGCGAGATGCGCACCAGCGTGAGGTTTTCGATCGGATCGTAGTGGAACTTTCCGAGTGGCGGCAGCGGATAGTCGTGACTGCGGCCATCAGCAGCGTGATAGCGCAGTTTCCCGCCTTCGGGCGGTTCGGACAGCACATCCAGGCGGGTGGTGAATTCATTGATCCAGCGCGCCCCGCCCGGCCCTGCATCATAGGCGTCCAGATCCGAACGATATGTGCGTACCCAGCGCAGCGGAAACGGGCCGGGCAACACCGCGTCCGTATGAGTCAGGGTTTCTGCGCCGCGCGCGAACGTGATGCTGTTGCATGAGCTGCAACCGCTGCCGGGCTTGGGATCCGCTTTGGCCGGGTGCTGTCTTTTGATGGCGTCGCTTTCCGCCCCGGACGCCTGATGCTTGGCCTGACTGGTCTGCGACGGATGAACGTTGCTGGGCTGGGAATGCGCAAGCTTGCGCTTTGCGACGACCGCCAGCATCAGTTGCTCCAGCATCCAGCCTATGCTCTGCTGGACCTTCGGGTCCTTCAGCGTAAGGATTTGCGCCTTGACTTGCGGGGCAAGTATCTTTAACTGCGCCGCGACGTCAAGGACATGCTTCTTGATGGGCTCGGGCAAGACCTGTCGTGCGCCCCAACTGGCCGCGTCCTTGGCCTGCCCAACCATGATGCTGCCCAATGCGCTCCAAAAATTCGGATGCGTGACCAATTCCAGCGTGCTGACCGACCCGTTGTTTTCTTGTAGCACCGCCTGCAGCTTCTGGTCGGCAGCCTGGTAGTTTTCCGTCGATCCCAGGTCCGCATTGGCCAAGCTGATCAGGCCATTGGCCAGGCTATTGACAACTTGTTCCCCCATGTCCGCGGCCACGATCAGGATTTCTTCAAGCTTGGCAATGGCATCCTTGAGGAAAGTCTCCAGATCGCCCTTGAAGCTGGCGCTCAGGTTGTTGGCGAGCGTGCTGATCAGCACCTCGCTCACGCCCGCCAGGCCGCGTGACATGAATTCGGCGCGGGCAGCGTGCAAGGCAACGCGCAAATTGCCACGTATCGCACCGTAGCCCACGGCTGCGGGCACCACACCGATCAGATCGACCCCCAGCCCGACCCAATCCAGGGCCATCACCTCTTTCTTGGACATCATCTCGGTGATGTCATTGATCACGTCCACCAAAGCGATGACGTTGGTGACGATGGGAATCGCAGAGGCGAAGCTCTTAATCCGTTCAAGCGTGATGAGATCGTTGCTGATGCTGCGAAGCCATCTATCGAATGCGGCGGCGCCTTCTCGAACGTCTTCTCGCACAATCGTGTTGCGAGGAGCGACGACTGCGCGCGCGACGATTCCCCCGATCAGCGCATATCGGGCTACCTGAATACTGGTCCTGCCAACCTCGGAACTCCTGAATCTCTGCCATTCGGCGGGAATACTGTCCCACCCGTCCGAAATGGTCTTCCAAGAGGTCGCAACGACGGCTTCCCATTCTTTATCGGTGTAGCGCGTCGGGTAATTCAACGTGGCTGGCGTGCGGGAGGGCTGAGACATGACTGATGTTTCACTTGTGCAAGTAAGCGGGGGACGCAGCGGCGCGGTCAATGACCGATGACAGGACTGGGCAAGAGGCGCGTGCCGCTATCCCGTCAGCGACTTGGCGAGGGCCGGAGTAGCCTGATCTCGGGGCATGGCGTTCGCGCCAAGCAGCCCCCTGTGCGCCTGACCGACACCTGCCGTGCGCAGCAGGCCGGCGGGGCTGGCCTGGACCGCCGCTGCCACCGCACGCCCCGATTGGCCGGCAACCTGTGCCGCCCGCAGGGCGTCCTGAATCCCTGCGGCTTTGGCTTGCAGTTCATCGGCCAATGCTCGAACCTGCGCTGGAACGGCCGTCGCCATTTGGGCGGGCCAGGGCTTCGAACCCATAAAGCTGCTTTGCTCCCAAGGGTTGTTCGGATCCTTGCCAAAGCTGACGCTTGCCGGACCTGGGGCCGCGCCTGGCACGGCCGCAAACCCTTGGGCATCGAGCGTGCCCTTGAAGACACGCCCCAAGGCATCCTCGACTTCGAACGCAGCGTTCGGAATCCCTGTGCCATTGAGATACCTGTTGAACAATTCCAGGTTTCCCTTGGCTGGCTTGGGCTCATCCGGAAACGTCCCCGCCTGGTTCTTGGGCCCGGTGAACCGTGCTCCCGCCGAATGCACCTTGTACGCGCCACCGGTCGCATGCGTGATGCCGCCCGCGTTGTAGGTCGTGCCGCTGCCGCCGGCATTGATCACGATTTCTTCCTTGGCGCTGATCGTGATGCGGGTGGCGCTGACGGTGACGTTCAGCTTGGCCAGCACGTTGATGCTGTCCTTGAGCGCCTTGATGTCGATGTCGCCGGCCGCGGCGATCAGGCGGTATCCCAGGCTCTGCACGAAGAAGCGCATGCCGCGGCTGGCGCTGGCCAGCAGCCGCTTGCCCGCCGAGACGCTGGTGTGGCCGGTGCTGGAGAGCGCGATGTGTTCGCCGCTGGCGATGTGCGTGCAGCCCGGCGTGCTGGTGGCGATGCCGGCCGGACTGGCCAGCACCAGGTGCGGCGCGCTGAGTTCGGGGTAGTGGTTGGCCTGCGGATTGGCGGGACCTTGTCCCTCGATCTGCGCGTGCTGCGCCTGCAAGGCGCCGGCCACGCCGTCCTGGTCGCCGGGCTCCTGCGCCATCACATCGCGCGCCAGCGTGGCGAAGGTGTCCTGCTGCTCTCGCGCGACGGACAGGCGCTCGGCGGTCTCGGGCAGGTCCTTGTGATGTTCGCCGGCATTGGCGCGCATCTCGGTGGTGAGCAGCAGGCCGCCGCCTGCGCGCAACACGCCATGCGCATCCGTGCGCAATTCGAAGCCTTGGCCGCGCGGCACGCCGCCCGATGGTCTGGGATGGGTCAGGTAGCCAAGGTTGAGCGCCGTGGCCGCATGGTCGCTCATCAGCGCGGCGCTGATCTGGCCCGAGGTGTCGTCCAGGCGCAGTTCGTTGGCCCGGCTGCCCTTGTGCTCCTTGGTCTTGACGGTGTTCAGGATGTTGTGGCGGGGTAGCGCGTACGGCGGCAGGTTGGTCGCCCGATACGTCCTGCCCGTGATGATGGGCTGGTCGCAGTCGCCATCCAGGAAGTCGACGATCACTTCCTGGCCGATGCGCGGGATGGCCATGTGGCCCCACGCGGCGCCCGCCCAGTTCTGCGAGACGCGGATCCAGCAGGAGCTGTGCTCGTCGTTCCTGCCCAGGCGGTCCCAGGGAAACTGGACCTTCACGCGGCCGTATGCGTCGCAGTAGATTTCTTCGTTGGCAGGTCCCACGACCGAGGCGATCTGCGGGCCGTCGATGCGGGGCTTGGGGGCAGGCTCCGGTTTCCAGTCGACCTTGTCCGGCACGATGTCGGCGGTGTAGCGGTATTGGGTGCCTTGCGCGGCGTCGGCGCCTTCTTCCTGCTGGCTGGTGTGCTGGATCCCGTGGTGCTGCATGCGCACCGGGCGCCAGCCGTGGTTCCAGTCTTCGCGCGGATGGCCGGTCAGGTCGAACGCCACGCCGGGCACGAGGCGCGCGTCGTCGCCTTCGACGCGGGCCATGCGGGCGTCTCGGCGCAGGCCGAGGAGGCGGCTGAGGGTGAAGGGTTTGCCGGCTTCGTCGCGCTTGTAGCGGCCGGGGTAGTCGTAGCGTTCGTAGCGGGCGTCCTGGTGGTCCAGTTCGCGCGCTAACGCTGAATGCTCTTGGTCGTATTGCGGGTGGGTGTAGGTGTAGTCGCGCTGCGTCTGGCGCGCGGTGCGCACGTGTTCGGCATAGGTGAAGCGGCGCAGGGCCGGTTCGGGTTGATCGCCGCCGGGCGTGGGGTTGTAGATGACCGGGCCGCCATCGATCGCGCCGTGGACGTAGATGCGATCACCGTGGATCAGGCGGTGGCCCTTGTCGGTGTGTTCGAAGCGGTAGAAGAATCCTTCCTCGGCCGCGAGCCGGTCGAGGAACTGCAGGTCCGTGTCGCCCGCCTGCACGCAATACTCGCGCGGCAGGTGTTCGTGGGTCGTGACCTGTTCGTAGTTCGTGATGCCGTGGGATTTGATGACCTGATCCAGGATCTCCGGCACCGATTGCTGCTGGAAGATGCGCCAGTCGGAGCACAGCGACGCGCGTGCCAGTGCCGGCTCCACCACGGCGCGGTAGCGGGTGCGCCGGAAACCGGTGTCGCCTTGTTCAAACCCCGTGACGATGCCGTGCACATGGCGCACCGGCGCATCCCCGCGCCAGATCGTGAATAACGCAGGCTGGTCCAGCAGCACGCCAAAGTCTACGGCCGCATCGAAGCTGGACAACGCCACGCGCAGCACAAAGGTCTCGGACAAGGCTTCATCCAGCGTGAACTCGATGACGTCGAAGTCCACGCCGGTGGCGGCTGGCGAGAACGTGAATCGCAGATCGGATAAACGGGTCATCTCGGTATCCTGCGCAGCCGCAACGTTGCGAGCAATCGTTGCGGCTGCCGATGGTCAAGAAGAAGACGGAATCACCGCTGGCGGCGACTCCGGGGGCTGGATTGAGCAATGAGGCAGGAGGAGCCGGCGCGCGACGAATCGGGCCGGCTCATCTGGCTCATCCCGCTCAGCTCTCCAGCGGCTTGCGCCAGTCGTCCGAGGCTTCCGTGCCCGCGATCGCGTGGGTCCAGGTGATCTTGCGATACGCCATGGCCACCTTGATGAGCTGCGTGTAGTCGGCGTTGCCCGGGTCCTGCGCGTGCGGCAGGACGCTGGTGATGTCCACGATCGTGGCGTCTTCCAGTTCAGTCGTGAAGAAGTGTTCCTGCTTGCCGTCGATGGACGTGCGGTACCACTTCACTTCGACCTTGGGCAGCATTTCACCGGCGGCCAGGGCCTGGTACATGAGCGGCGTGGCCTTGTTCAGCGCGCTGGTGAAGATGAACGGTTTGTGCACGCGCTGGCCGGAAGGCTGGCCGCTTTGCGGATCGGTCGGGGTGTTGACGCGGTGCTCGATCTCTTGGACCAGGATCTGGTCTTCGTGGCCTTCCACGTAGACGTTGCCGACCGAGTCGGCGGTGAAGGCGCCCTGGGTGATGTTGCCCTGGGTCTTGCCGGTGATGCTGATATAGGCGGGAGTAGGCATTGACGGATTCCTTGTCGTCGTGAGGCCCGGTGGGGCCGAAGCATCCCGAAGGTGGGATGCGGCGACATATGCGAAATCCGTGCCAGGTGGGTCAGCGCGGGAGAAACCTGCGAAGAATCAAAGGGCTACGAGGAAGTTGGCGGGATGCCATAAGGACTGCCGCAGGCGCGGCGCCACGCAAGACCGGGTTTTGACCGAGAAATCGGGCCAAATTTGACTCGCTGCGTCATAAGCCCTTGATAACTAAGCACTCTGAGTGGGCCATTTTTGGCCCGGGCGGGTCAAATCTGGCCCGGCGCATTTTTTCATGACGAGCCAGCGATGCGGCAGTCGGGGCGCAGCGCAACACACTGCCTCACCTGACAGCCCTTCACGCCAGCCCGGTCGGCAACGTATCGTCTTGCCAGAAAAAATCCCTACGAAGCGCATTGCGCCTGGTAGGGATCGGTCGAGCTTGGTGATTGATACCAGAGGGTCGAAACCCATCCCGCGAGGGATGCCGTTCGACGCAAGGCAGTTTCCCGATTTGTCTCTCTCCGCCTCCTCGGCATTGCCCCCCGTGGGCGCAATGCCGATTCAGTCTTTACGGATACAGGCCGCGCACCTGGCGGGCCTGCAGGATGCGCGTGCAAGCCACGATGAACGCGGCAGTACGCAGCGTCACCTTGTGCTCGCGCGACACCTGCGCCACCGACGCGTAGGCTTCGCGCATGAGGCGTTCGAGGCGCTGGTTGATTTCCTCTTCGCTCCAGAAGAAGCTGGAGAAATCCTGCACCCATTCGAAGTAGCTGACCGTCACGCCGCCGGCGTTGGCCAGCACGTCCGGCACGACATAGACGCCGTTCTCGGCCAGGATGTCGTCGGCTTCGGGGGTGGTCGGGCCGTTGGCGCCTTCGACCACGATCTTGGCGCGCACCTTGGCGGCGTTGTCGACCGTGATCTGGCTTTCCAGGGCTGCCGGGATCAGGAATTCGGTTTCCAGCGTCCAGAACTCGTTCTTGTCCAGCGCCTGGCCGCCCGAGAAGCCGCCCACGCCGCCGGTCTGCGACACGTGCGACAGCAGCTTGTGCACGTCCAGGCCGGCCGGGTTGTGCACGGTGCCGGTGTGATCCTGCGCGGCGATGACCTTGGCGCCGGCTTCATGGAACAGGCGGGCGGCGGTGCCGCCCACGTTGCCGAAGCCTTGCACGACGACGCGCGCGCCGGCGACGTCGATGTTCTGGTCGCGGGCGGCTTCGCACGCCACGACGAACACGCCGCGGCCGGTGGCTTCGACGCGGCCCAGGCTGCCGCCCAGCGCGATCGGCTTGCCGGTGACAACGCCGGTGGCGGTGGCGCCTTCGTTCATGGAGTACGTGTCCATCATCCAGGCCATGGTCTGGGCGTTGGTGTTCACGTCAGGCGCGGGGATGTCCTTGGAGGGTCCGATGATGACGCCGATCTCGCTGGTGTAGCGGCGCGTCATGCGTTCGAGTTCCGACTGGGAGAGCTTGCGCGGATCGACGCGGATGCCGCCCTTGGCGCCGCCGTACGGCAGGTTGACCGCGGCGTTCTTGACCGACATCCAGGCAGCCAGCGCCATCACTTCGGAGAGCGTGACGTCCTGGTGGAAGCGCACGCCGCCCTTGCCCGGGCCGCGCGACACGTTGTGCTGCACGCGATAGCCCTCGAAGTGGGCGATGGTGCCGTTGTCCAGTTCGATCGGCACGTCGACGATCAGCGAGCGCTTCGGACGCTTCAGCGTCTCGACCCACCGGCTCAGGGAACCGAGGTACGGCGTGACCCGGTCGACTTGTTGCAGGTAATTACCCCAGGGGCCGAGGTCATCGGCATTCAGATAAGACGGCAAGGCATGGGTGGGAGTGTGAGACATGAGCATGCTCTCCTGACAAAGTTGCGCCATTTTATCCACGAAACTTATAGCGTCCCCATTTAAAGTTTAAATATTTTTAATAGGGTCGTATAGCTGTTGCGGATACCGAACGGGTCGCAGAGGGGCCCGGAAGCTGCACCTATCCTAAGCCGCGATGGCGCCCCCGTCCAGCCTGCGCGCGCCGGCGCCAGACGGCAAAAGGGGCGGCCCCGTGAAGAGAACCGCCCCAGAATCCCTTGCCCTTGCGGGTGCGCGCAACATCAGGCCCCGAGCCCAAGCGGCGCACCGGTATCTGACACCCCCTGCCCCACTGCAGCCAGGGTGTCAGACACCGAATGGAATCACGCCGCCATCAGCTGCCATGCCAGACGCGCAGCCGCGCGCGCGCCGTGGCCGTCGATGTCGAACTTGGGATTGAACTCCGCCATGTCGGCCAGGCGGAGCTTGCCGCTGGCCTTGACCCGCAACACGATCTCCTCGATCACGGACATCGGCACGCCATACGGCGCGGGCGCGGAAACGCCCGGCATCACGCCGGCGGGCAACACGTCCAGGTCGATCGTCAGATACACGTGTTGCGCCTTGGCCAGCAGCGCGTCCACATCGGCGAGCCGCGAGGCCAGTTGGCGCTCCTGCATCTCCCGGTCTTCGATCCATACGGCCCCGATCTCGGCCGCGCGGGCGTAAAGCGCCGGCGTATTGGCCAGCCGCGAGACGCCCAGGCAGGCGTACTGCACGTCGCGCCCGCGCGCCTCGCTGTCCCGCGCGATCTGGTCGAACGGCGTGCCGGAGCTGCCCGGACGTCCCGTGCGCAGATCGAAGTGCGCGTCCAGGTTCAGGACCAGCACGGCGCCGGCATCGCCGCGCGCATCCAGCCAACGGGCCAGGCCCTGGAAACTGCCCCACGCGATCTCATGGCCGCCGCCCAGCACGACCGGTCGCGCGCCTTGCCCCATCAGTTCGGCAATTCGCAGGCCCAGGCGCTCCTGGGCCGCTTCCAGCTTGTCGCCGTGGCAGTCGATGTCGCCCGCATCCAGCAGGCGCGTCAGGCCGTGCGCGGGCAGCCCCGCCAGGTACTTGCGGATGCCCGCCGGACCTGCGGCCGCGCCGACCCGGCCCTGGTTGCGGGCCACGCCGGCGTCGCACGCAAAGCCCAGCAACACGGCCTCGCCCATGTCGGCCTGCCCTGCTTCGGCTTCGACGATGTGCGCCAGCCGGCGGGTGTCGCCCTGCTCGGCGCTGTCGTCGCGCGCCTTCCACAGGCTCATATCGAGTGTCGACGCGCTCATGCCGCCGCCCCCGGACCCGCGCTCAGGACCGCCTGCAGGAACTCGCGGGTGCGCGCTTCGCGCGGCGCGCTGAAGATCACGTCCGGCGAACCCGATTCCAGGATGACGCCGCCGTCCATCACGGCCACGACGTCGGCCACGTCGCGGGCAAAGCCCATTTCGTGGGTGACGACCATCATGGTCATGCCTTCGCGGGCGAGCAGCTTCATGACCTGCAGCACTTCGCCCACCAGCTCCGGGTCCAGCGCCGAGGTCGGCTCGTCAAACAGCATGACCTGCGGCTGCATGGCCAGCGCGCGCGCGATGGCCACGCGCTGCTTCTGCCCGCCCGACAGGCTGGCCGGCATGGCCGAGACCTTCTGCGACAGGCCAACCTTGTTCAGCAGGTCGGCCGCCAGGGCGTTGGCTTGCTCGCGCCCCAGACCGAGCAGCTTGCGCGGCCCGACGGTCACGTTGTCCAACACCGACAGGTGCGGGAACAGGTTAAAGCCCTGGAACACCATGCCCACCTGCGTGCGCAACTGGTTCAGCTCGGCCTCCGGCAGCATCGCGCCGTTGTCCTGCAGCGTCTGCCCGCAGATTTCCACGGTGCCGCGCTGCGCCACTTCCAGGCCGTTGCAGCATCGCAGCAGCGTGCTCTTGCCCGACCCGCTGGGGCCGATCACCACCACCACCTGCGACTGCAGCACGTCAAAGTCGATGCCGCGCAGGACGGCGTGGTCGCCGTAGGACTTGTGCAGGCCGCGGATGCGGATCATTTCCTGCCCTTCGATGACGAGGCTCATTGCACCATCCCTCCGGCGCGCAGACGATGCTCGACCTTGCGCAAAATCACCATGGCCACCGTGGTCAGAACCAGATAGATCAAAGCCACCACCAGGTAGGTTTCCAGCGAGCGATATGACACGCTGATGATCTTCTGCCCTTCGTGCATCAGATCGTGAATGGTCAACAGCGACACCAGCGCGGAATTCTTGATCAGCGCGATGAACTCGTTGCCCAGCGGCGGGATCATGCGCACCACGGCCTGCGGCAGGATGATGATGCGCATGGCCTGGCCCGACGACATGCCGAGCGAGCGCGCCGCTTCCGTCTGGCCGCGATCCACCGACTGGATCGCGCCCCGCACGATTTCCGACACGTAGGCGCCGGAATACATGCCCAGGCCCAGCACGCCGCAGGCGAAGGCCGGCAGCGTCACGCCGAACTGGGGCAGCCCGAAGAACCAGATGAAAAGCTGCACCAGCAGCGGCGTGCCTCGGAAGAACAGCAGGTAGGTGCTGCACAGGTGATAGATGACGCGGCGTTGCGGGTTGAGCCGCCCCACGCCCACCAGCAGCCCCATCACGCAGCCCAGCAGCAAGGCGCCGGCAGTCACCTCGATGGTGACCGCCGCGCCCCGCAGCAGCGCGTCGAAGTCGGCGAAGACGGGAGAAAAATCCAGGTTCATTTCGCGGGCGCCTCGAACCACTTGTTCACGATGGTTTGATAGGTGCCATCGGCCTTCAGCTTCTGCAGCGCGGCGTTCAGCTCGCGCGTGAGTTCAGGCTTGTTCTTGGGCACGGCGATGCCGTAGTCCTCGGTGGTCACCTGCTCGCCCAGCACGGTCAGGCCGTTGGTGCTCTGCGCGAACAGCTTGGCGGCGGGCTTGCCCGTCACCGCGGCGTCGGCGCGGCCGATCTGCACCAGGTTGAACATTTCCTGGTTCTTTTCGACTTCCACGCGCTGCACCTTGGGGAAGTGCTCCTTCAGGTAGTTGACGGACTTCGTGCCGACCTGCACCGACACCTTGCGGCCGTCCAGGTCCTTGATGCTCTTGATGGGGCCGTCGGCCTTGGTCAGCACCACCAGACCGCCCGCGTAGTACGGGTCGGTGAAGTCGACGACCTTGCTGCGCTCGGGCGTGATGTAGATGGCGGACACGGCGATATCGGCGCGGCCGGCCTGCAGGGCCGGAATCAGGCCCTTGAAGTCGATGTCGATCCATTCGATCTTCTTGCCCATCGCGCCGGCCAGCGCTTCGACCAGCTCGATGTCAAAACCGGTGCGCTTGCCGTCCTTGACGAACTCCATCGGGGGGAAGGTGGCGTCGGTGACGGCGCGGATCGTTTCCTGGGCGTGCGCGGAACCAGCGGCCCAGGCGAGGCTCAGGGTCAGGGCGGCGGAAAGCAGGGTGCGGCGAGTGGTCATGGTGGGTCCTATGCGTGTGGATACGGCGGTGGGTACGGCGATCGTTGAAACCAGGAACGGACTAAGGGGTGCAGCATGTAATTCGGTTAGGCAAAGCTTGCGGCCATGCGGGCCTTCATCAGGTCGCCTTCAGTCGGGCCGAAATGCGGCGGGCGGCCGCGACGGTCATGTCGATCAGGGCGTTCGGGCGTTGCGCGGCGCGGGTGGATGGCGCCATGAGCGTGATCGACGCCACGGCCTGGTTGGCCCGCTGGAAGATCGGCACGCTCACGCCCCAGACGCCGGCGTCGACCTCGCTGTCGGTCACGGCATAGCCCTGGTCGCGGATGGCCTCCAGTTCGCTTGCCAGGCGCGCGACATCCACGCCGGCCTCGTTGGCCAGGTAGGCCAGCGCCCCCTGCAGCCGGGCTTGGGGCATGAACGCCAGCAGCGACTTGGCCGAGGCGCCGCGCGCCAGCGGCAGCCCGCGGCCTTTGGTGAACGAGCAGCGCAGCGGATGTTGGCTTTCCACCATGTCCAGGCAGACCGCCTGATCCTTGACCGCGACCAGCAGGCCGATGGTTTCGCCGGACGACGCGGCCAGCGCCGCCATGTCGGGCTGCGCTTCGTGGATCAGGTACGACGACTGATCAAAGCCCCAGGCCAACTGCACACAGAGCGGGCCGGGGCCGTACTCGCCCTCGTGTTCGGCGACGAATCCCCAGCGCTTGAGCAGCGCGATCTGCCGGTACAGCGTGCTTTGGGCAAGGCCGGTCTTTTCGGCCAGCGCGGCAATGCTGAGCGGGCCGTCGTGACGCGCCAACGTGGCCAGCACATACAGGACGCGATCCGCGCCCGCCCCTACGGACGTTTCCGACATGACAACTCGACTCCCAGCAATATGGCGGCGAGATTATCAATTTGTGGTTGACGAGCTTTGATTTTTTCCCATCCGCTGAGAATCGCAAGGGAAAACCCCGAAATCCGGACGCAAAAAAGCCCGCGGCAAGGCGGGCTTTCGCGGCGGCGGGCGGGGTTCAGGGCGCGGCCGGCTTGTCGTAGTCCGACAGCCCCACCCCGGAAACGCCCTTCACGCCGTCCTTGCCCGGCGCCGTCTCGGCCGCCGTTGCGGATGCGGGCGGCGGCGCCTGGTCCGGGGCCGGCACACCGGCCGATTGCGCGGCGCCCGCCTCCTGCGGAGCGCCCTGCGCCGCGGCGCGGCGCTTGCGCTTGGCGTCTTCCTGCTGCTGGATCATGGCCGTCAGCTCGGCCGCAAGCGCCTCCGACTTGCCCGTCGCCGCCCATGCGGCGGCGTCCTGGCCTTTGGTGTCCTGCGTGGTGACGTCGGCCCCGGCCCGGATCAGCAATTCCACCATGGGCTTGCGGCCGGACAGCGCAGCCATCATCAGTGGCGTCTCGCCGTTGGGCGCGGGCGCGTTGACCATGGCCTTGTTCGCCAGCAGCAGGCGGGCCATCTCCATCTGCCCCTTGGACGCGGCGTAATGCAGCGGGGTCCACCCCAGCCGGTTGACCTGGGCGCCGCGCGCGATCAGCTTTTTGGCGCGTTCGGTCTGACCGGCGATGGCCAGGTACATCAGCGGCGTCTCGCCCGCCGGGTTTTCGGCGTTGACGTCCGTGCGCTTGTCGGCGGCGAGCACGTCGAAGACTTTCCAGGCGTTGTCCACGACGGCCCGCATGATGGCCGGTTGGCCATTCTTGTAGCGCACGTTGGGGTCCGAGCCCTGCGCAAGCAGCGCCCGGATGTCGTCTGGGTAATCGTTGGCGACGTAGACCCACCAGTCGCCGGCATTGGCGGCCTGGGCGGCCGGCGCGGCCAGGCCCAAGGCCAGGGCAAGCAGGCCGGCGCGGCCGCATGACAAAAGGGCTTTCTGGGCAGAGGCGAAGCGGATGGCCATGGCAGTCCTAGGGATGCGGGTTCAATGAATCGGGTGGGGCTATTTCTGGATCTTGCTGAACAGCCGGAAGAAATTGTCGGTGGACGCCTGCGCCACCTCGGCCGCCGTGATGCCGCGCAGGTCCGCGATCTTCTCGGCCACGTGGATCACCTTGGACGGATCGTTCAGCTTGCCCCGGTACGGCACGGGCGCGAGGTAGGGCGAATCGGTTTCGATCAGCAGCCGGTCCAGCGGCACCTTGGCCGCCACTTCGTGCACGATCTGCGCGTTCTTGAAGGTCACGATGCCGGACAGCGAGATGTAGAAGTTCTGCTCCAGCGCGGCCTGGGCGATTTCCCAGGTTTCGGTGAAACAGTGCATCACGCCGCCCACCTCGGCCGCTTTCTCTTCGCGCAACATGCGCACGGTGTCCTCGGCGGACGACCGCGTGTGCACGATCAGCGGCAGGCCGGCATCGCGCGCGGCGCGGATGTGGCGGCGGAAACGCTCGCGCTGCCAGTCCAGCGGCTCGGACAGCCGGTAGTAGTCGAGCCCCGTCTCGCCGATGGCCACGACCTTGGGGTGTTCGGCCAGGCGCACCAGTTCTTCGGGCGTCGGATCCGGCGTGTCTTCGTAGTCGGGATGCACACCGACCGAGGCCCAGAGCCGCGGCTGCGGTTCCACCAGCGCCATCAGGCCGGGCCATTCCGGCATGTTGACGCTGACGACCAGCGCGTGGGTGACCTGGTTGGCGGTCATGCGGTCGAGAATGGCTGGCAGATCGTTCGCCAGCTCGGGAAAGTTCAGGTGACAGTGTGAATCGACGTACATGGTGAGTCTGGTGTGGGGAGCCGTGGCGCTCCGCCCCGATGCCGGGCAAAGCGCCGCCGGATCAAGGGCTTACGCCTGGCAGGATAGCACCACGCGCTGCAGGGTGGCGTGGGCGAAGAGCTTGGCGTTCAAGGGGTGGGTGGCCAGCGCGCGCTGGCGGGTCAGCCAGCGCGCCGCCTCCGCCACGCGCGCGGGATGCATGCGGGACGCCACCTGCGCCACGCCCGCCGCCAGCGACGGAAAGTAGCGCACCGGGGCGCCGGCGCTGGCCAGCATCAGGTCGGTGTACAGCCGTTGCAGGGCATCGATCCATTCGGGCGCGGCCACTTTTTCCAGGGCTTCGGCCAGCGTGCCCACATCGGGGGCCTGCCCCTTGGCCAGCGGGTTGACCAGTTGGACCAGCCAGGCCGGACAGGGGGATTCCCCGGACTGCGCCAGGCGCAGCGCCGCCAGCGGCGCGCCGCCCGCGGCTGCCAGCCATTCGCGCGCCGGCTCCACGTTCTGGTCCCGCAGCCACTGCAGCGCCGTGTCGGCGTCCGGGGCGGGCAGCGGCAGGCGGCGGCACCGCGACACCAGCGTGGGCAGCAGCCGGTCCGGCGCATCGGCCACCAGCAGGAACACGGTATGGGGCGGCGGCTCCTCCAGCACCTTGAGCAAGGCGTTGGACGACACGACGTTCAAGGCATGGGCCGGATACAGCAGCGCCACGCGCCAGCCGCCCCGGTGCGTCGCGGTATTGAACCAGGACTCCAGCGAGCGGATCTGGTCGATGCGGATTTCCTTGGAGGGCGCGCGCTTGGCGGCGCCCGTCGCCGGCTCGGCGTCTTCCTGCTGTTCAGCCGCGTCCGCACCCTCTTCCACGGCCACCGCCTCGGGGCGGATGCGCCGCAGATCGGGATGGTTGCCGCTGGCGAACCAGGCGCATGCCGCGCAGTGGCCGCAGGCGAGCCCGTTTTCAGGCGCCTCGCACAGCAGGCTCGCCGCCGCGGCGACGGCGAAATCCAGCTTGCCGATGCCGGCCAGCCCATGCACCAGCCATGCATGGGCGAAGCGGTCGCGGTTGCCCAGCCACGCGCGTGCCGTGTCCAGTTGCCAGGGCAGGAACTGGGGCGCGCTCATGCCGCGACGGCCAGCAGCTCGCGCAGGCCGGCTTCGAGGTCGGTGCGGATCTGGGCGATGGAGCGGGTGGAGTCCACCACGCGAATGCGGTCGGGGTCGGCCTTTGCGCGGGCATGATAGGCCTCGCGGGTGCGCTCGAAGAACGCCGCGCCCTCGCGCTCGAAGCGGTCGGGCTCGCGGGCATCGGCCAGCCGCGCCCGGGCGACTTCGAGGGGCACGTCAAAGAGCCAGGTGCGGTCCGGGCGGCCCGCCTGCATCCAGTTTTCCAGGACCGCCACGCGCTCGGCCCCGAGGCCGCGGCCGCCGCCCTGGTAGGCGTAGCTGGCATCGGTGTAACGGTCGCAGACGACCCAGGCGCCACGCGCCAGCGCCGGCTCGATCACCTGGCGGGCGTGCTCGCAACGGGCGGCAAACATCAGCAAGGTCTCGGTGTCCAACCCCATCGGATCGTTCAGGACCAGGGTGCGCAGCTTTTCGCCCAGCGGCGTGCCGCCGGGCTCGCGGGTGGACACCACCTCCAGTCCCTGTCCGCGCAGGAAATCGGCGATCCAGGCCGTGTGCGTGCTCTTGCCCGCGCCGTCCACGCCCTCCAGCGTGATGAAGCGTCCGCGTGAGGTCATTGATCTTGTCCTTGTGCTGATTCGGGGGCGGGATCTGCCGCCTCGGCCGGTGCGCCGGCGGGCGCGGGGGCCGGAGCGGGGGTCGACGCCGGCGTGGGCGTCGAGCGCTGGCCGAGGATGTAGCGGGCGACGTTGCGGTTGTGCTCGGACAGGTTGGCCGAGAATTCGCTGGTGCCGTTGCCCCGGGAGACGAAATACAGGAATTTGTGCTGTTCGGGCTGCACGGCCGCCAGCAAGGCCGCCCTGCCCGGGGCCGCGATGGGCGTGGGCGGCAGACCGGGACGCGTGTACGTGTTCCAGGGCGTGTCGGTCTGCAGGTCGCGTTTGCGGATGCGGCCCTGGTAGGCCTCGCCCATGCCGTAGATCACGGTGGGATCGGTTTGCAGCAGCATGCCGATCTTGAGCCGGTTGGTGAACACGCCCGACACGCGGCGGCGCTCCGGACCGTGGCCGGTTTCCTTTTCGATGATGGACGCCAGCACCAGCGCCTCGTAGGGCGTGGACACGGCCACGCCGTCCTGGCGCTTGTCCCAGGTGTCGTTCAGGATGCGCTGGCCTTCCTGGTAGGCGCGGCGCAGCAGGTCGAAATCGGTGCTGCCGGGCGTGAACACGTAGGTATCCGGGAAGAACAGGCCTTCCGGATGCTTGATGTCCGACCCCAGGCGCGCCAGCAGTTCTTCATCGCTGACCCCGTCCAGCGTCTGCTTGACGTCGGGATTCTCGCGCAGCGCCTGGCGGATCTGGCGGTAGGTCCAGCCTTCCAGGAACGTGATCTGACGCTGGGTCATGTCGCCGCGCGCCAGGCGCTCGAGCAGCAGCCAGGGCGTGTCGCCATTGATGGCCTGGTAGCCGCCCGCCTTGATCAGCTTGTCGCGTTCGGACAGCCGGGCCATCCACACGAAGCCGGGCTCCCACACCGGCACGCCGGCCGCATTGAGCGCGCGCGCGACGGTGCGCGGACTGCTGCCCGGGTCCACCACGAAGTCGATCTTGTCGGACGCCAGCGTGAGCGGACGGTGCATCCAGGTATAGGCGGCGCCCACCGCGCCGCCCACGGCCAGGACGACGAGAAGCAGGAACCACAGGACGAAATTTCGGAGTCGCATCTTCATAAGTGTCGGAAGTTTAATGGATCGCGGGGCCAAGCCGGGCCACAACGGGGGCCGGATCGCGCGACCCGCCCCTTTACGCGTCGGGGGCATGGCCGGGTCAGCCGGAGAACGCGGCTATCATCAGCACTTTGATGACGCGATAACCCCCGCCGACATGCACGCCTTTTATTCTTCGATTCCTGTCCGCGCCGAAGGTTGCGCGCAATGCGCGCCGCTGCCGGACCTGACGGTCTTCAGCGCCGCTGGCGCCGATGCCCTTTCCTTCCTGCATGGCCAATTCACGCAGGACGTCACGGGACTGCCTTCCGACGCCGCCCGCCTGGCCGGCTACTGCACCGCCAAGGGCCGCCTGCTTGCCACGATGGTGATGTGGCGCGGCACGGACGCCGCGGACGACGCCCCGCAGTTCTACGGCATGGTCCGCCAGGACCTGTCCCAGGCCCTGCTTAAGCGCCTGTCCATGTTCGTGCTGCGCGCCAAGGTCAAGCTGGCGCCCGCGCCGCTGCAGGTGGCTGGCGTGCAGGCCACGCCGGAACAGGCTGCCGCGCTGGAAGCCGTCGCGGGCGCCCTGCCCCGCGCCACCTGGCAGCGCGCGGATCTGCCGTCCGGCACCTGGATCGTCGCGCCGTCGGCCGACGACCGCCTGCGCTGGTGGTGGATCGCCTCCGACGCGCAACTGGAACAGTCCGCCGCGCTGGTCCCGGCGCTGGGGCTGGCGTCGGCCGCGTCCTGGCAGGCGGCCGAACTGGCGGCCGGCATACCCTGGATCGCGGCCGCGACGCAGGATGTCTTCATCCCGCAAACGGTCAACCTGGACCTGATCCAGGGCGTCAGCTTCACCAAGGGCTGTTATCCGGGGCAGGAAGTCGTCGCGCGCAGCCACTACCGCGGCACGGTCAAGCGGCGCATGGCCTTCGGCACCGTCGCCGACACCACCCTGCAGGGACCGGCGCTGACGGGCGTGGATGTGTTCGACGCGGCGCAGCCCGGCGAGGCCATCGGCCGCGTCGTCCAGGCCGCGAGCAACCAGGGCGTGGTGTCGGTGCTGTTCGAAACCACCCTGGCCGCGCTGCCCGACGGCGACCTGCGCCTGGCCAGCGTGGACGGCCCGCGCATCGCCACGGCGCCGCTGCCGTACTCGATCAACCCGTGAGCCGGCCAGGCCTGCACGCCGGAAAATCCCCGCGCGCGCAGGCCGTGATGTTTCAGACCGCCACCCCGAACAGCGCCCCCACGCCCGCCGTCACGGCCATCGCCGCGGCGCCCAGCACAGTGACGCGCAGCGCGGCCGGCGCGATGGGCGCGCCCCCGGCCTTCGCGGCCATGGCGCCCAGCGAAGCCAGGCAACAGACGGACGCGCCGATGACCCAGCCGATGAGATGCGGTCCAGGCGAGACAACCGCCACGGCCAGCGGCACGGCGGCGCCCGCCGCGAACGACGCCGCGGAGGCCAGTGCCGCTTGAACCGGCCGCGCGCGGTTGTGCAGGGAAATGCCCAGCTCGTCGCGGGCGTGCGCGTCCAGCGCGTCATGGCTGGTGAGCTGGCGCGCCACCTGCTCGGCCAGTTCGCGCGTCAGTCCCCGCGCCACATAGATATCGACCAGTTCGGCCAGTTCTTCGCCGGAATTGCGGCGCAGCGAGCGCTGCTCAAGCCGCAGGTCGGCGGCTTCGGTATCGGCCTGGCTGCGCACCGAGACATATTCGCCTGCCGCCATCGACAGCGCGCCGGCCACCAGGCCGGCCAGTCCCGAGGTGAGAATGGCCCCGTGCGTAGCCTGGGCCGCCGCGACGCCGGTGATGAGGCTGGCCGTCGAGACGATGCCGTCGTTCGCGCCCAGGACCGCGGCGCGCAGCCAGTTGCTGCGAAAAATCCGATGATGTTCTTTTGCTGGCATTGCCGGAAAACCCATGCGACGCGCGACAGGCGCACGGCGCGCCGGGCACAGGACCCGGACGCGCCGCGCGCGAAGTTCATCGCGGCGTCACGCGCACCGCGGTGAGCAAGCCTATCACGCACAGCGTGGCTTGTTCACCGTCGTAGGCATGCATCTCCACCTGGCAGACCGAAAGACGCTTGCCGGGCTTGACCACGCGCCCCGTGGCAAGGAACCGGTCGCCCTTGGCGGGGGCCAGGAAGTTCATCTTGAACTCCGAGGTCAGCACGTCCTCGCCCGGCCCGAACAGCGTGAACGCGGCATAGCCGCCGGCGCTGTCGGCAATGGTGGTGGAAATGCCCGCGTGCAAAAAGCCGTTCTGCTGGCAGAGGTCGGCCCGGTAAGGCAGGACGATGTCCACCCTGCCCGGCTCCACCGCGCCCAGCCGGGCGCCCAGCAGCGCCATGATGCTTTGCTGGTCGAAACTGGCCTGGACCCGCGCGGCCGGATCCACGGATGTCTGCAGGTCGGCCACGTCAGTCCTGCTCGCGCTTGACCAGGTTGACGATGCTGGAGAAATCCAGCTTGCCCGAACCGCCCGCGCTGTGCAGCGAATACAGGTTGCGCGCCAGTTCACCCAGCGGAATCGACGCGCGCGCCGACAGCGCGGCCTCGGCGGCCAGGCCCAGGTCCTTGAGCATCAGGTCCACGCCGAAACCGCCCGCGTAGCCCTTGGAGGCCGGCGCGTGTTCCATGACACCCGGCCAGGGGTTGTAGAGCTCGGTCGCCCAGTTGCGGCCGGAGCTCTTGGCGATGATGTCCGACAGCACCTTGGGATCCAGTCCGTTGGCCACGCCCAGCGCCAGCGCCTCGGACGTGCCGGCCATCAGGATGCCGAGCAGCATGTTGTTGCAGATCTTGGCCACCTGCCCGGCGCCCGCAGGACCTGCATGGAAAATGTTCTTGCCCATCTTCTCCAGCACCGGACGGGCGCGCTCCAACGACGCGGCGGCGCCCCCCACGATGAAGGTCAGCGTACCCGCGGCCGCGCCGCCCGTGCCGCCCGAGACCGGGGCGTCGATCATGGCGATGCCGCGCACCTCTGCGGCCTGGGCCACCTTGCGCGCCGAATCCGGCGCGATGGTGCTGCATTCGATCACCAGCGCGCTGGACGCGATCTTGCCCAGCAGATCCTGGTCCAGGTACAGGCCCTCGACGTGCTTGCTGGCCGGCAGCATCGAGATCACGACCTCGGCCCCCTCGACCGCCTCGGACGCCGAGGCCGCCGCGGTGGCGCCGGCGTCGGTCAGCAGCTTGATGGCCGCCGGCATCAGGTCGAAGACCTTCAGGCTGTGGCCGGCCTTGACCAGATTCAATGCCATGGGCGCGCCCATGTTGCCCAAACCGATAAACGCGATGCTGCTCATGATGTCTTGTCTCCTGTTGCTATTGCTGTAGGTATGGATTCATCGTGATCTGCGTGGCGCCGGGGCCGGCCGAGGGACCGGCCGAGGGATCAGCGCCCTTCCTGTCCCAGGTCGGCAAGCGGATGCGGCTCGCCCTGGGGCCAGGGTTCCTCAAAGAATTTCTGCACCCAGGCGTCGGTAGCCATGTCGATCACGGCCGGATTCCAACGCGGGTTCTTGTCCTTGTCGACCAGCAGCGCGCGGATGCCCTCGGCAAAATCGCCATGCGCGGTGCAGGCCAGCGCGGCGATGTACTCGACGCGGAACACATCGTCCAGCGAACGCAGCCGCGTGCGCTGCTGCAGCGCAAAGGCCAGCCGCACCGATCCCGGCGAGCCCGCGAGCATGGTATTGGCCGCGCGCGACAGCCACGGGTCTTCGTGGTCTTTCAGGTACGACAGCTCCTCGTAGATGTCGTCCAGGCGGTTGCCGTTGCACAGATTGTTGATCACGAACGAGTGCTGGCGCAGCGGCCCGGCTTCGAGCGGCGTGGGCGGCTCCAGCGCAGCCAGCGCGCGGCGCAGCAACCCGTCGTTGATGGACCGCGGCGGGATGGCGTCTTCGGCCGCGCCGCTGGCCTGTCCGGCCCACGGCTGCTCTTGCAGCGAGGACAGCAACGCCGGCCAGTCGGCGCTGTTCAGGCGGAAATCAGCCAGGCCGGCGAAGAACGCATCGGACGTGTTCAATTGCGCGCCGGTGAGCGCCAGGAACACGCCGCTGCGGCCCGGCATGCGATTGAGCAGCCAGCTTCCGCCCACGTCCGGGAAGAGCCCGATCGACACCTCGGGCATGGCCAGGCGCGAGGTCTCGCTGACGACGCGATGGCTGGCGCCCATCATCAGCCCGATGCCGCCGCCCATGACGATGCCGTGGCCCCAGCACAGCACGGGCTTGGGATAGGTATGGATGCGGTAATCCAGCCGGTATTCGTGCTCGAAGAAGCGGCGCGCGTAGGTGTTGCTCCAGCTCGGCTTGCCCGCGTTCTCGGTCATGCTGCGGTACAGGCCGTGCAGATCGCCGCCCGCGCAGAACGCCTTGTCGCCCGCCCCTTGCAGCACGACGAGCGCAACACCGGGATCGCGAGCCCATGCGTCCAGACGGTCCGCCAGGAGATCGACCATCTCCAGCGACAGACCGTTGAGCGTCTGCGGCGCGTTCAGCGTCGCAATGCCGAAACGCATTCCATTGGCGGCGGATCTTTCTTCGAACAACACCGGTGCATTCATCTTATGTCGGCTCCTTTTTCCAACAATTGGCGGGCAATGATCACGCGCATGATCTCGTTGGTGCCCTCCAGAATCTGATGAACGCGAGTATCGCGCACCAGACGCTCCAAGGGATAGTCTTTAAGGTAACCATAGCCGCCATGGATCTGTTGCGCGTCCAGGCAGATCTGAAAGCCCATGTCGGTGGCGAACCGCTTGGCCATCGCGCAATACGTGGACGCGTCGGGCGCGCCGGCGTCCAGCTTGCAGGCGGCCAGCCGCACCATCTGGCGCGAGGCCACGAGATGCGTGGCCATGTCCGCCAGCTTGAATTGCAGGGCCTGGAACTCCGCCAACCGGCGATTGAACTGGCGGCGCTCGTCCATGTAGCGGCGGGCGGCGTCCAGCGCGCCTTGCGCGGCGCCGACCGAGCAGGTGCCGATGTTGATGCGGCCGCCGTCCAGGCCCTTCATGGCGATCTTGAACCCCTCGCCCTCCTGCCCCAGCATGTTGGCGGCCGGCACGCGCACGTTCTCGAAGGTGATGGGACGGGTGGACTGGCTGTTCCAGCCCATCTTCTCTTCCTTGCGGCCGTAGCCGATGCCCTCGCTGTCCGCCGGAATGGCGAACGCGCTGATGCCGCCGGCGCCTTCGCCCCCGGTGCGCGCCATCACGACCAGCAGGTCGGTGTCGCCGCCGCCAGAAATGAAGGCCTTCGCGCCATTGATGACGTAATCGTCGCCGTCGCGTTGCGCGCGCGTGGACAACGATGCCGCGTCGGAGCCCGCGCCGGGTTCGGTCAGGCAGTAGGAAGCCAGCTTTTCGCCGCTGGCCAGCAAGGGTCCCCAGGCTTCGCGCAGCGCCGGCTGGCCCCACTTGCCGACCATCCACGTCGCCATGTTGTGGATGGTCAGGAACGCCGTGGTGGACGGATCCACCGCTGCCATTTCCTCGAACACCAGCGTGGCGTCCAGACGCGGCAGGCCCAGGCCGCCGATGTCCTCGCTGGCGTAGATGGCGCAAAAGCCCATCTCGCCCGCCCGGGCGAAGGCCTCGCGCGGAAAAATGCCCTCGGCGTCCCAGCGCGCGGCGTGGGGGGCCAGTTCGCCCTCGGCGTAATCACGCGCGGCCTGCGCGAACGCGCGCTGCTCGTCGGTCAGTTCCAAGTCCACGGCCTGTCTCCTGTTGTAGTCAGTATTGTCGGGTGGCGTTGCTGCCGTCTCGTGAACGCCAGCCGGTCGATTTTGACATGACGTTGACGTAAACGTAAGCGGGAAACTGGCTTTATGTTACGCCCGAAGCGCTTGGGCGCTTTGTCGTATTTATGACAATGTGAAGGGGCTATCTGAGGGGCCGGGGCGATGGGCGATCAGGATGCGACGCCTACAACAGCCCGGCCGGCCGGACCCGCCCGTTCTTGGCCGTCTTGGCCCGGCGGTGCTCGGCGCGGCGGCGGCGGGACTCCTTGGGGTCGAAGGTCAGCCCGCGGTAGATTTCCACGCGATCGCCATCGGCCAGACGCGCCGCCGGTTCGGTGGCGCGGCCGAAGATGCCCACGCCCCGTTCCCACGGCTTGACGACCGGAAACGCCTGCGCAAACCCGCTGGCCGCCAGCGCGTCCTGGACGGTCGCGCCCTCGGGCAGGCGCACGTCGCGCTGCCACGCGTGGCCGGGCAAGGCGTAGCAGACGATGACGCCGATCTGCCCCGCCGCGGACGGCTCATTCCCCATACTTGGCCTGCGCGCGCTTGGTGAACGAATCGATGAAGCTGGTGGCGATGCGGTTGAAGACCGGGCCCACCACCATCTCGAGCGGACGGTTCGAGAACGCGTACTCCATGGTGAAGAGGACCTTGCAGGCGTCTTCGGCCAGCGGCTGGAACACCCAATGGCCGACCAGGCTGGAGAAGGGACCATCCACCAGCTCCAGGTCGATCCGCTCGGGATAGACGTGGGTATTGCGGGTGGTGAAGCGCTGCTTCATCCCTGCGAAGGAAATCAGGATGGAGGCCTGCATGCCGTGTTCGTCGCGGGTCTGCACCTCGGCGCCGCCACACCACGGCATGAACTCGGGGTACTTCTCCACGTCGGCAACCAGGTCGAACATCTGGGCGGCGCTGTAAGGCACCAGGACGGATCGTTGTACTTTGTGCATCGACTATCGCAAATGGCTAGAATGGCAAGATTTTACCGGCACAGTGCGTTGTGGGCCTAACGCCGCCCCAGAACGACCCCTGCAAGAAGGCTTTATGAGCATTATCGACAATCGCAAGGCCACGCACGACTATTTCATCGAAGACCGCTACGAGGCCGGCCTCGTCCTGCAAGGCTGGGAAGTGAAGGCGATCCGCGACGGCCGCGTGCAGCTCAAGGAAAGCTACGTCATCGTGCGCGATGGCGAGCTGTACCTGCTTGGCATGCACGTCAGCCCGCTTCCCACGGCGTCCACGCACATCCATCCCGATGCCATGCGCACCCGCAAGCTGCTGCTCAAGGCCGAGGAAATCAGCAAGCTCATCGGCAAGGTCGAGCAGCGCGGCTACACGCTGGTGCCGCTGAACCTGCATTACAAGAACGGGCGCATCAAGCTCGACTTCGCACTGGGCCGCGGCAAGAAGCTGTTCGACAAGCGCGACACGGCGCGCGAGAAGGACTGGGCGCGCGAAAAGGAACGCATCATGAAGCACGACACCCGCGCGCCGCGCCGGAGCAAGGACGACTGATTCAGGCCGCCGCCGGCAGCAGCGGCCGCTCGGCCTCCTGCCCGGCCCCAACGACGCGGTTGCGCCCCGCCGACTTGGCGGCGTAGAGCTTGCGGTCGGCGCGCTCGAAAAGCACCTGCAGATTCTCGCCGGGTATCCAGTCCTCGACCCCGGCGCTGAAGGTGTACGAAATCGTGCTGCCACCATGGGCGCAGGGTGTGCGCCGCACCGAATCCAGCAGGCGCTCCGCCACTTCCAGCACCGCATCGCTGCGCATGTCGGCAAACAGCACGGCGAACTCCTCGCCGCCCACCCTGCCCACATGATCGCCCGTGCGCAGCGTGGCGGTCGCCAGCAGCCCGAAATGGCGCAGCACCGCGTCGCCAGCCGCATGGCCATGCGTATCGTTGATGCGCTTGAAATGGTCGATGTCCAGCAGCAGCAGGGTCAGCGGACGGCGCATGCGCAGCGCCTGCGCGCAATAGCGCTCGGCCTGCAGCCACCATGCCTTGCGCGACATCAGGCCGGTCAGGAAATCGGTGTTGGCCTCCTGTTCCCGGTCCGCCAGCATGCGGTCATGGATGATCATGATGGTGCCCAGCGTCAGGCAAGGCATGATGAGCACACCCAGCGTCAGGAAGGCCACGCCCCACACGGTGGGCTCCAGGAACGCTGAAACCGAGTCGAGCCCGCTCAGGTACACCAGCGCGCGCAACGCGCAGACCACGGCGGAGATCAGCGTCACCACCCACACGAACCGGTAGCTGTAGCGCGACCGGTGCGTGGGCATGTTGCGCTGGATGACGACGGCGACGGCCAGCATGAACCCCATCTGCAGCAGCGACATGGCCACGATGCGCGGACCGACCTGCCAATCCACATAGGTGTAGACCGCCACCACCGACAGCGCCGCAAGGCAGCCCAACGTCATGAGGTGCCGCGGCACGGCCAGCCCCAGCAGCCGGCGCACGCCCGCGTAGTACGCACACAGCGCCAGCGCGATGGCCGCGTTGGGCACCAGGATCGACGCCCACAGCGGGGCCTGGGTGTTCTGCAGCGCAAAGCCGGAAAACGCCACCAGCGTCAGCAGGTTGGCGCGTATGGTCTCGCGGATGCCCGCCATGCCGCTGCGCGCCAAGGACCCCAGGACGCAAAGGGAAAGTACCCCCGCCAGCGCTGCTATCAGAAGCAAATTAACGGGAGCGATCATGGGGCGGGCGCCGCGGGGCGCAGTATCAGCTGTTGCGCGTGGACTTCACGATGGTCATGGCGGAGGCGATCATGCCGCCCACGTCGGACAGATTGGCGGGCAGGATCAGCGTATTGCCTTCCTTGGCCACGTTGCCGAAGGCCTCGACGTAACGCTCGGCGACCTTCAGGTTGACGGCCTCCATGCCGCCCGGCTGGCGGACCGCGTCGGCCACCTGCGTGATGGCCTTGGCGGTGGCTTCGGCAATCGCCAGCACCGCCGCGGCCTCGCCCTGCGCCTGGTTGATCTGCGCCTGCTTCTCGCCCTCGGAACGCGCGATGGCGGCCTCGCGCTCGCCGGTGGCGATATTGATCTGTTCCTGGCGGCGCCCTTCGGACGCGGCGATCAGCGCGCGCTTCTCGCGTTCGGCGGTGATCTGCGCCTGCATCGACCGCAGGATCTCGTTGGGCGGCGTCAGGTCCTTGATTTCATAGCGCAGCACCTTCACGCCCCAGTTCAGCGCCGCCTCGTCCAGCGACGAAACGATGTTGCTGTTGATGGAATCGCGCTCTTCGAACGTGCGGTCCAGTTCCATCTTGCCGATGACCGAGCGCAGGGTGGTCTGGGCAAGCTGGGTGATGGCCGAGATGTAATTGGACGACCCGTACGACGCGCGCATCGGATCGGTGACCTGGAAGTACAGCACGCCGTCGACCTGGAGTTGCGTGTTGTCGCGCGTGATGCAGACCTGGCTGGGCACGTCCAGCGGGATTTCCTTGAGCGAATGCTTGTAGGCCACGCGCTCGATGAACGGAATCACGAAGCCGGCGCCCGGCGACAGGACACGGTCGAACTTGCCCAGGCGCTCGACCACCCAGGCATGCTGCTGCGGCACGATGGCGATCGCCTTGATGACGATCAGGATCGCCAGCGCGACGATGACGAGCAGCACGATAGTGGAAGTATCGATCATGATGGAAAGCCTCTTTTCGGGTAAATGCGCTGGCCTGTCCTGCCGCGCGGGCCAGGGTTCAGCGGTGGCCCGCGGCGCGCGCGGGCCGGTCTGCTACGCCGACCCGGCGCTCTTGGGGGTGAGCACCAGGGTCGAACCGCGCAATTCTGTGATGATGTGTTCGCCGCCTTGGGGCGCGTGCCCCTCGGCCAGCTCGGCCTGCCAGTGCGCGCCCCGGTACCAGATGCGCGTGGTGCGGTTGTCGGACCAGGCCTCGACCATGACGGTTTGGCCGATATCCAGGTTGACGTCGGCATTGCGGGCGGAATCGACCTCGCGCTTTTTCAGCACGCGGGTTTTGCGCAACACCAGCAGCCCCAGCAGCAGCACCACGCCGCAGGCCACCAGCTCCCATTGCAGGCCCGCGTTCAGCCAGGCGGCAATGCCGCCGGCCGCCAACCCCAGCGCGACCAGCAGCAAGTAGAAGGTTCCCGTCGCCAGTTCCCCGATGAGGGCGAGCGCGGCCAATCCCAGCCAGATCCACATAGTCTCAAGATCGCCTGTAAGGATGATTATCTGAGCGGATTGTACGTATTTCCGGGACGGAGCGGGAGGAAGCCGCGCGCCCTCGGAAACAATTGCGCTGGATTATGATGTGCGCTGGCGCGCCAGGTCCCGGGACCCGGCGCGCCGCCCTCATCCACGAACAAGCTTTTATGACCGCCGCAACGCCTTCTGCTCTTCCCGTCCTGATCCTGCACACCGGCGATCCGGACGACACGCTAAAAAGCCAGTTCGGCGGCTATGCCGAACAAATCATGCGGGCCGCCGGCCTGGAGGCCAGCGCCGTCGATATCGTCGCCGTCTACGCGGGCCAGCGCCCGCAGGCGCCCGCCTGCTACCGCGCCGCACTGATCACCGGATCGCCGGCCATGGTTTCCGACAAGGAGCCCTGGAGCGAAGACACGGCCGCGTGGCTGCGCGAGGCGGTGGCCGCGGACCTGCCCATGTTCGGGGTCTGCTACGGCCACCAGTTGCTGGCGCACGCGCTGGGCGGCAAGGTCGGCTACAACCCGGCCGGGCGCGAAGTCGGCACCCAGACGGTCGAACTGATGCCCACCGCGGCGGGCGATCCGCTCATGGCCGGCGTCCCTTCCACCTTCCCCGCCCAGATGCTGCATGCCCAGACCGTGCTGCAGCCGCCGCAAGGCGCGGCCGTGCTGGCGCGGTCCGACCTGGACGAGCACCAGATGATCCGCATCGGCCGCAACGTCTTCTCGACCCAGTTCCATCCCGAGTTCGGACCGGATTTCATCCGGGCGCACCTCGAACGCTATGGCCGCCGCTACGCCGCCGAGAACCTCGACGTGCCCGGGCTGACCGCCAACGTGCGCGCCACGCCCGTGGCCGGCGACCTGCTGCGCCGCTTCCTGGAGACCTACGCGCCCGGCGCCTGACGCCCCGACCTCCCGCACAGGACGCCCCCGGGGAACATCGCGGGCAGCGCCGCCGGGACGGTCGCAACAAGCGGAGTGCGGCGGCCGGCCACCCTTGAGACGATAGCGCCAAGCGTACCCAATCACGCGCAATGCCAGGAGTCCCCGATGAGCCCCGCCGCCGCCCCCTTGAACAAACAGCACGCTGCCGCCGTGGAACGCGCCTGCCGCGCCCTGGAAGCCGAGCAGCCGCCCGATCTGTCGACGCTGGCCGAACAGGCCGGCATGAGCCGCTTTCATTTCCACCGTGTCTTCAAGGCCGCCACCGGCATCACGCCCAAGGCCTACGCGAACGCCCTGCGCGCCAGCCGCGCGCGCCAGCGCCTGGAAGACAGCGCCAGCGTCACCGACGCCATGTATGACGCCGGCTTCAATTCCAGCGGGCGCTTCTATGAGGCCGCCCCCGCCATCCTGGGCATGACGCCCACCGCCTTTCGCAAAAATGGCGAAGGCGTGGACATTCGGTTCGCGGTTGCGCAGTGTTCGCTCGGCGCCCTGCTGGTCGCGGCCAGCACCACCGGCATCTGCGAGATCGCGCTGGACGAGGACCCGGACCGGCTGGTGAGAAACCTGCAGGACCGCTTCAAGGCCGCCCGCCTCATCGGCGCCGATCCCCGTTTCGAGTGCTGGGTCGCCGACGTGGTGGGCTTCGTCGAAGACCCCTCGCGCGGACTGGACCTGCCGCTTGACGTGCGCGGCACGGCGTTCCAGCGCAAGGTCTGGGAGGCGCTGCGCGAGATCCCGCTGGGCGCCACGGCGACCTACGCGCAGGTGGCCGAACGGATCGGCGCGCCCGGCGCCGTGCGCGCCGTGGCCCGCGCCTGCGCGACCAACCACATCGCCCTGGCGATCCCCTGCCACCGGGTGGTCCGCACCGATGGCGGGCTGGCCGGGTATCGATGGGGCATCGACCGCAAGCGCGAACTCATCGCCCGCGAGGCGCTCGCCGCCTGACACGCGTGCGGATCAGGCCGGGCCGCCGCGGCATCCCGCCGCCCCGCACAGCCGAAAAAAAGCCCCGCATCCCAGTAGGATGCGGGGCTTTCTATTTCAGGCGGCCGATCAGTTCTTGGCCAGGCGCTGCCAGGTGTCGACAACGGTATCCGGATTCAGCGACATCGACAGGATGCCTTCATCCTTCAGCCATTGCGCAAAGTCCGGGTGGTCGCTGGGGCCCTGGCCGCAGATCCCCACGTACTTCTTGGCGGCCAGGCAGGCCTTGATGGCACGGCGCAGCATGAACTTGACGGCCTCGTCGCGCTCGTCGAAGTCGGCGGCCAGCAGCTCCATGCCCGAATCGCGGTC
The DNA here is from genome assembly GCF_900108985.1 of Achromobacter sp. NFACC18-2. Classification (NCBI taxonomy): domain Bacteria; kingdom Pseudomonadati; phylum Pseudomonadota; class Betaproteobacteria; order Burkholderiales; family Alcaligenaceae; genus Achromobacter; species Achromobacter sp. NFACC18-2. The sequence continues at coordinate 56,794 of NZ_FNYM01000020.1, read as the reverse complement.
CAGGCCCAGGGTGAGCTGGGTCATGTCGTTGGAACCGATCGAGAAGCCGTCGAAGTACTGCAGGAACTCGTCGGCCAGGATGGCGTTGGACGGGACTTCGCACATCATGATCAGCTTCAGGCCGTTTTCGCCGCGCGCCAGGCCGTGCTTGGCGAGCAGGTTCACGACCTTTTCGGCCTGGCCCAGGGTGCGCACGAACGGCACCATGATCTCGACGTTGGTCAGGCCCATTTCATCGCGCACCTTCTTGAGGGCTTCGCATTCCATGCGGAAGCACTCGGCGAAGTCCTCGGCGATGTAGCGCGACGCGCCGCGGAAGCCCAGCATGGGGTTCTCTTCCTCGGGCTCGTAGCGCGAACCGCCGACCAGCTTGCGGTATTCGTTGGACTTGAAGTCCGACATGCGCACGATGACCGGCTTCGGATAGAACGCGGCCGCGATGGTGGCGACGCCTTCGGCCATCTTCTCGACGAAGAAGGCGCGCGGGCTGGCGTGGCCGCGGGCGGCCGATTCCACGGCCTTCTTCAGCTCGCCGTCCACGTTCGGGTAGTCCAGGACCGCCTTCGGGTGGATGCCGATGTTGTTGTTGATGATGAATTCCAGGCGCGCCAGGCCGACGCCGCCGTTGGGGATCTGGGCAAAGTCGAACGCCAGTTGCGGGTTGCCCACGTTCATCATGATCTTCAGATCGATGGCGGGCATTTCGCCGCGGCGCACTTCCTCGACTTCGGTTTCGATCAGGCCGTCATAGATGCGGCCTTCGTCGCCCTCGGCGCACGACACGGTGACAGCCTGGCCTTCCTTCAGCAGGTCGGTCGCGTTGCCGCAACCCACGACAGCCGGAATGCCCAGTTCGCGCGCGATGATCGCGGCGTGGCAGGTGCGGCCGCCGCGGTTCGTCACGATGGCCGACGCGCGCTTCATCACGGGCTCCCAGTTGGGGTCCGTCATGTCGGTGACCAGCACGTCGCCCGGCTGGACCTTGTCCATGTCGGAGATGTCGCCCACCACGCGCACGGGACCCGAACCGATCTTCTGGCCGATCGCGCGGCCGGTGATCAGGACCTGGCCGGTGGCCTTCAGGCGATAGCGCTGCTGCACGTCGTTGGCGCCCTGCTGCGACTTCACCGTCTCGGGACGCGCCTGCAGGATGTAGATCTTGCCGTCGACGCCGTCGCGGCCCCACTCGATGTCCATCGGGCGGCCGTAGTGCTTTTCGATGATGACGGCGTAGCGGGCCAGTTCGTTGACTTCGTCGTCGGTCAGCGAGTAGCGGTTGCGCTCGGACACCGGCACGTCCACCGTGCGCACGGCACGGCCTTCGGGACGCTCGGGATCAAATTCCATCTTGATCAGCTTGGAGCCGATGCGGCGGCCGACGATGGGATAGTGGCCTTGGGCCAGCGTGGGCTTGAAGACGTAGAACTCGTCGGGGTTGACGGCGCCCTGCACGACGGTTTCGCCCAGGCCGTAGGACGAGGTGATGAAGACCACGTCCTGGAAGCCCGATTCGGTGTCGATGGTGAACATGACGCCGGCGCTGCCCTTGTCGGAACGCACCATGCGCTGGATGCCGGCCGACAAGGCGACGTCGGCGTGGGCGTAGCCCTTGTGCACGCGATAGGAGATGGCGCGGTCGTTGTACAGCGACGCGAACACGTGGCGGATCTTGTCCAGCACGTCGTCGATGCCCACGACGTTCAGGAAGGTTTCCTGCTGGCCGGCAAACGAGGCGTCGGGCAGGTCTTCGGCGGTGGCGGACGAGCGCACGGCGAACGAGCCCTTGCCGTCGGCATCGAGCTTGGCGAAGGCGTCGCGGATCTGCTTTTCGAATTCCGGCGAGAACGGCGCTTCGACGATCCATTGGCGGATCTGCGAGCCGGCGGCAGCCAGTTCGCGCACGTCTTCGGGGTTCAGCGTGGTGAGGCGTTCAGCGATCCGCTTGTCCAGGCCCGAGGCCTTCAGGAAATCGCGGAAGGCATCTGCGGTCGTGGCGAAGCCGCCCGGCACGCGGACTCCCGCGCCGGACAGCTGGCTGATCATTTCGCCAAGTGATGCGTTCTTGCCTCCTACCGAGTCCACGTCCGTCATGCGGAGCTGCTCGAACAAAACAACATACGACATTGAAGTCACCTTTTACAATGGAATGAAAGCGAGTTTGGTCAATGCATGAAAAGCGCTGTCTTGGCTGCCGCAGGAAGACTGTTTCCGGGCTTGCGCAGGCACGCTTTCAGACGCTGACCAAACTGGCCTTGGACCGCCCTTGGGGTGACTTATAGGGGCCTGATTGTACTCGGTGGAGTACGTCCGGCCATCCGCCTGGTTGGAATTTTTTACACATGACATCTACCCCTATCGTACGCACGGTATACATCGTTTCCGACAGTACCGGCATCACCGCGGAAACGTTCAGCCAGTCAGTACTTTCGCAGTTCGAGGAGGTCAATTTCAAGCCTATCCGCCTGCCTTTCGTGGACACGCTCGAAAAGGCCGCGGAAGTCGCCATGCGGATCGACCGCAGCGCCCTGGACGCGGGGGTTCCTCCCATTGTCTTCAGCACCCTGGTCAATCCTGAAATCCTGGCCCGCGTTCGCCAGGCGAACGGCGTGTTCCTGGATCTGTTCGGCACCTTCGTCAGCCACATCGAGCAGGCGCTCGGCTTGAAGTCCAGCCATTCCATCGGCCGCTCGCACATGCAGGCCAACTCCGAAAAATACCGGAACCGGATCGACGCCATCAACTTCAGCCTGGCGCACGACGACGGCCAGTTCGTGAACCAGCTCGACCAGGCCGACGTGATCCTCGTTGGCGTCTCCCGTTGCGGCAAGACGCCCACCAGCCTGTACCTGGCCATGCAATACGCCATCAAGGCGGCCAACTTCCCGCTGACGCCCGACGATTTCGAGCGCGGCACCTTGCCCTCCACCATCGCGCCGCACCGCGGCAAGCTGTTCGGCCTGTCCATCCAGCCCGAACGCCTGGCCGAAGTGCGCAACGAGCGCCGCCCGAACAGCCGCTACGCGCAACTGGAGCAATGCCGCTACGAAGTGGCCGAAGCCGAGCGCATGATGCGCCGGGAAGGCATTTCCTGGCTGTCCAGCACCACCAAGTCGATCGAGGAGATCGCCACCACGGTGCTGCAGGAAGTCGGGCTGGATCGGGGCTGAAAACGACCAGGGCGCGCCGCGGCGCGCCCTGGTCTGGCATGCAGGAAATCAGGGGCACAGCATCGCGCGTTTGCGCAAATCCGCGCCCCGGGCAGAACCCGTTACAGGCCGGGAACCCGCTCGGGCGTCGCTGCGCCCCAGTAGCGCAAGCGCAGCATCTCGGCTTCGGCGCGCTCGGGCGGATCGACCAGTTCCATCGACAGGTTGCCGACCGCGCCCGTGCTGCCCAGCGACTCGGCGGTGACACGCACATAGCGCGTCTGGCCCGCGTCGAGCATGAAGCTCACGCCCTCGCCCGTCCAGTACAGGTTGGTCACGACATAGCTGCCGGCCGGCCGATCCACGAAGAAGAAGCTGCCCGGCTTGTTGCGGCCCACCACATCCTGGTTGACGCGCAGTTTCTGCTGGGCGGCCGCCACGGGCGTGGTTTGCTGCTGGTAGAAGTAAATGCGTCCGTTGCCTTGCGCAATCGGCGGAATGCGGCCCTGCAGCGATTGATACTGCGGGCCGGCGCAGCCTGCCAGCACCACGGCGGTCGCGGCAACCGCCGCCAGTTTCATCAGCCAAACCTTCATTGACGCATCTCCACAGGCAGCGTGACGGGGCGAGTCAAGGACAAGTAAGCCGATTCGCCCGGCAAGTAAAAGCCGACGAGCTTTCCGGACGACGCCACGACATAGGCCTCGGCCTGGCGCCGCGTCTGGATGGTGAACAGCCCGCTGAGCGACCGGTAGGCGTCGCCCTGGGGCAAGGCGCCAACCCGTTGCCATTGCGACCCCGCGGACAGGGTGACAATGCTGTCATTGGACAATTGGGCGCTGATCATGCGCGACAACTGGATCACGCTTACCGGGTCTGCCGCCGCAACGGGGACCAACGCGACACGTTGCGTCGGCACGGACATGCACGCTCCCAAGAGCAGCGCGCCCGCACCGGCCATGGCCGCGAGTTTTCCCACGCGGACCGCACCCGCCATTTTCTGCACCACCGACGACGCCATGGATACCTCGGCTAGAAATAAAGTGCGTAAGTATATGGGTGCGTCAGAAATCTACAAAACGTGACGTCGCATCAATAGCGCAGCGGCTCGCGCTCCCGCCGTCCGGCGCCCCAGTACCGCAGTTCCGCCAGGGCCTGCTGGGCCGCCTCGGCCGACCCTTCGAGCTGCAGGACCTGTTTGCCGCCCTCGATGTCCACCCTGACGTACTGCGTCTGGCCCGGCGCAAGCGGAACGGTGATCGGCGCCTTTTGCTCCTTGCGGTCCGTCGCGGTTGTGACCTCAAGGGTGCCGGCCGACCGGTCCACGAAGAAGAAGTGGCCCATCTTGGATTTGCCGACCCGCGTGCCGTCCACCAGGATCGCGGGGTGCTGGGTCTTGCCGCCGTTGGCGGTCTTGGGCTGGTAGAAGTAGATGCGCCCTTCGCCCGGCTGCAGCGCGGAAATCCGCGCCGACACATCGGCATAACGCGGGCCCGCGCAGCCTGCCAGCAGCGTCGCGGCGCCCAGCGCGGCAATACTCAGTTTGATCCAATTCTTCACGCGTCGCCTCCCAGGTCGAAATGCGCGTGACGCCCGCCTCCACGGCGGCGTCCTGCGCGGACGCGGCAGTATAAGGCGGGTCTGTGGCCCTCAATAGGCGGAAAAGCGGGGAATCCTGAAGCAGATCAACCGGCGCGCGGGGCGCTGGCCTGCCTGCGCTGTTCGAACAGGCAAATCGCCGCCGCCGCGCCGACGTTCAGCGATTCCACCGCGCCGGCGTCATGCGGGATGCGGACCTTCAGGGTCGCGGCCGCGAGCAGCGCCGGGGCCACCCCCTGGCCTTCGTGGCCGAACACCCATGCGCACCGCGCGGGAAGCCTGCCCGCGTAGAGATCACGCGCCCCGTCCAGGGCGGTGGCAACCAGGGGAACGCGCAACCGGGGCAGCAAGGCCTCCAGGTCCACATGCTCGTGGATGGCTAGGGCGAAATGGGCGCCCTGGCCGCTGCGCAGCACCTTCGGGGACCACGCGGCGGCGGTGCCGGTCGCCAGGAACACCCGCTTCACCCCCGCCGCGGCGCACGTGCGCAAGAGCGTGCCCACATTGCCGGGGTCCTGGATGCGGTCAAAAAGCACGCAGGTTTCGTCGACCTGCTCCGGCGGCGTCGGCACAGGCGGCGTCACCACGAAGGCGACGCCCTGCCCGCTTTCCACCGCGGCAAGCATGTGCATCAGCCGGGCATCCAGCGCCAGGCTGATGCGGTCGGAAACGCCCGCGGCGAGGGCCGCGATGTCGGGATGGGACAGGCGCTCGACATCGAAGATCGCCTGATCGGGCGCGCCATGATGCTGCAGCCATGCCTGGCACAGGTGCACGCCGTCCAGCAGCACCGGGGCGCCGCGCTTGCCCGCCGTGCCGGCCAGCTTGGCCAGCGCCTTGACCGCGGGGTTATCGCGGGAACTGATGTGCTTCATGAGGCCAGGCCGAATGCCTTGATGGGCGCAAAGCTGCGCCGGTGTTCGGCGCAAGGGCCGTGTTCGCGCAGCCGCTGCAGGTGCAGCGGCGTGCCGTAGCCCTTGTGCTGATCGAACGCATACTGGGGATACAGCGCATGCAGCCGCAGCAGGTCCGCGTCGCGCGCCGTCTTGGCGAGGATGGACGCGGCCGAGATCGCCGGCACGAGCGCATCGCCCTTGATGACCGTCTGCACGGTGCAGCGCAGCTTGGGCGCCTGGTTGCCGTCCACCAGGGCCAATTGCGGCGCGGTGGCCAGGCCCTGCACGGCGCGCTGCATCGCCAGCAGCGTGGCGCGCAGGATGTTCAGGGTGTCGATCTCCGCGACGGTGGCGCTGGCGATGCACCAGGCCAGCGCCCGCTCCCTGATCTGCTCGGCGAGCGCCTCGCGCCGCAGCGCGGTCAGCGCCTTGGAGTCCGCGAGCCCATCGATGTGCCGCGACGGATCCAGAATGACGGCCGCCGCATAAACCTGGCCGGCGAGCGGACCGCGGCCCGCCTCGTCCACGCCCGCCGTCAGCAAGGCGGGCTGCTCGGGCGCCACGAACAGATCAGGCTGCTCCATCGGCCACCTCCAGGATCGCCTGCGCGGCCAGCGCCGGCGTGTCTCGCAACAGGTCCTGATGCATGGCGGTGAACCGGGACTCCACGCGCGCGATCAGCGCGTCGTCGGTCAATGCCTGCCAGGTCGCTTCGGCCAGTTTATCGGGCGTGGCATCGTCCTGCAAAAGCTCCGGCACGACAAAGTCGCGCAGCAGCACATTGGGCAGCCCCACCCACGGCAGATAGGGGCGCTGCTGACCCGATTTCCAGGACATGATGCGCCGCATCCAGGGCGACAGCACGTACGAAATCACCATGGGACGCTTGAACAGCGCCGTCTCCAGCGTGGCGGTGCCGCTGGCCACGAGCACCGCCGTGGCGGCCTCCATCACGGACCAGGCCACCGGCGCCTTGCGGTCGCCGCCTTCGCCGTGCAGATCGTGGGCAGTGACGCAGCGCAGCCCGGGCACCGGGTACTGAGCCAGGATCTCCAGGAATTCCGCCCGCCGCTGGTCGTTGACCATGGGGACAATGCATTGCAGCGCGGGATCTTTCTTCAGCAATTGCTGCGCGGCCTGCAGGAAACGCGGCGCCAGGAGGCGGATCTCCGACGAGCGGCTGCCGGGCAGGATCGCCAGCACGCGCGCGCCCTGGTCGATGCCCAGGCGTTCCCGGGCCGCGGCGCGGTCGGGCTGCATCGGCACCGCGCCGGCCAGCGGATGGCCCACGTAGGTGACGGGGATGCCTTCCTTGCGGTAAATCTCTTCCTCGAACGGAAAAAGCACCAGCATGTGCGAGACCGATTCGCGGATTTTGTGGATGCGCTCGTAGCGCCAGGCCCAGATCGAGGGGCCGACGAAATGCACCGTCGGCGTGCCGGCTTGCCGCAGTTGGTGTTCCAGCCGCAGGTTGAAGTCGGGCGCGTCGATGCCGACGAACACCGATGGTGGCTGGGCGAGCCAGCGACGCTTGACGTCGCGATACGTGGCCAACAGGCTGGGCAGGCGCTTGAGCGCGTCCACGTACCCGAACACCGTCAACGCATGCATCGGATGCCAGGCTTCGAAGTCGTGGGCCTGCATCTGGGGCCCGCCGATGCCCTCGCAATGGACGCTGCCGTCGCGCGCTTGCAGACCGGCAATGATGCGCCCGGCCAGCAGGTCGCCCGAAGGCTCGCCGGCCACCATGCCGATCCGCGAGCTCATGGGCGGATGATGCCGCGGGACGCGACGTCCAGGAAATCCAGCAGGGTCTGCAGATGCTCGGCGGCTTCAGGGACGGCCTGCTGGCGTTCGCGCAATTCGGCGCGCGCCTCGTCCAGGGGCAGGCCCCGGCGGTAGATGATCTTGTAGGCTTCGCGCAGGGCCGAGATGGCGGCCGGCGTAAAGCCGCGGCGCTTCAGGCCTTCGACGTTGATCCCCACCGGACGGCAGGGGTTGCCCGCGGCCAGCACGAACGGCGGCGTGTCCTGCATGAGCGAACTGTTGCCGCCCGTCATGGTGTGCGCGCCGACCCGAGAAAATTGATGCACGCCGGTCAGGCCGCCGATGATGGCCCAGTCGCCCACATGGACGTGGCCGCCCAGTTGGACCGAGTTCGCCAGGATCGTATGGCTGCCGATGTGGCAATCGTGTGCGACGTGGACATAGGCCATGATCCAGTTGTCGTCGCCCAGCGTGGTCTCGCCGCCATCTTGCGTCGTGCCGGTATTCAGCGTGACGAATTCGCGAACCGTGTTGCGATCGCCGATCGTCAGGCGGGTGGCCTCGCCCGCGTATTTCTTGTCCTGCGGCATGCCCCCAATGGAGCAATACCGGTAGAAGCGGTTGTCGCGACCGATGGTCGTCACGCCGTCGACCATGCAGTAAGGACCGATCTCGGTACCCGCACCGATGGTCACATCGGGCCCCACCACTGCGAACGGGCCGATGACCGCGGTCGGGTCGATTTTTGCCGCCGGATCGACGACAGCGGTGGGATGGATGTTTCCTGCCATTTACTCTTCCAGGCTGCGAATCGCGCACATCAGCTTGGCCGACGCCACTTCCTGGCCGTCGACCGTCGCGCGTGCTTGATACTTACAGATGCTGCGGCTCAGGCGCTCGGCTTCGACCTCGATGCGCAGTTGATCGCCCGGGACGACGGGGCGGCGAAAGCGCGCGCCGTCGATGCCGACCAGATAATAGGCCGTCTTGGAACCTTCGCACTTGAGCCCGCCGTTTTCATCCGTGAAGGAAAACAGCGCCGAAGCCTGCGCCATGGCTTCAACGATGAGCACGCCCGGCATCACCGGATGGTGAGGAAAGTGACCGTTGAAGAACGGCTCGTTGATCGAGACGTTCTTGATGGCGACGATGGACTTGCCAGGCACCATTTCAACTACACGGTCAATCAGCAGCATCGGGTAGCGATGCGGCAGCCTCTCCATGATCCCCTTGATGTCGAGTTCCATTTTTCTATGCGTTCCTGCGAAATTAAATAATGTGGCGGCGCGCGCGCGCCAGGGCGGCGACAGCGCCCTAGTCCTTTTCCAGCGTGCGCACGCGGCGGCGCAATTGCGCCAACTGTTGTATCACGGCGGCATTGCGCTGCCAGTCGCCGTGCTCCGCATACGGGAAGACCCCGGTATAGCGGCCCGGCTTGGAAATATTGGACGTCACTGCCGTGCCGCCCGAAATGTGTACGTCATCGCCCAGGACCAGGTGGCCCGAGAGCATCGCGGCGCCGCCGATGGTGCAGCGTTCGCCGATGGTGGTCGAACCCGCCACGCCCACGCACGCCGCCATTGCGGTATGCGCGCCAATGCGACAGTTGTGGCCGACCATGATCTGGTTGTCCAGCTTGACGCCGTCCGCCAGCACGGTGTCTTCGAGCGCGCCGCGGTCGACGGTGGTGTTGGCGCCGATCTCGACGTCATCGCCCAGCGACACGCCGCCGAACTGCGGAATCTTGCCCCAGGCGCCTTTGCCCAGCGAGGGATCGGGCGCGAACCCGAAGCCGTCGGCGCCCAGCACCGCACCGCTGTGCAGAATGACCCGCGCGCCGACCTTCACGCCTTCATAGAGCGTGACGTTGGCATGCAGGCGCCCGTCAGGCCCGATGGACGACCCCGCGCCGATGACGCAACCGGGACCCAGCACCGTACCGCGGCCGATGCGCGCACCGGACTCGACGACGCAATTGGGGCCAATGCGCACGCCCTCTTCGATGATCGCGTCGGGCGCGACCACGGCGGAGGGATGGGTTTCAGCGGGCAGCGCGGGCCTGCGGGCAGTGTCGAACCACTGCGCAATGCGCGCGTAGAGCAGATAGGGATGCTTGCAGACGACCAGCGCGAAAGGCGGCCGGTCGCTGCCCTGGGCTTCGAGGGCCTCGGCGACCTCGGGCGAGACGATGACCGCCCCGGCTCCGGTTGCGCCAAGCTGGCTTTGATAGCGGGGGTTGGACAGGAACGAGAGTTCCTGGCGGCCGGCCGAAGCCAGGGTTCCGATGCCGCAGACCCGCATGGGGTCTGCGCCGGACACCTCACTGATGCGCCAGTCCATACCCTGGGTATTGGCGGCGCTCAACAGGGCTTCAAGCGTTGGCGCGCGGGCAAGATCCAGTAAAACCGGCATGGCTAGACGGGTATCGCTTACTTGCCCAGGCTCTGGATCACCTTGTCGGTGATGTCGATGCGCGGGTTGACCGTCACCGCGTCCTGGATGATCAGGTCGTAGCTTTCTTGCTCGGCGATGCGCTTGATGGCGTCATTGGCCTTGGACACGATCGTGGAGAATTCTTCGTTGCGGCGGCGGTTGAAGTCCTCCTGGAACTCGCGGCGCTTGCGCTGCAGGTCGGTATCCAGGTTGGCCAGTTCGCGCTGGCGCTTGACGCGGTCGGATTCCGACAGGACGGGTGCGTCCTTGTCGAATTTCTCGGCTTGCGAGCGCAGGCTGTTGTTCAGGCGTTGGAGTTCGTCGTCGCGCTTCTTGAATTCGGCTTCGATCTTGCTTTGCGCAGTCTTGGCCGGACCCGATTCGCGCAGGATGCGTTCGGTATTGACGAAACCGATCTTGGTGCCTTGCGCTTGCGCGGGGATCGCGGCAGCCGAACCGAGAATGAGCGCACCCACCAGGGCAATGGAGCCGCCCAGCTTGCCACGGCGCTTGGCGCCCAGCGTCTTCGATGATTTAAGTGCGAAATCAGACATCATGAAAATCTCACCTTCCAGTAAGGCAAAGCCAAAGTGTGTATTGTGCCACTAAACAGCAAGGACGCCGGGCCAGGAGGCCGCGCCCTTGTTTTCAAGAGTAACGCCTCGCTCAGAATCCGGTTCCGATCTGGAACTGGAAGCTTTGCTTGTCGTCGCCCTGCTTGGCGTTGAGCGGCCGCGCATACGACAGTTGCAGCGGACCCATCGGCGACTGCCACGACAGGCCGATACCCGCCGAGAAACGCCAGCCGCACGGATCCTCGACCTCGGTGTTGTCGCGCCCGCGGGTGCAGCTCAGGCCGCTGCCCGCCGACACCTGACCGGCATCGCTGAAAACGAACCAGCGCAGCGTGCGGTCCTTGGACGCGCCCGGGAACGGCAGGTAAAGCTGGGCGTTGGCCACGATGCGGCGCGTGCCGCCCAGGTAATCGCCCGTCTTGACGTCGCGCGGACCCAGCGACGAGCCTTCGTAGCCGCGGACGGTGCCGATACCGCCGGCGTACACGTTCTTGATGACCGGGTAATCCTTGCTGCCGTAGCTCTGGCCCCAGTCCACCATGCCGTTCAGCGCCAGCGTGTACGAGCCGCCCAGCGGCACGTAGTACTGCTGCTGCGCCGTCAGCATGGTGTATTGCAGATCGATGGTCGACAGGTCGGCCTTCAGGCGGGTGTACGAACCCTTGGTCGGCGCCAGGGCGCTGTCGCGCGTGTCCTTGGACCAGCCGGCGCTGAAGATCACCGCGTTCGTCGAATCGCCGTACTGGTCGACGAAGTTCTCGTAGGCCGCCGGCGAGTTGTCGTACAGGTCGATCTGGTTGCGTTCGAAGTTGCCGCCCAGGAAGATGCGGTCGTACTCCGAGATCGGGATACCGAAGTTCATGCCCAGGCCCATGGCCTTGACGCGGTAGTCGCCGTCGTTGTTGTTCCAGGGCTCGGTCACGCGGTAGTACGCGGACGTCGTGCGGCTGATGCCATCCTTGGTCCAGTACGGATCGGTGTGCGACAGCACCACGGCGCGGTTCGTCTTGCTGGTATTCAGTTGCAGCGTCAGGTTCGTGCCGCTGCCAAAGACGTTGTCTTCGCTGATGCCGGCCGACAGAATGGCCTTTTCGGACGAGCCGTAGCCCACGCCCAGGTTGATCATGCCGGTGGGCTTTTCCTTCACGTCGACGTTGACGTCGACCTGGTCGGGCGAACCCGGGACCGGGTCGGTCTTGACGTTGACGTCGCTGAAGTAACCCAGGCGGTCGACGCGGTCGCGCGAGGTCTTGATGTCACCGGCGTCGTACCAGGCAGCTTCCTGCTGGCGCATTTCGCGGCGCACGACTTCGTCGCGGGTGCGGGTGTTGCCGCCGATCTGGATGCGGCGCACGTACACGCGGCGGCTGGGATCGACGTAGAAGGTCAGGTCGGCTTCGTGCTTGGCACGGTCGAGCTGCGGGTTCGGGTTCACGTTGGCGAACGCGTAGCCCAGTTCACCCAGATAGTCGGTGATCGCCTTGGCCGAATCGTTGGTCTTGGCGGCCGAGAAGGTCTCGCCCGCCTTGATCTGCACCAGATCGTTGATTTCCTTGTCCAGGCCCAGCAGGTTGCCGGCCAGCTTCACGCTGCGCACCTTGTAGGGTTCGCCTTCGTGGATGGTGATCGTGATGCGGATATCCTGGCGGTCCGGGGAGATCGTGACCTGCGGCGGCTCCACGGAAAATTCCAGGTAACCCTGGTCCAGATAGAACGAGCGCAGGCGCTCCAGGTCGCCTTCGAGCTTTTCGCGCGAATATTTGTCGGTATCGGTATACCAGGTAAGCCAGCCCGGGGTCGTGAGCTTGAATTCGTCGAGCAGGTCGCTTTCGGAAAACGCCTTGTTGCCGACGAAACGGATTTCCTGGATGCGGGCGACCGAGCCCTCGAACACGTCGAAACTCACGCCGACGCGATTGCGCGGCAGCGGCGTCACGGTGGAGGTCACTTCGACGCCGTATTTGCCCTTAGACAGATACTGCTGCTTGAGTTCGTATTCGGCGCGCTCGAGCATGGAGCGGTCGAAAATGCGGCCCTCGGCAAAACCCACCTGCGCGAGCGACGTGGTAATGGCCTTGGAATCGAATTCGCGCATGCCGTTGAAATTGACGGATGCGATGGTGGGACGTTCCTGCACGACCACGACGACGACATTATCGTCGGTCTGGATCTGAACGTCGGTGAAAAAGCCCGTGCCATACAAACGGCGAATGGCTTCGGTGGCTTCTTCTTCGGTGAATTTTTCACCGACCTTGACGGGGAGATAACCAAAGACGGTGCCGGCGTCGGTTCGTTGGATACCCTCTACGCGGATATCCCGCACGACAAAGGGTTCGAAGGCATGGGCCAGGGCCGGCAACAGCAATGCGGCTACGAGACCCGGCAGTACACCCTTTTTGTGATGAAACATCCGGCGAAAAGACATCCTTGAGTATCCTCGGTCGTGCAAATGGCGGGGGATTTTATGCTAAATCGCGTTCAAGTGAACAAACGCGTGAAATCGTTGAACAGCGCAAGCCCCATGAGGCTTGCCAATATACCTATGCCGGCGCGTTGTCCGATGTCGATCCACTTCGCTGGCGGCGGGCTACCCCGCACGATTTCGACGAGATAGTACAGCAGATGGCCACCATCCAGCATAGGAATGGGAAGCAAATTTAAAACGCCAAGGCTGATGCTGATCAATGCGATATAGGCGATATACGCAACAATACCGATCCGCGCGGTCTGGCCGGCATAGTCGGCAATCGTGACCGGACCGCTGACATTGCGCCACGAGACGTCGCCCGTCACCATGCGTCCCATCATGCGCAGCGAGAACCAGGCGGTGTCCCACGTGCGCACCGCGCCGCGCCACAGGCTGTCGAACACGCCATAGCGCACCGTCACCATCGGCACATTGCCGCCAAGCTGCACGCCCAGCCGGCCGATTTCCTGGCCGTTGACGACTTCCGGGCGGGGCGTGACGTTCAGGGTGACATTGGCGCCATCACGCGCGACCGTCAGCGCCAGCGTCTTGCCGGCGTTTTCCTGGATCTGCCTGACCAGCGCGCCGGTATCGGGGGCCGGCTGGCCGTTCACGGCCACGACCTGGTCGCCAGCGCGCAGGCCCGCGGCCTGCCCTTCCCCGCCGTCGATCACGGCACGCACCGCCGGCTTGGGCTGGGCCAACCGGATGCCGGCGGCGGCGAGCGGATCGCCGGCGTCCGGATCCATCGTATTGGGAGGAAGCTGGAGTTCGCGCTGCTGGACAGATCCGGTGGGCGTGCTGACCTCGATGCGGGCGGTGCCGCCCGTGGACATGACGTCCATCAGGCGCCAGCGCGCGTCGGACCACGAGGCGACTTCCTCACCGTCGATGGCAAGGATACGGTCGCCAGCCAGCAGGCCGGCGCGCGCGGCGGGCGTATCGGCGGCCGGCGGCGCAATGACGGCCACCGGCTCTTCGGTGCCGGCCATGTTCAGGCCCGCGTACAGGAAGACCGCAAGAATCAGGTTGAAAATGGGGCCGGCAGCCACGATGGCGATGCGCTGGCCCACAGGCTTGGTGTTGAAGGCGCCAGCCGCCAGCGCCGGGCTGGCCCCCGGCGGCGCGTCATCCAGCATCTTGACGTAGCCGCCCAGCGGCAAGGCGGAGACTGCCCACTCGGTGCCGTGGCGGTCGGTGCGGCGCAGGATGACCTTGCCAAACCCCACCGAAAACCGCAGCACCTTCACGCCGCACAGGCGGGCAACCCAATAGTGCCCCAGCTCATGGAAAATGATCAGTGAGCCAAGCGCTACGGCAAAGGCCAGCAGGGTGAAAAGCATGGGGTCGGAATCTAGGAAATCAGAGGCAGGCGCGGCCCGCGATCAGGCCAGTCCGAGGTTGCCCGCAAAGGTGCGCGCCTCGGCGTCAAGAGCAAGTACGTCTTCAAGACTGCTGAGCGTAACAGATGCCTGACGCGCTTGCCACTCGAGGGCGGCCTCGATCACCCGCGGAATCCAGGTATACGCCAGCCGGCCGTCCAGGAATGCGTCGACGGCGACCTCGTTGGCGGCATTGAGCGCCACGCACGCGGCCTGGCCCGCGCGCAGCGCGGCGAACGAATGCGCCAGGCACGGAAACCGGGACAGATCGGGTTTTTCGAAATCCAGGCGGCCATGCCGGGTCAGGTCAAGGGGCCCCACGCCGCTTTCGATGCGATCGGGAAATCCCAGGCCGTAGGCAATGGGCGTGCGCATGTCGGGCTGGCCCAGTTGCGCGAGCACCGAGCCATCGTCGTATTCGACCATGGAGTGCACGACGCTTTGCGGATGCACCACCACCTCGATGCGATCGGCAGGCATGGCGAAGAGCCAGTGCGCCTCGATGACCTCCAGGCCCTTGTTCAGCATGGTGGCCGAATCGACGGAAATCTTGCGGCCCATGCTCCAGTTGGGGTGGGCGCAGGCCTGTGCGGGGGTGATGTCGTGCAGGTCTTCGAGATCGCGGCCGCGGAACGGACCACCCGAAGCCGTCAGCAGCAGCCGGCGCACGCCCCGGGCGGGATGCTGCGGCGCGGCGGCCCGCCCCTGATGCGGCAGGCACTGGAAGATGGCATTGTGTTCGCTGTCGATGGGCAGCAGTTCGGCCCCGTTGTCGCGAATCGCCTGCATGAACAGGGAGCCGGCCGCGACCAGGGCTTCCTTGTTGGCGAGGAGCACGCGCTTGCCGGCGCGCGCGGCGGCCAGCGCGGCAGGGAGTCCGGCGGCGCCGACGATGGCGGCCATGACGGCATCGCACTGCGCGTCGGCGGCGGTGTCCGCAAGCGCCTGCGCGCCCACGCGGATCTCGGGCATGGCCTGCGAGCCCGGCCAGGCGTCGATGAATTTCTGCCGGGCGGCGAGGTCCGGCACCACCACGACCGCGGCCCGGCTGGCCAGCGCCTGTTCGGCCAGGCGCTGCATCCTGCTGTGCGCGGACAGCGCATAAACCGCCAGTCGTTCAGGATGGCGGGCGATCACGTCCAGCGTGCTTTCACCAATCGAACCGGTCGATCCCAGTACGACGACACGTTGAAAAGCCGTCAAAACAAAACTCCAGACAAAAGTAGCGCGAACGGCGCGACGGGAAGAATCGCGTCGATGCGGTCATAGACGCCGCCATGGCCCGGCAGGAGCGTGCTGGAATCCTTGCGGCCCGCGCGGCGCTTGAGCAGCGATTCGAAGAGGTCTCCGACGATGGACAGCATGCCGAGCGCCGCGGCGATCGGCAACGCCAGCCAGAAGGACCAGCGTTGCACCAGCGCATGGCCGAACGTGCCGTCCCAGAGACTGGACAAGCCGATCCACACTACCGCGCCCAGAACGCCGGCGATGGCGCCTTCAACCGTCTTGCCCGGGCTGACCCGCGGAGCAAGTTTACGCTTGCCAAAGGCCCTGCCGGCAAAATACGCGGCGATATCGGCCACCCAGACGAGGGCCAGCAAGGACACGACGAACACCGCGCCGCGCGCGATGTACATCTGCGCCAGCACGGCCCAGGCCGCCAGGGCCGCGGGGACCGAAAACACCGACCAGGCCAGGCTCGCGGGCGGCGCATCGGAACGGCCGCGCACCACGGCGGCGACGCCCGCAAACAGCCAGACGGCCGACACGGCCGGCACGAGGTAGCGCAGTATCCAGCCGGGATCGCCGGCGCCCGTGCGATCGCCCGCCAGCCACGCGGAAGTCAGCACCAGCATGCCCGCCAGGAGCAGCACGGCGACGCCGATGGAAATCAGGGGGGATGGCGGTTGCGGCAGCGTCAGGCGCAGCCACTCCCAGTTGGCGCAAGCGGCCGCCAGGGCCAGCAGGGCGACGAACCACCAGGGATTGGCGCTCGCCATGGCGGCGGCCAGAATGGCCAACAACACGACGGCGGTAACGATACGCTGGCCCAACATATGACGGTCTCCTCTTGTGCAGCCTGGAAAGACGCGCGTCGCGCTCAGCCTACTTCGCGGCGCTTTCGCTGACTTGAGCGCTGGTGCGGCCAAAGCGGCGCTCGCGCGTGCGGTACCAATCGAAGGCGGCCATGAGTTCGTTGGCGCCAAAGTCCGGCCAGAAGCGGTCCGTGAAGTAGAACTCCGCGTAGGCCATCTGCCAGATCAGGAAATTGGAAATGCGCTGTTCGCCGCCCGTGCGGATGAACAGATCGGGCTCGGGAGCCCATGCCATGGAAAGATGCCTGGAAAGGCGCTCTTCGTCCACCCGCTCGGGATGCGCCGCCAGCTCGGGCTCGGCCGCCAGCATGGCGCGCGTGGCCTGCAGGATGTCCCAGCGGCCGCCGTAGTTGGCAGCCACCGTCAGGTGGAGGCGATCGTTGTGCGCGGTGCGTTCCTGGGCGGCGTCGATGAGTTCGCGCAGGCGCGGCTCGAAGGCGCTCAGGTCGCCGATGACGTGCAGGCGCACGCCCTGCTCTTCCAGCTTGCCGACCTCGCGCTCCAGGGCCTGCACGAACAGGCGCATCAGCAGGGAGACCTCTTCAGCCGGTCGGCGCCAGTTCTCGGAACTGAACGCGAACAGCGTCAGGTAACGCACGCCGGCGCGTCCGCAGGCCTCGACCACGCGCCGGACCGCCTGCACGCCCTTGGCATGGCCGGCGGTACGAGGCAGCAGCCGCCTCGTCGCCCAGCGGCCGTTGCCATCCATGATGATGGCGACGTGCTCGGGGATGTCGCGAGTATCGGGGACCGCCTGAGTCGAACTGGTTGCCATTAGTGTGGGGACTGTGCGCGGTGGGCCGGTGAAAGACACGAATACGGGAAAAAACCTGCGCCGTCGTTTCCATCGCTACGTGGAAGTACCGCGAGGCAATGGACAGGACGGCGCATAGGCAGGGAAATCCTGGCGCCAGGACCGCCGGCATCGCCGGAAGCCCTGGGGCGTGCCAGGATTATACGGTCATGATTTCCGCTTCTTTCTGGACGACCATCTTGTCGATGTCCGCCACGGCACGGTCCGTCAGCTTCTGGACGTCGTCCTGGGCGCGGCGCTCGTCGTCCTCGGAGATTTCCTTGTCCTTGACGAGCTTCTTGAGCGATTCGTTGGCCTCGCGGCGCAGGTTGCGCACCGCGATCTTGGCGTCTTCGCCCTCGCTGCGCACGACCTTGGTCAGGTCGCGGCGGCGTTCTTCGGTCAGCGCCGGCATCGGAACGCGGATCGTGTCGCCCATGGAGATGGGGTTCAGCCCCAGGTCCGATTCACGGATCGCCTTTTCGATCGGGCCCGCCATGTGCTTTTCGTACGGCTGAAGGCTGATGGTGCGGGCATCGACCAGGTTCACGTTGGCGACCTGGCCGACCGGCACGGGCGAGCCGTAGTATTCGACCTGCACGTGGTCCAGGATGCCGGTGTGGGCGCGGCCCGTGCGGATCTTGGCCAGGTTGGTCTTGAGCGTATCAAGCGACTTGGCCATTCTGGCCTCGGCGGATTTGCGGATTTCTGCTGCGCTCATGGAATTTCCTTTTCTTTAAACGTGTACCAACGTGCCTTCGTCCTCGCCGCTCACGACTCGCTTGAGCGCGCCGGACTTGTTGATCGAAAACACCTTGATCGGCAGTTTCTGGTCGCGGCACAGCGCGAAGGCGGTGGCGTCCATGACTTCCAGACGGCGGACGATCGCTTCGTCGAAGCTGATGCGCGCATAGCGCGTGGCAGTGGGATCCTTGTTGGGATCCGCGCTGTAGATGCCATCCACCTTGGTGGCCTTCAGCACGATCTCGGCGCCGATTTCGGCGCCGCGCAACGCGGCGGCGGTATCGGTGGTGAAGAAAGGGTTGCCGGTGCCCGCGGCGAAGATGACGACCTTGCCTTCTTCGAGGTAACGCAGCGCCTTCGGCCGGATGTAGGGCTCGACGACCTGATCGATGTTCAGCGCGGATTGTACCCGGGTGTCGATACCCTTGTGCTTGAGCGCGTCCTGCAGCGCAAGCGCGTTCATGATGGTGGCCATCATGCCCATGTAGTCGGCGGTCGCGCGGTCCATGCCCTGCGCACCCGGGGCGACGCCACGGAAGATGTTGCCTCCGCCGATGACGATGGCCAGTTCGACGCCCGCGGCGGCGACCTCGGCGATCTCATCGGTCATACGGACGATGGTGGAGCGATTGATGCCGAATGCATCTTCGCCCATCAGCGCCTCGCCGGAAAGTTTGAGAAGAACCCGTTTGTATGCCCTGCTGCTCATAGGTGATATCCCGAAGAACAATCCGACGAAAGTGTAAGTCAAGAATGGGGTTGCCCCCAGCGCCGCACCCGCCAGGCGGGCCGGCTGCCCCCCAGGCATACGCCCTCGGGGGGTCCATGCGGCGAAAAGGCCGGACTAGAATTTAATCTAGCGCCGGCCTTTAAGCACTACCTAGAGGTCAGGCGGCGCCGGCGGCGGCAGCGGCAACCTCAGCGGCAAAGTCGCTGGTCTTCTTCTCGATACCTTCGCCGACGACGAACAGCACGAACTTGCTGATCGAGGCGCCCTTTTCCTTAAGGTGCTGTTCGACCGTGTGCTTGTCGCTCTTGACGAAGGGCTGCGACAGCAGCGTCACTTCCTTCAGGAACTTGACCACCGAACCTTCGACCATCTTGGCGACGATGTCGGCCGGCTTGCCGGATTCGGCAGCCTTTTGCTCGGCAACCGAGCGCTCGGCGGCGATGTCGGCCGGGTTCACGCCATCGGCGTTCAGGGCCTTGGGCTTGGTGGCGGCGATGTGCATGGCCAGGTCCTTGCCCACTTCTTCGGCGCCGGTGTATTCCACCAGCACGCCGATCTTGCCACCGTGCACGTAGCTGGCCAGCGAGTTGGCGGTCTCGATGCGCTCGAAGCGGCGGATCGAGATGTTTTCGCCAATCTTGCCGATCAGGGCGGTGCGGGTCGTTTCGACGGTGCCTTCACCGTACGGCAGCGCGGACAGCGCGGCCACGTCGGCCGGATTCTGCGTGGCGACCAGTTCGGCCAGCTTGTTCACGAAGCCGACGAAGTCGTCGTTCTTGGCGACGAAGTCGGTTTCGCAGTTGATTTCGATGACGGCGCCCTTCTTGGCGTCGGCGGAGATGAACAGACCGATCAGGCCTTCGGCGGTGACGCGGGCGGCGGCCTTGCTGGCCTTGTTGCCCAGCTTGACGCGCAGGATTTCTTCAGCGCGGGCCAGGTCGCCTTCGGCTTCCGTCAGGGCCTTCTTGCATTCCATCATGGGCGCGTCAGTCTTTTCGCGCAGTTCCTTGACCAGGGCAGCGGTAATTTCAGCCATGTTTGCTCCAAATTTTGCTAAGACACGCCCCGGCGGGCCGGGGCTGTGATTTGATTCGATGGGACGCCCGCGCTAGGCGGGCCTGGAAGATGGGAGCCCAGCTTCGCAGCGCCGGCGAGGGCGGAAGCGGTCCGTTTCGGCGCCGCTTCCAGACCTTACCCGCCGGACATGACAACAGGCTTAGGCCTGGTTGTCTTGCACTTCGACGAACTCTTCCTGACCTTCGCCCAGTTCTTCGACCAGACCGTTCAGGTTTTGCTCGCGACCTTCCAGGACGGCGTCGGCGATGCCCTTGGCGTACAGCGCGATGGCCTTGGCCGAGTCGTCGTTGCCGGGGATGACGTAGTCGATGCCTTCGGGCGAGTGGTTGGTGTCAACCACGGCGACCACGGGAATGCCCAGGGTCTTGGCTTCGGCGATGGCGATCTTGTGGTAGCCGACGTCGATCACGAACATGGCATCGGGCAGGCCGTTCATGTCCTTGATGCCGCCGATCGACTTGTTCAGCTTGTCCAGTTCGCGTTGGAACAGCAGGCCTTCCTTCTTGATCATGCGCTCGGCGCCGCCTTCGGCGACAACGGCTTCCATGTCCTTCAGGCGCTTGACCGAGGTCTTGACCGTCTTGAAGTTGGTGAGCATGCCGCCGAGCCAGCGGGCGTCGACGTAGGGCATGCCACAACGGGCGGCTTCGGAAGCGACCAGCTCGCGAGCGGCGCGCTTGGTGCCAACGAACAGGATGTTGCCACCGCGAGCAGCCAGCTGCTTCACGAACTTGGTGGCTTCCTGGTACTTATCAACCGTCTTTTCCAGGTTGATGATGTGAATCTTGTTGCGGTGACCGAAGATGTACTGAGCCATCTTGGGGTTCCAGTAACGGGTCTGGTGACCAAAGTGGACACCCGCTTCCAGCATTTCGCGCATCAAAGACATGTAATTCTCCAAGGGTTGGTTTCTTGCGCCGCACCTGCATCAGCATCTTGCTGACACCCTGGGTGGTGTTGCGCGCGATTTCCCGCCAATGCGGGATGAAAAGATTTTAACCGGGCCGGCCGATCACTGCCGCAATAACTACGACGCTCCAGGCGTACTGCCTGGAACGGCTCGCCTTGGACCTGCTGCGCCTGCTAACTACTACGCTGCCGCGATAAACCCAGACGGCCGCCACCCACAAGACACTTGCATCGCGCCTGCCCGACACTCCAGGAATTTCCTGGAAGTTTCTTCGAGGCGCACCCGGAATTGTTTTGTTGGCGGCGAAATCCAGCTCTTCGCTTGCATGGCCGCTAGGCCAGCCCGCGCATCAGGCCGCTGTGGCAGTTCTTCAGGAATTTCCCTTTCAGGATGGATTCCAAGAACTTAATCCAGCGCCCATACCGAACCTGCATCGCCGCTCGAAAACACTTCCGGGCTTGCAAGAACGCCGTGCCCAGCCGGCATCGACATCCGCGTCCCCAGCGCATCCAGCCGGATTCCGCATGATGCGCGCCCTGCCCTGGACCCCACGACCTGCCCGAACTCGCTCCACAACCTTCGCTTGCGGTGAAACTTCAGGGCTTGCCGCCGATCTCAAGTAAGAACCGCGCAAAACCAGGACTCCTGCCGGGTGGCTTTGGACCCAAAGGCCTGCACCCGCCGGGTTTGGCTTTACACCAGCGCATCGTTTGGCCGCTTTGCCGTGAGGCGTAGCGCCAAATTCCGCTCTGTTGCTCTTGCCGGTAACCCGATTGCTCCCCAAATTTTTAGGGAAGCCTATAATTCTACTATTCTTTCAAGCTGACATTCAAGCGACAGATCGCAAGCTTTCCATGGGCACAATCACCAATCCGGCCGACCTGGCCAAAATGCGCGCCGCCTGCCAGGACGCCGCCAAAGTTCTCGATTTCATCACCCCGCACGTCAAGCCGGGCGTCACCACCGGAGAACTGGACCGGCTCTGCCTCGAGTACCTGACGGACGAGCTGAAGGTGAAGTCCGCCACGGTCGGCTACGCGCCGCCCGGCTATCCGCCCTTTCCCGGCGCCATCTGCACCTCGGTGAACCATCAGGTCTGCCACGGCATCCCGGGCGACAAGGTGCTGAAAAACGGGGACTCATTGAACATCGACGTCACCATCATCAAGGATGGCTGGTTTGGCGACACCAGCCGGATGTACGCGGTGGGCGAACAATCCATCCTGTCCCGGCGCCTCTCCGACATCACGTTCGAGTGCATGTGGAAAGGCATCCAGCAGGTCAAAAACGGCGCCACCCTGGGCGACATCGGCAATGCCATCCAGAAGCACGCCGAGGCCAACGGCTTTTCGGTGGTGCGCGAATTCTGCGGCCACGGCATCGGCCAGCGTTTCCACGAAGACCCGCAGGTCCTGCATTATGGCAAGCCCGGCACGGGCGTGCCGCTGGTAACGGGCATGCTGTTCACCATCGAACCCATGATCAACGCCGGCCGCCGCGAGATCCGCCAACTGGCCGACGGCTGGACCGTCGTCACCCGCGACCACAGCCTGTCCGCCCAGTGGGAGCACGCCGTCTGCGTGACCGAAACCGGTTACGAAGTCCTGACCCTGTCGCCCGGCATGCCCCAACCGCCGGCATTCATCACCGAACCCATCGTCATTCCCGCCGTCTGAAGCGCCGCTGCCAGCCATGACCGCCGAAATCCTCACCAAGCTGCGCGAACGCATTCAGGAATCCCGGCGGGCCGCGGTTGCGCAATTCCGGGACCATGAACGACCGGACATCCTGCTGACCGAGCTGCGGCGGATCGTCGACGCCGCCCTGCGCGACCTGGTCAAACACTATCCGCTGCCGATTGGCGCCACGCTGGCGGCCGTCGGCGGCTACGGCCGCGGCGAGCTCTACCCCCATTCCGACGTCGATCTGCTCATCCTGCTGCCCCACGCGCCCACGGCCGAGGACGAAACCGCGATCGAGCAGTTGGTGGCTTCGCTGTGGGACCTGGGGCTGGAACCCGGCCACAGCGTGCGCACCATCGAGGACTGCGAGCGCGAGGCCGATGCCGACATCACGGTGGAAACCGCGCTGCTGGAATCGCGCTGGCTGGCCGGCAGCCGGGTGCTGATGCGCAAGTTCGATGCCGCGACGAAGTCGCGGCTGGACCCCCAGGCCTTCTTTCTGGCCAAGCGCGTCGAAATGCAGCAGCGCCACGGTCGCTACCACGACACGCCCTACGCGCTGGAGCCCAATTGCAAGGAATCGCCGGGCGGGCTGCGCGACCTGCAGGTCATCCTGTGGATGGCGCGGGCGGCGGGTTTCGGGAACAACTGGCGGTCGGTGGCGCAGGCGGGCCTGTTGACCTCGTCCGAGGCGCGCGACCTGCGCAAGGCCGAGCAGGCCTTCAAGCGCCTGCGCATCGAGCTGCACCTGCTGTCGAACCGGCGCGAGGACCGCGTGCTGTTCGACCTGCAGCCCGCGCTGGCCGAAGTCTATGGCATCCATGCGACCGCCACGCGGCGCGGCAGCGAATTGCTGATGCAGCGCTACTACTGGGCGGCGCGGCTCGTGACCCAGCTGAACGGCATCCTGGTGCAGAACATCGAGGAGCGGCTGTTTCCGCGCCCCGACAGCGACGCGCGCGACATCGACGACGATTTCCGCAACCTGCGGGACCGCCTGGACATCATTCGCGACGACGGCTTCGAACGCAATCCCACGCTGCTGCTGCGCGCCTTCCTGGTGATGCAGCAACACCCCGAGCTGACCGGCATGTCGGCCCGCACGCTGCGCGCCATCTGGCATTCGCGCCACCGTATCGACGCGCAGTTTCGCCGCAATCCGGTAAACCGCAAGCTGTTCCTGCAGATCCTGCAGCAGCCGCGCGGCATCGTGCACGAACTGCGGCGCATGACCATGCTGAACATCCTGCCGCGCTACCTGCCGGTGTTCCGCCGCATCGTGGGCCAGATGCAGCACGACCTCTTCCACGCCTATACGGTGGACCAGCACACGCTGGCGGTCGTGCGCAATTTGCGGCGCTTCACCATGCCCGAGCACGCGCAGGAATATCCCCTCGCCAGCCAGCTCATCGCGGGCCTGGACCGGCACTGGCTGCTGTACGTGGCGGCGCTGTTCCACGACATCGCCAAGGGCCGCGGCGGCGACCATTCCGAACTGGGCGCGCGCGACGTGCGCAAGTTCGCGCAGGACCACGGCATGGACCCGGAAGACGCCAAGTTGGTGGAATTCCTGGTGCGCCAGCACCTGTTGATGTCGGCGGTGGCGCAGAAGCGCGACCTGTCCGATCCCGAGGTGATCAAGGAGTTTGCCGCCACCGTCAAGGACGAGCGCCATCTCACTGCCCTGTATCTGCTGACGGTCGCCGACATCCGTGGCACCAGCCCCAAGGTCTGGAACGCCTGGAAGGGCAAGCTGCTGGAAGACCTGTACAAGCTGACGCTGGCGGCGCTGGGCGGCGCCCACGCCGACGCCCACACGGTCCTGGCCGAACGTAAGGAAGAAGCGGCGCGGCTGACGCGGCTGGCGGGCCTGCGCGACGACGCGCGCGAAGCCTTCTGGAACCAGCTCGACGTGGCGTATTTCCTGCGCCACGACGCCTCCGACATCGCCTGGCACACGCGCCACCTGTACCACCAGGTCGCGCCCGCGCGGGCTGTCGTCAAGGCCCGGCCCACCGAACAGGGCGAAGGGCTGCAGATCATGGTCTATACCCGCGACGCGCCGGACCTCTTCGTCGCGATCTGCGGCTATTTCGACGCCAAGTCGCTGTCCATCCAGGACGCGCGCATCCACACGACCCGCCATGGCTGGGCGCTGGACAGCTTCATCGTCCTGCTGCCGGAAGGGGCGAGCGACCTGCGGGCGCAGGCCACGCTGGTCGAACACGAGCTGGCTGAACGCCTGAAGGACCCGCAGGCCGCCGCCCAGGCGCAGCCGGCCCGCGGCGGCTGGTATGGGCGCGGCCGCCAGTCGCGTGTCTCGCGCGTGTTTCCGGTCATGCCGCAGGCCGAGCTGCAGCCCGACGAACGCAGCACCTCGTGGCGCCTGTCCGTCACGGCGACCGACCGGCCGGGACTGCTGCACGCCCTGGCGCGCGTCTTCGCCCGCCACGCGGTCAACCTGCTCATGGCCAAGATCATGACGCTGGGCGACCGGGTGGAGGACGTGTTCATCGTGGACGGCTCGGCGCTGGCGCGCCCCCGCAGCCAGATGCAGTTCGAACGCGACATCCTGGACGCGCTGTCGGGCGACGACGCCCAGCAGCGCGCCGCCTGAGCCGGCATCGCCAGACCCGGCCCGGAACGCATACAATCCGGGTTTTCGGCCAGGCGATGCTTGCTCCCATGCAGCTCAATGACTATCTGCGCGTTTTCGGTGGCAGCTTTTTCTTCGCGTTGGCCACGCTGCTGCCGTTCCTGAATCCGCCGGCGATCGCCCCCATCTTCCTGTCGCTCACCGAAGGCGCCTCGTCCGCCACGCGCGTCGTGCTGGCCAAGCGGGTCGCCATCAATGTGTGCCTGATGCTGATCGTGGCCATGGTGGCCGGCAACGTGCTGCTGAGCTTCTTCGGCATCTCGCTGTCGATCGTGCGGGTGGGCGGCGGCATGCTGGTGATTGCCAGCGCGTGGCGCCTGGTGAATTCGCCGGACGCCGACACGGAACGCGTGGCCCGCATGGCCGAGTCGTTCACCCCCGAGATGGCCAAGGCCCGCGCCTTCTATCCCCTGACCTTTCCGATCAGCTGCGGCCCCGGCTCCATCGCGGCGGCCATCACGGTGGGCGTCTCGCTGCGCGACCAGAACCACGCGCTGAGCCTGGTACGGCTGGGAGGCTCCATTCCGGGCATCGTCGTCGTCTCGCTGACGCTCTACATCTGCCTGCGCTTTGCGGCCCAGATGCTGCATCGCCTGGGCGACAATGGCACGGCGGTCTTCATGCGGCTGTCGGCCTTCATCATGCTGTGCCTGGGGGTGCAGATTTTCTGGGAAGGCGCGCGGGACCTCCTGCTGGGCGTCCTGACCCAGGTGATGCAACCTATTCCGGTCCCGAAGGCCTAAGCATGGCTGGCCGCCGCGCCGGCCCCGTCCAACCCTTACCAACGCAACAATGACCTCTCGTTCCGAACGCCTGCTTCGTCTCGTCGCCCTCTTCTGCTTCGGCGCCGTCGGCATCGCCCTCGTCTCCCAGCACGTCTTTGACATGCCGCCCTGCGCCTGGTGCGTGATGCAGCGCCTGATCTACCTGGTGATCGGCGTCATCGCCCTGGTCGGCGGCTTTGGCGGCGGGCGCGCGCTGACGCGCGTCTGCGGCGTCCTGACCGCGGCGCTGTCGCTGTCCGGCATCGTGGCCGCCTGGTACCAGTACAGCGTCGCCGCGAACATGCTGTCCTGCGACCAGACCTTTGCCGACCGCTTCATGACCGGCATCGGCCTGGAAAGCGCCATCCCGCCGCTCTTCGGCATCTACGCCACCTGCATGGACGCCAAGGTGCCTGTGCTGGGCATCGAATATGCCTTGTGGAGCCTGGCGCTCTTCGTGATCCTGTTCTTCATGGCCTTGCCCGTCGTGTTCCGGCGCGGCCGCGCCTGAGCGCGGTTTCGCCCGCCCGGCCCATATCGTGCAAACCCTGAAATTCCTGTCCGGCTATCCCGAAGCCCTACTGGCGCAGGCGCGCAAGCTGCTCGACCAGGACAAGCTGGGCGCCGCCCTGCTGGCCCGGTACCCGGGCGGCGCGCACGGCGTGCGCACCGACAAGGCGCTCTACCAGTATGTGACGGAACTGAAGAACGCGCACATGCGCAATGGCGACCAGATCAACAAGGTGGCCTTCGACAGCAAGATTCACGTGATCCAGCACGCGCTGGGCCAGCACACCTATATTTCCCGCGTGCAGGGCGGCAAGCTGAAGGCCAAGCATGAGATCCGGGTGGCGACGCTGTTCAAGCACGTGCCCGCGGAATTCCTGAAGATGATCACGGTGCATGAGCTGGCGCACCTGAAGGAAAAAGACCACAACAAGGCCTTCTACAACATGTGCCTGCGCATGGAGCCGCACTACCACCAGTACGAGTTCGACCTGCGCCTGTACCTGACGCACCTGGAGGCCACGCGCACGCCGCTGTGGGAAGCGCCGGGCTAGGCGCTTGCGGCCCCGGTTGCAAAAAGAATGCCGTCCACGAGGGACGGCATTCTTGTCTGGGCGGGACGCCGGCGGGGATCAGGCGTCGTCGGAGGTGTAGCCCATGTTGAAGCGCAGACCGCCCGCGTCTTCGTCCTTGCCGGGCTCGGAGCGCGACTGGCCCAGGCGGGCCAGGTAATCGGGCGTGATGTCGCCCGTGATGTACTGGCCGTCGAAGCAGGAAGCCTCGAAGCGCGTCAGCTTGGGGTTGATGTCGCGGACCGCCTGCTGCATGTCGTGCAGGTCCTGGTAGACCAGGCTGTCGGCGCCGATGGCGCGGGCGATTTCCTCGTCCGTGCGGCCGGTGGCGATCAGTTCGCTCTGCGTGGGCATGTCGATGCCGTACACGTTGGGGAAGCGCACCGGAGGCGCGGCCGAGGCAAAGTACACCTTGTTGGCGCCAGCGGCGCGCGCCATGTCGACGATCTCGCGGCTGGTCGTGCCGCGCACGATGGAGTCATCGACCAGCAGCACATTCTTGCCCTTGAACTCCATGCCGATGGCATTGAGCTTCTGGCGCACCGATTTGCGGCGCACGGCCTGGCCCGGCATGATGAACGTGCGGCCCACGTAGCGGTTCTTGATGAGCCCTTCGCGATAATCCAGGTTCAGGCGCGCGGCAAGCTGCATCGCGGCGGGACGCGAGGAATCGGGAATCGGCATGACGACGTCGATGTCGCCCAGCCGCATGTTGCGCGCGACCTTGTCGGCCAGGTATTCACCCATGCGCAGGCGGGCGTCGTACACCGACACGCCGTCGATCATGGAATCGGGACGGGCGAAGTAGACGTATTCGAAGATGCACGGCACGAGCTGCGGGTTGTCGGCGCACTGGCGGGCGACCAGGCGGCCGTCCAGGTCGATGAACACCGCTTCGCCCGGATCGACGTCGCGCACGAAGGTGAAGCCGCTGCCTTCAAGCGCCACGGATTCCGAGGCAACCATCCACTCCACGCCCTCTTCGGTTTCCTGGCGGCCGATGCACAGCGGACGGATGCCGTTGGGATCGCGGAAAGCGAGCAGGCCGTAGCCGGAAATCTGGGCCACGACGGCATAGGCGCCGCGCACGCGCTTGTGCAGGGCGGCGACCGCGCGGAACATGGATTCTTCGTCGAGCGACACGCCGTTGGCGGCCGATTGCAGCTCGTGCGCCAGCACATTGAGCAGGACTTCGGAATCGGAGTTCGTGTTGATGTGGCGGCGGTCGACGCGATAAAGCGATTCGCGCAATTCACGCCAGTTGGTCAGGTTGCCGTTGTGGGACAACATGATGCCGAACGGGGCGTTGACGTAGAAGGGCTGGGCTTCTTCTTCGCTGGCGCTGGAGCCGGCGGTCGGATAGCGGACCTGGCCGACGCCCGACGTGCCGGGCAGCGCCCGCATGTTGCGCGTGCGGAAGACGTCGCGCACCAGGCCGTGGGCCTTGTACATATTGAACTGGTTGCCTTGCGACGTCGCAATGCCCGCGGCGTCCTGCCCGCGATGCTGCAACAGCAGCAAGCTGTCATAGAGCAGCTGGTTGACCGGCCCGCGCCCGATGACCCCTACGATTCCACACATGGTGAGATTTCCTGGTTGATTTGAAGCTAATCAATACGGCAGCCACGTCGCCAGGGATGGCGGCAGCCACGTCTTGATATGTTTGATGGCCTCGATGGCCGAATGCGAAAACATGGCGTCCTGCCACCACGGTTCTTGAGGCAGCGGCGTATAGCCTGCGGCGGCGACCAGCGCCAGCACGATCAACAGACCACGGGCCAGCCCGAACATTCCCCCGAGGCCGTGGTCGGCCGGGCTCAGTCCGGTGCTGCGGATCAGGGCGGCAAGCGTCATATTGACCAACCCCACGCCGAGCAACACGATGATGAACACTGCTGCGTACGAGACTCCCATGCGCAGCACCGTCGTTTCGATATAGGGCTCCAGCCAGGTATAGACCGTGGGGCCCCACCAGATCGCGGCCACGAAGGCCAGCAGATAGGCGACCAGCGACAGCACCTCTTTGAGCAGGCCGCGCACCAGGCCCAGCACACCCGATACCGCCAGGATGGCCAGCACGACGAAGTCGAAGCCGGTCACTATTGGGCGGCGATGAAACCATTGTCATAGCCCAGCGTGCGCAACCGCGCCTGGGCCGCCTGGGCCGCCTCGCGCGAGGGGAATGGCCCCACCCGCAGACGGAACTGCTGCTTGCCGTTGATCGTGGCCTGCTCGACGAATGCGTTCGTGACGCCGGCCTGGTGCAGCTTGCCCCGGCGCGACTGGGCGTCTTCGGAGGTGGTGTAGGCGGCGATCTGCAGCACGAAATTGCCTTTGGCGGCGGCCGGCTTGGGCGCGGCCGGCTTGGGCGCGGAGGCCGGCGCGTTGCGGCCTTCGAGCAGCGCCAGCGCGCGGGCGCCATCGTCCGAACGGACCTCGGGCTTGGCCGGCGTGGCCGGTTTGGGCTGTTCGGGCTTGGGTTTGGCGTCGGGCTTGGCTGGCGTGGCCGGCGGCGTCGCGGGCGGGCTGGCCTGCGGCGCGGCGGGCGCGGCGGCCACGGCCGGGGGCACGGATGTCACGGGAGGCGGCGTGGGAACGGCTGCGGGTTCGGTGGGCGCAGCGGCGGGCGACTCCGCGGGCGCTGCCGCCTGCGGTTCGGAAACCTGGGGCTGGAACGGCGTGTTGCGATCCGGCACCTTGATGGGAATGTTGTCATCCACCGGCGCGGGCTGCGAATCGAGCACCATGGGCAGGATGATGACCGCGGCCAGCACCAGCGCCACAGCGCCCGCAAGCCTGCGCCGCGCACGACCGCGCAACTCGGCGGCCTGGACCTCGCTGGGCACGGCAGCCCGTTTGGAGGCCTGCGCCTGGTCGGCAGGATCTTTGCGTTTGAAAAAGCCCATGGAAGAGAATCCTTGCGGCGCCTTGCGGCATTGCGGCGGCGGGCCGCCCTGATGCCTATGGCCCGATTTGCCTATGCCTTGCGACCCAGAGCCTGCAAAACGGAGGCTACGGTGAGAAACGATCCGAACACCGCGATTCTATCATTCTCCCCTGCCCGTTCGCGCGCCGCGGCGAAGGCCTGGGCGGGATCGGCGTAGGCCTGGATGCCAGGACTTTCGCTGCCGGCGGGAAGCGCGGGAAGCGCCGCGGCCACCTGGTCCGCGAGCGCCTGGCCGGAGGTGCCGCGCGGTCCGGGCAGGCCCGCGCAATACCAATAGTCGACGCGGGAACCCAGCTTGGCGACCACGCCGGCGAGATCCTTGTCGTTCAGCATGCCGAACACTGCATGCGTGTACGGATGAAAGCCCATGTTGTCCAGGTTCTGGGCCAGCACCGCCGCGGCGTGCGGGTTGTGCGCCACGTCGAGGATCACGGTGGGCTGACCCGGCAGGATCTGGAAGCGGCCAGGCAGCGAGGCCTGCAGCAGCCCCAGGCGCACGGCCTGTTGCTGCACGGGGAGGCGGTCGCGCACGGATTCCAGCGCGGCCAGCGCGGCCGAGGCGTTCAGGAGCTGGTTGGCGCCGCGCAGGGCCGGATAGGCCATCGCACTGCGGCGCTGCTCGCGCCCGCCGTACGCCCACTGCTGGCGGTCGCCCGAATAGTTGTAGTCGCGGCCGAAGAGCCACAGGTCCGCGCCGATGGCCTCGACGTGGTCGAGCAGCGATTGCGGGGGCACGGGGTCGCTGCAGATGGCGGGACGGCCGCTGCGGTAGATATGGGCTTTTTCGAAGCCGATCTTTTCGCGCGTGTCGCCCAGCCAGTCGGTGTGATCGAGGTCGACGCTGGTGACGATGGCGCAGTCCGCGTCCACGATATTGACCGCGTCCAGGCGGCCGCCCAGCCCGACTTCCAGAACCACGGCATCGAGCCGCGACTGCGAGAAGAGGCGCAGAATGGCCAGGGTGGTGAATTCAAAGTAAGTCAGCGACACGTCGCCGCGCGCCGCCTCGACCGCCTGGAACTGGGCGATCAGGTCTGCGTCCGAGGCGATCTGGCCATTGACGCGGGCGCGCTCGTTGAAATCGATGAGATGGGGCGAGGTGTACAGCCCGACCTTATAGCCGGCGGCCAGGAGGATGGCCTCCAGCATGGCACAGGTGGAACCCTTGCCGTTGGTGCCGCCAACCACGAATTTCACGCCCGGCAGCGCCAGCTCCATGCGCTGCGCCACCGCGCGCACCCGGTCCAGCCCCATGTCGATCGCGGTGGCGTGGATGGACTCCAGGTACTGCAGCCAGTCGGACAGGGAGGCGGCGGCGTCAGGCGTACGGACAGAAGACATGGGGCGGATTCGCGATAGACAGATAGACAATCAGCCGGCGATTTTAGCAGTCCGCGCCCGGTGTTTTCCCTAATCCCCTAGGGCGCGCCACGTTATCGCAGACCAAAAAAGGCTTGCCCATGTTTTTTTCATACGTGAAAATAAATTCATGTATGAAAAACAATAGGAAGAGACATGACGCAGCAACATACCCCCCGCTGGCTGGTGCGTGAAGCCGACGTGCCCGGCTACCACCCGGCCAACCATACCGGCACCCTGAACCGCCGGCTGATCGGGCCGGACACCGTCGGCGCGCGCGGCGTGGAGGTGCTGCTGGGCGTGATCGACAAGGGCAAGGGCGCGCTGCCGCACGCGCACCCGGGCATCGAACAGGTCTGCTACCTGATCTCGGGCACCGCCCGCGCGCAGGTGCAGGACGAATGGGCCGACATGGGCCCCGGCGACTGCTGCTATTTCCCTCCCGACATTCCCCATGTTTTCACGGTGACGAGCGATGAACCGGCCCGGCTGCTGGTGATCTACACGCCGCCGTACGAAGAATCCCCCGATCGCGTGATCCGGGACTTTCCGGCGCCCCCCTCCGCCGCCTGACGCGGCGCTTTACCGGCAGCGGCCGCAGAGCCGCGCCGCATTTCATAGAACCAGGAGACACACCCATGCAATCCCTACGCCTGCTAGGCGCCGCGCTCGTCACGGGCGCGGCCTTGATGGCCGCTGGCCCCGCCCACGCCGCCGATTACCCCACCAAGCCCATCACGCTGGTCGTGCCCTTCCCCGCCGGATCGGGAACGGACGCCGTGGGGCGGATCTTCGGCTCCGAGCTTTCGACCATCCTGGGCCAGCAGGTGGTGGTGGAGAACAAGCCGGGCGCCAACGCGACCATCGCGGCCAACTACGTGGCGCGGGCCAAGCCGGACGGCTACACGCTGTTCGTCACGACGAACACCTCGCATTCGGCCGCCCCGTGGCTGATGAAGAACGTGCCTTACGACCCGGTCAAGGATTTCACCCCGATCGCGCGCGGCGGCAACCTGCCCTTCATCCTGGTGGTGAACCCGAAGCGTCCCTGGAAAACCGTGGCCGACCTGGTGGCCGACGCCAAGAAGAATCCGGGCCGCATCACCTACGCCAGCGGCAACAGCACCGGCATCGTCGCCGGCGCCACGCTGGCCAACCGCGCCAAGATCGACATCCTGCACGTGCCGTACAAGGGCACGCCGCAGAGCCTGACGGACGTGGTGGGCGGCCAGGTGGACTTCATGTTCACCGACCTGGCCTCGGGCCTGCCCTTCGTGCAATCGGGCCAGTTACGCGCACTGGCCGTGTCCACCGCCGAGCGCAGCACCATCGTTCCCGACCTGCCGTCGATGGCCGAAGCGGGCGTGCCGGATTTCGACCTGAACTCCTGGAACGGCTACTTCGGTCCGGCCGGCATGCCGCCGGAGATCGTCGCCAAACTGAACGCGGCCATCAACCAGATCGTCGCCAATCCCGACGTGAAAAAGCGCCTGGCCGGGCTGGGTTTCGACGCCTTTTCCAGCACGCCCGAGGCCTTTGGGCAGTTCGTGGGCGAACAGCGCGACCTCTGGGGCAAGCTGATTCGCGACGCGGGGATCGAGCAGCAATGATCGACCAGCCCCTGCCCGACACGCCCATCGCCGGGCCGCTTGCCGGCGTGCGCATCCTGGACCTGAGTTCGGTGGTGATGGGGCCGTACGCCACCCAGGTCCTGGCGGACCTGGGCGCGGACGTGATCAAGGTGGAGTCGCCGGCCGGGGACAACATGCGGGCCGTCGGCCCCATGCGCAACCCCGGCATGGGGCACCTCTACCTGCACCTGAACCGCAACAAGCGCTCCATCGTCCTGGACCTGAAGACGCCCGAGGGGCTGGAGGCCTGCCTGAAACTGGCCGAACGCTGCGACGCCGTGCTCTACAACATCCGTCCCCAGGCCATGGCGCGGCTGGGGCTGTCGTACGAGGCGGTGGCGGCGCGCAATCCGCGCATTGTCTACGTGGGCGCCTACGGCTTTGGCGAAGCCGGCCCCTACGCCGGCCGCCCCGCCTACGACGACCTGATCCAGGGCCAGACCGGCATCGCCGCCCTGTCGGCACAGCAGAGCGGCGACGTGCCGCGCTATGCCCCCCTGACCCTGGCCGACCGGGCCGTCGGGCTGCACGTGGGCATCGCGCTGGTGTCCGCCGTGCTGAGCGCGCGGACGCTGGGACGAGGACAGCAGGTGGAGATTCCCATGTTCGAGGGCATGGCGCACCTGGTCCTGGGCGATCACCTGGGCGGCGCGACCTTCGAGCCGCCGATGGGGCCCACCGGCTACGCGCGCCTGCTGGCGCCGCACCGCCGGCCGTACGCCACCGCCGACGGCTACATCTGCCTGCTGATCTACAACGACAAGCACTGGCGCAATTTCTTCGACCTGATCGGCCGGCCCGAACTGTCGCGGGATCCGCGCTTCTGCACCCATGGCGCGCGCGCCGCGCACATCAGCGAGGTCTACGCCTTCGTGGCCGAGGTGATCGCCACGCGGCCCAGCCAGGACTGGCTGGACGCCCTGGCCCGGGCGGACATTCCCGCCTCGCAGCTCTACACCATCGACGGCCTGCTGCAGGACGAACATCTGGCCGCCACGGGCTTCATCCACGAAATGGACCACCCCTCGGAAGGCCGCATCCGCACCACCGCCCCGCTCGGGCGCTACGCGGGCACACCGACCTCCATACGCCGCCCCGCCCCGCGGCTGGGTCAGCACAGCCGCGAGGTGCTGGCCGAGGCGGGTTTTGGGCCGGAACAGATCGACGCCATGCTCGCGCGTGGCATTACCCAGGACGGAAACACCGATGGATTTTGAGTTCACCTCCGAGCAACTGGCGCTGCGCGACGCCGTCTCCCGCATCTGCGAGCGCTATCCCGACGAATACTGGCTGGAACGCGATCGCGACGGCGGCTTTCCGCACGCCCTGCACGCCGACCTGGCGCGCGACGGATGGCTGGGAATCGCGATGCCGCAGGAATACGGCGGCGCCGGCCTGGGCATGACCGAGGCCGCGCTGATGATGCAGACCATCTCCGCCTCGGGAGCCGGCTTTGCCGGCGCCTCGGCCGTCCACATGAACATCTTCGGGCTCAATCCGGTGGTGGTGTTCGGCACCGACGAACAGCGCGGACGCTGGCTGGAACCGCTGATCGCCGGCCGCGAAAAGGCCTGCTTCGCGGTCACCGAGCCCGACGCGGGGCTGGACACGACCAAGCTGAGCACCCGGGCCGTGCGCCAGGGCGACGAATACATCGTGCATGGCCGCAAGATCTGGATCTCCACGGCGCAGGTGGCCAGCAAGATGCTGCTGCTGGCCCGCACCACGCCGCTGTCCGACGTGGAAAAGCCCACGCAGGGCCTGTCGCTGTTCTATACCGATCTGGACCGCGACAAGATCGAAGTCCGCGAGATCGAGAAAATGGGCCGCAAGGCCGTGGACTCGAACATGCTGTTCATCGACGGCCTGCGGATTCCGGTGGCCGACCGCATCGGCGAGGAAGGCCGCGGTTTCGAATACATCCTGCACGGCCTGAACCCCGAGCGCATCCTGATCGCGGCCGAGGCGGTGGGTATCGGCCGCGCGGCGCTGGACCGGGCCGTCAAGTACGCCGGCGAGCGGACGGTCTTCGGGCGCCCCATCGGGCAGAACCAGGGCATCCAGCATCCCCTGGCCCAGGCCTGGATGCAGTTGGAGGCCGCGGACCTGATGGTGTTCAAGGCGGCCAGCCTGTATGACGCCGGCAAACCCTGCGGCCCGGCCGCGAATGCCGCGAAGTACCTGGCGGCCGAGGCCGGCTACAACGCCTGCCAGACGGCGGTGATGACGCTGGGCGGCATGGGGTACGCCAAGGAGTACCACGTGGAGCGGCTGCTGCGCGAGAGCTTCATCCCGCGCATCGCGCCGGTGAGCCCGCAGCTCATCATGTGCTTCATCGCGGAAAAGGTGCTGGGCCTGCCCAAGTCTTACTAGCGGTACATATATAAGCACTGCCTGAGAAACCGGAACCGGGCGGCGGGGCTGCGGACCCGACGCGCCCGGGGACGGATCAGGCCTGCTGTTCCAGCCCCGTGCAGGCCGCCCGCAGGATGCGGGCATAGGTCTCCTGCTCCGGCTCGATGCGGTAGATGGGGCCGCCCACCGAAATGGCGTAGTGCTCGCCCGACAGCGTGACCGGCCAGGCGATCGCGCCCACGTCCGCGATCGACTCGCCGCTGTTCATGAACCAGCCCCGCTGCCGCGACGCCTCGATATCGGCCAGCAACGCGTCGCGCGTGACGAGCGTGCGCTCGTTGTAGCGCGTCATGGGCAAGGCCGCGAGCATGGCGTCCCGCGCGGACGGGTCCAGCAGCGAAAGTAGCGCCTTTCCCAGCGAATTGGCGTGTACGTCCTTGAACTCGCCGGCAACGGGGGCATAACGGATCGTATGTGGCGAATCCAGCACATCCAGGTACACGACGCGGCCGTCCGGCGACAGCTTGGCGAACACGATGGTTTCGCGCGTGGCTTCCCTTAATTCGGTAAGGCTGGGATAGACCCGGTCCAGGACCGGGTCGGCCCGCGCGATGCGCTGGGCCATGGCGAGCAGGCGGCCGGTGGGGTAATAGCCCTGGCGCCGCCCCGTCTCATAGAGATAGCCCAGGCCGGTCAGCGTGCGGATGAGCGCCAGGCAACTGGAGACGGGCACGTCCAGCAGGCGGGCCAGTTCCGACAGGGGCAGCGCGCGTTTCTCGCGGGCGTAGGTTTCGATGATTTCGATAACTCGCAACGCCGTCTTGACACTCATTGCCCGATCCAGACCATTAGCACGTGAACCACCTGTTTGCGCGGGGCTAAAGTTCCCTGCGAGGGTGTCGTTATGGTAACTGAGAATTTCCTGAAATCAGCGCGTTCCTCCCAGACGCCCCCGCCGTTGGAGTGATCATGGCCGTAACCCCGTTAGCCCCCGCAGCCTTCGCGTCGTTACCGGTTTCGACCGCGATCGCCACGCCGGACCCCGCAGCAACCGCCACCCCCGCCCCCGCCAGCACCAATAGCGGCGCTTCCGACAGCGCGACGTCGGACCAGTCGAAAGCGCAGAAGCTGCCGCTCGACAAGGCGCTGGACGAGATCAACGAACAGATGAAGGCCTGGTCGACGCAGCTTCAGTTCGAAATCGACCCCAATGTGCATCAGGTGGTCGTGTCGGTGATCGACGCGGAGTCCGGGGACGTCATTCGCACCATCCCCAGCGAAGCGGTGCTCAAAATCGCCAAAATGATCGTGAACATGCAGGGAAATGGCATTAAGACCTCTGCATGATCCGGCACCTGAAACACGGCTCGCCCCCATGTCTGGCGGGCCGGCGTTGAAAGAAGCCTCGAATTAGGCCCGCCTTATGCCTTTGCCCGGCCGATAGCCGGAACCCCATTTTTGTCAGAATTGCATCGCTAGGAAGGAATTTCACATGGCCACCATCACTAACCTCGGTTCGACTTCAGGCTTGCCCCTGGAGGACATCCTCACGAAGCTGGAAGCTGCCGAGGAAAAGAAGCTGGAGCTGTACACCGTACGGCAGACCAGCTACGAAACCCGTGTTACGGCATACGGCCAACTGAAGAGCGCCGTGGAAGCCGTGCAGAAGGCCGCCGCCGTGCTGGGCAAGGCCGAGACGCTGGGCGCCGTGAAAGGCAGCGTGACCGGCGGTGAAGCCCTGACCGCGACCGTGGCCGCCGAAGGCGCCGTGGCCGGCCAGTACACGATCAATGTGACGACGGTCGCCACTTCCCAGACCCTGCAATCGGGGGCCGTGGCGGATCGCAAGGCCTCCAATGGCGCCACCGGCTCGTTTGAAATCGAACTGGCCGATGGCACCAAGAAAACCGTCGACCTGAAGGACGACACGTCGCTGAACGGCATCGTCAAGGCGGTCAACGCCGACGACACGCTGGGCGTGCGCGCCACCGTCATCACCGACGGCGACGGCAAGAGCTACCTGATGCTGAGCGCCAAGGACACCGGCGTGCAGGCCTCGGTGAAGTCCATCACCGTGACGGGCGACCAGTCCCTGAAGGACGTCCTGAACTACAACACGGATGCGGGCGACACCAGCACCAAGATGACGGCCACCGCCGCCGTCGACGCCGAGATCGACATCAACGGCATCACGGTCAAGAGCGGCTCCAACAATATTTCGACCGCCATCGACGGCGTCACGCTGAACCTGTCGACCACGACGGAAGCCGGCAAGCCGATCACGCTGAAGCTGGAAAGCGATCCCTCGGTGGCCAGCAAGGCCATCCAGAGCTTCGTGACCGCCTACAACACGCTGCAGACGACGATCAAGAACCTGACCGCCTTCGACGCCACGGCCGCCACCAACCAGCCGCTGACCGGCGACGGCACGACGCGCGCCATCCAGTCCTCGATGGCCAGCGCGCTGCAAGTCCTGTCGGGTGAAGGCTCGCTGCGGTCGCTGGCCGACCTGGGCATCACGACGAACCCGCAGACGCGCCAGTTGACGCTGGACCAGACCAAGCTGGACAAAGCGCTCGCCTCCAACGGTGCGGACGTCTCGCGCCTGCTGACCGGCGAGAACGGGCTGGCCGCCAACTTCGAAAAGGCCACCAAAGACATCCTCAGCGACACCGGCTCGATCAAGACCAAGACCGACGGCCTTGCCAAGTCGATCGAGAACGTGAAGGCCCAGTACACGCGCGCCAAGGCCGCCGGCGAAGCCTCGCTCGAGCTCATGCGCGCCCAGTTCGTCCAGTTGGACAAGTTCGTTTCGCAGCAGTCGGTCACGGCAAGCTACCTGACCCAGCAGTTCGCCGCGATGAACAAGTCGACGAGTTGATAACCGAGAAGATGCATTAAATGACGTACGCCGCGCGCCGCCCCACAGGCTCATACTCCGTCCGCTCCTACGCCGATATCGGCCTGGAAACGCAAGTGATGAGCGCCACGCCGGAAAGGCTGATCACCCTGCTCTACCAGGGTGCGCGCGCGGCAATCGGCCAGGCGCGGCTGCATCTGCAGGAAGGCCGTGTTGCCGAACGCGGCACGGCCATCACCAAGGCGATCAAGATCGTCGACGAAGGCCTGAAGATGGGCCTGAACATGGAAGCAGGCGGCGACATCGCCGCCAACCTGAGCCGGCTCTACGATTACATCGTCCGCACCCTGCTCATGGCTAACCTGAAAGCGGACGTCGAGCAGCTCGACATCGCCGACCGCCTGCTGGCGGACCTGGCCGAAGCCTGGCAGACATCCATCGATCGGCCTGCCCCGGGCGCACAGCTTTGATGGCCACCACAACGAATTCAGACAGCCATCGAACGCCCGAGATTTCTATGACGTCCCTCACCCAGTACTCCGCCATCCTGGAACACTATCAGGACATCGCCATTTCCACGGGCGAGATGTTGACCGCCGCCCAGGCCGGCGACTGGGACACCGCGCTCATGCACGGTCAGCAGTATTGCGAACAGGTCGAGCGCCTGCGCCATGCCGAGTCGACCAGTCCGCTGGACGAAGCCGGACGCAGCATGAAGTACGACCTGCTCGTGCGCATCCTGGAAAACGACGCGATGACGCGCGACCTGGCGCTGCCGCAACTGGCCCGGCTGGGCGAACTGCTGGGACGCATGAAGCGCCAGCAGACGCTGCTGTCCACCTACGGCAACCAGGCTCCTGAAGAATGAGCATCGGCCCCGCCGCGCTTGGCAACGTCCTGGTGCAGCGGCTGGACGCCGTGCTTGGCACGACGATGTCCGCCGCGAGCGCCAACCAGGTATCGGGCGCGCGGCCCGACGCGGTCAGCCAGCCCGGCAGCCCGGAGAAAGCCGGGCCCTCGGACGGCTCGGCCCGCGACCCCCGGCAAGGCATACAGACTGGCGGCGCCCGAGGCGACCGCCAGAATACTGTTGTCGACCCCAAAACCGCCGCCGCGCTGGCCCTGGCCGCGCGCGGCCTGGTCACCAGCAGCGACACCACCGCCTCGGCGCCGACCACACTGGGCACGACCGCCCGCACCATCCTGGCCCTGCTCGCCCAGTTTCCCGAAGCCGCGCCGCCCGTGCAAGGGCGCGCGCCGCTTTGGAGCGCCGACGCGCAGGGCGGAACGCCGCCCGGCCAGGCGGGCGGCGCCGGTAACGGCCAGCCGGCCCCTGCCCAGCCCGGCCAGCCCGCGCAGGCAGGACAACCCGGACTACAACCCGGACAACCCGGCCAGCCCGCGCCTGCCCCGGCGGCCCCGCCTTCTGCTTCCGCGCCCCTGCCTGCGGCGACGCCTGCCGCCGCGCCTGCCGCCGGCGCGGCCGCCGATGCCGCGACGGCCCGGCCGGCCACGCCCCCCGGTGGGCAGGCGGGCGGGGCGAAAGGCCCCGAAGGCGCGTCCCACGCCTCGCTCGCCACGGGCGGCCCGTCCGCGCGGGCGCTGGGACAGGCCTTGCGCACCGCCCTCCAGACCAGCGGCCTGTTCTACGAATCGCACCTGACCGACATGGTCTTTGGCCGCAAGAATCCCGCCTCGCTGCAGAACGAGCCGCAGGCCCGGCTGACGCGCGAATCCGCCGCGCACGCCAGTTCCCAGCCGCGCGGCCGCGGCGACACCGCGAGCGCCGGCCGGTCCGGCGCGGGCGCCGACGCGCCCGCCTCGGTGGGCACGTCGACATCGTCCACGCCCGGCGCGCCCGTGAGCGGCATCCACCAGGATCTCACCGTGCTAGTCCGTCAGCAGCTCGATGTCCTGGCCAACCAGACCCTCGCCTGGCAGGGCGAAGCCTGGCCCGGCACGCCGATGGAATGGGAAGTGGAACGCGATCCCTACGGCGCCGACCGCGAATCGGCCGTCCCCACCTGGGCGACCCGCGTGAAGCTGGACCTGCCGCGCCTGGGGCTGGTGGACGCCCGGCTGAACCTGGCGGGCGACCAGATCGTGCTGCAGCTGATCGCCCCGCACAGCGCGGGCGAGATCAATGACGCCTCGGACATGCTACGCTCGCGCCTCCTGGCCGCCGGCCTGACCCTGAGCAATCTGACCGTGAGCGTGGTGGAACCGCGTCCCGTCATTCCGACCGATTTCTGATGAGCACTCCCTCCCTCCCCGCGGACGCCGGCCCCAACGCCAACCGCAACGCGGCGGTCGCCATCTCCTATGACGAAAGCGACGGCGCGCCGCGCGTCGTCGCCAAGGGGTACGGCCAACTGGCGGACACGATCGTGCGCGCGGCCGAGGAAAACGGGTTGTACGTGCACGAATCGCGCGAACTGGTGGGCCTGCTCATGCAGGTGGACCTGGACGCGCATATTCCTCCCCAACTCTACGTCGCGGTGGCAGAATTGCTCGCGTGGCTGTACCGTCTGGAATCGCGCGAAATCCCCGACGCCGCGCGGCCCGAAATCTCACCCTAAGGACTAACAACGTGTTGGATGCCGCCGACCCGGAATTCCTGCTGACCCGGCCGGAAGACATGCGCTCAGCCCTCTTTGAGCTGACGCACCCCGACAGCCACATCCTGGTCCGCGACGCCGCCGACCGCGAGATCGCCGTGCTGATCCTGGGCGCCGACAAGCAGACGCGCCAGTTCTTCTGGCGGCCGCGCGACTATGATGGCGCCGACTTCGAACAGTCCGACAGCATGGGACTGCTCAGCGGCACGACCTTCCATTTCAATGCCACCGCCTACGGCGGCGTGCAGATCCGCTTTCGCGTGCAGCGCCCCGAGATCATCCACTTCGATGACGGCAGCGCGGCCCTGATGTCTCCCTTTCCCGACCATCTTGCCCGCATCCAGCGGCGCAAGATGTTCCGCGCCTCGATGATCTCAAGCGCCAACCGCTGCCTGGCCACCTGGCAGCCGGCGCCGGCGGACAAGCCGGTCGGATTCACCGTGCGCGACATCTCCGTGGATGGCGTGGGGCTGCGCGTGGGCCTGGCGGTGGGCGAGCTGCCCGCGCGCGGCGCGATCATGGAAGACGTGGAACTGGACTTCGGCGAATTGGGCAAGCTCAGCGCCGACCTGGAAGTGCGCA
Organism: Achromobacter sp. NFACC18-2; assembly: GCF_900108985.1. Taxonomy (NCBI): domain Bacteria; kingdom Pseudomonadati; phylum Pseudomonadota; class Betaproteobacteria; order Burkholderiales; family Alcaligenaceae; genus Achromobacter; species Achromobacter sp. NFACC18-2. Next base: position 15,646 of record NZ_FNYM01000020.1, on the reverse strand, counting down.
ACGTCTATCCGGTGTCCGGCCAGCCCATGGCCGCGTCCGAAAGCGTCGATGGCGAAGCGCCCAAGCACGTGTCGCTCACCGGCGAGCCGCCGGTCAGCCATGTGGGCGCCTTGTTCATGAATCTGAATGCACGCCAGGAAAACTGGCTGCAGCAGGTCGTGTGGCGCCTGGAAAAAAGCGCGCAGCGCAACTGATCCGACCAGCGTGACGAACCAGCAAGACCCACCAGCGGCACCAGTGAAAACAGCGCCTGCGAAGAGGCGCTATTGAACTGCCGGGCAGGCGCTGCGCCTGCCCGCGGGACGTCCCAGGAACCGCTTCGCGGCCTCAGACGGCCATCGAGGACACTTCCTTGTAGGCCGCAACCAGCTTGTTGCGCACCTGGACCGCGGTCTGGAAGCCGATGCTGGCCTTCTGCATGTCGATCATGACGTCATTCAACGAAATATCGGGAGCGCCCAGCTCGAAGGCCTTGGCCTGATTGCTGGCGGCGTTCTGCGCGGCCGTCACGCGGCGGATGGAGCGCTGCAGTTCCGCGGCGAACCCATCGGGCTGGGCCACGGCTTCGCCCGCGGCCAGATTGCCGGTTTCCGCCTTGCTCACGACCGAGCGCATCTGCTGGAGCATGCCTTCGATGCCGGACAAGCCTGATACAGCCATTACCTTTTCCTTGCTGGTGAGGGATTACGCCAAATTGCCTTCGCAGCGTAACCCCTGCCGCGCCAGTCCATAGCGGACAAGAACCGCCAAAAAACCCGACATTTCGATGAATGGCCGCATCCCTTCCCGCGGATGTGGCCCCGCTTTGCGTCCCGTCATCGACATAGGGCTTAAGTAACGCCAAAAAACGGCTGTTTTCATCGATTGGGATTGCTGTCTCAGGGGCAATAATCCACGCTCTCCCCAGACCAGAAGCACGTTGCATGTGTAATCGGCCCTACCCAGACATGAAGTCATTTTCCTTGCTCCGCGAAGCCAGCGGGAGCCGTCAATGAATCAGCAGGCTACCCTGAGCTCGTCGCTTCTGGCCAAGTTCCCCGTGCTGGAACGGGTCCGCGCGCTTCCCAAGCCCATCCTGATCGGCGCCGCCGCCGCCCTGGTCGCGGTGATCGTCGCCGTGGCCATGTGGAGCAGCGAACCCCAGTACAAGGTCCTGTTCTCCAACCTGGACGACCGCGACGGCGGCGCCATCGTGACGGCCCTGGGCACGATGAACGTGCCCTACCGCTACAACGAAACCGGCACCGCGCTGCTCGTGCCCGCCGACCGCGTCTACGACGCCCGGTTGCAGCTCGCCTCGCAAGGCCTGCCGCGCGGCGGCTCCGTCGGCTTCGAACTGATGGACAACGCCCGCTTCGGCGCCAGCCAGTTCGCTGAACAGATCAACTACCAGCGCGGTCTGGAGGGTGAGCTGGCCCGGTCGATCGAAGCGATGAACACGGTGCAGCATGCGCGCGTCCACCTGGCCATGCCGCGCCAGTCGCTGTTCGTGCGCGAGCGCCAGGCGCCCACCGCCTCGGTGCTGCTGAACCTGTATCCCGGCCGCAGCCTGAGCGACGCGCAGGTTTCCGCGATTTCCTGGCTGGTCGCCTCCAGCGTGCCCGAACTGACCGCCGAAAGCGTGTCCATCGTCGACCAGAACGGCCGCCTGCTGTCCGCCCCGCTGGGCGAAGGCCGCGGCATGGACGCCGACCAGCTCCGCTTCGTGCGCGAAATCGAACAGCGCACCGTCGAACGCATCCTCACCATCCTCAATCCCCTGGTCGGCCCCGGCAACGTCCACGCCCAGGCCACCGCCGACGTCGACTTCGCCCGCCGCGAAGAGACGTCCGAGGTCTACCGTCCCAACCAGGAACCCGGTCAGGCCGCCGTGCGCAGCCAGCAGACCAGCGATTCGACGCAGCGCGGCGTCGGTCCCGCCCAGGGCGTGCCCGGCGCGCTGTCGAACCAGGCGCCCGCCGAAGCGCAGGCGCCCATCGCCAATCCGCCGCAGCAACAGCCGCCCCGCCCCGGCCAGCCGCAGCAGCCGGCCAACGCGCAACAGCAACAACAGCAGCAGACCGGCACCCAGGCCGCCACGGGCAACCTGAACGAACGCCGCGACGCCACCACTAACTACGAAGTCGACCGCACCATCAGCCACATCAAGCAGCCGGTGGGCAACCTCAAGCGCATGTCGGTCGCCGTCGTGGTGAATTACGTGCGCGACAAGGACGGCGAGCCGCAGGCCCTGCCGCCTGAAGAACTGAGCAAGCTCACCAACCTGGTGCGCGAAGCCATGGGCTATTCCGAGACTCGCGGCGACTCGCTCAACCTGGTCAACAGCCAGTTCAACGATGGTCCTCCGCCGCTGCCGATGTGGCGCGATCCGGAAATGATCTCGCTGTTCAAGACGATCCTGGCGTGGCTGGTCGGCGGTGTCCTGGCGCTGTGGCTGTATCGCAAGCTGCGCCGCACGGTGACCGAATACCTGTACCCGCCGGTGGATCCTGAACAGGCCGAAGCCGAGCGCGCCGAAGCCGCCCGCGAGGCCCAGGACCTGGCCCGCGCCAAGGAAACGGACCGCTACCAGGACAACCTGGAGCGCGCCCGCACCATGGCCAACAAGGATCCGCGCGCCGTCGCGATGGTCCTGCGCACCTGGATGAGCAAAGATGAAAAATGATTCCCTCCCCATGGACGGCATGACGCGCAGCGCCGTCCTGATGATGTCGCTGGGCGAAGACGCCGCGGCCGAGGTCTTCAAGTACCTCAGCGCCCGTGAGGTCCAGCAGGTCGGCGCCGCGATGGCGAGCCTGAAGCAGGTCACGCGCAACGACGTCGCCGTCGTGCTGGAAGAGTTCCGCCAGGAAGCCGACCAGTTCATGGCCGTGACGCTGGGCTCGGACGACTACATCCGCAGCGTGCTGACCAAGGCCCTGGGCAGCGACCGCGCCGCCGGCCTGATCGAGGACATCCTGGAAGCCGGCGACGGCGGCAGCGGCATCGACGCCCTGAACTGGCTGGACCCGAACACCGTGGCCGAGCTGATCGGCGACGAGCACCCGCAGATCATCGCGACCATCCTGGTTCACCTGGAGCGCGACCGCGCGGCCGGCGTGCTGGCCCTGCTGACGGACCGCCTGCGCAACGACGTGATGCTGCGCATCGCCACCTTCGGCGGTGTGCAGCCCGCGGCGCTGTCCGAACTGACCGAAGTGCTCAATTCCGTGCTGGCCGGCCAGGGCGCCAAGCGCAGCAAGATGGGCGGCGTGCGCACCGCGGCCGAGATCCTGAACATGATGAATTCGACGCAGGAAGAGACCGTGGTCGCCAGCCTGCGCGAACGCGACAACGACCTGGCGCAGAAGATCATCGACGAGATGTTCGTCTTCGACAACCTGCTCGACGTCGAGGACCGCGCGATCCAGCTCATCCTCAAGGAAATCGACAACGACACGCTCATGGTCGCGCTCAAGGGCGCCCAGGAAGAGCTGCGCGCCAAGTTCCTGCGCAACATGTCCAGCCGCGCTGCCGAAATGCTGCGCGAGGACCTGGAAGCCCAGGGGCCGATCCGCATGTCGAAGGTCGAGACCGAACAGAAGAAGATCCTCCAGATCGCCCGCCGCCTGGCCGAAAGCGGCCAGATCGTGCTGGGCAATTCCGGAGACGACGCGTATGTCTGAAGCGGACAACGGCGCGACGACGCTCATCTCGCGCAGCGCCGCCTGGCGGCGCTGGCAGATGCTGTCGTTCGACGAGCCGGCGCCCGTCGAAGTCGAGCCCGAACCGGAACCCGATCCGGGGCCCGATCCCGCCGTGGTGATGGCGCAGCTTCGCGCCCAGGCCATCGCGGAAGGACACGAAGAAGGCTTGGCGCGCGGCCATGCCGCGGGCCACGAAGCGGGCCAGCAGGCCGGCTACGAGGCGGGCCTGGCCGCCGGCCGCGAGGCCGGCTATGCGGAAGGCCTGGCCCAGGGCCGCGAACAGGCCGCCGCCGAGGCGCAGCGCCTGCACGCCTTGGTGCAGGCCTGCGCCGAGTCGATCGGCGCGCTGGAAGAAAAGATGGGCCAGAGCCTGCTGACGCTGGCGCTGGATATCGCGCAGCAGGTGGTGCGCACCACCCTGGCCGAACAGCCCGAAACGGTCGTGAGCGCCGTGCGCGACGTGCTGCACATCAATCCCACCGCCGGCGGCCAGATGCGGCTGTGGGCTAATCCCGACGACATCGAACTGATCCGCCTGCACCTGGCCGACGAGCTCAAGGAAGGCCATTGGCGCGTGCTGGCCGATGAATCCATCTCGCGCGGCGGCTGCCGCGCCGAGACGCCCTTCGGCGACATCGACGCCACCCTGCAGACCCGCTGGCGCCGCGTGGCCGCGTCGCTGGGCCGCAACGCCTCCTGGGAGGAACCGGTGTGAGCGCCAATCCGGTCTCCGCGCAGCCTGGCCAGGCCGGCGCGCCCCTGGCGGGCGCCCCGGCCCCAGTTGCTGCCGCGCCGGTCCTGGACCGCTGGCAGACGCAGCTTCAGATCGGCTCGATCCGCGCCGCCTCCACCGATCCCTGGCTGGTCAGCGGCAAGATCACGCGGGCCACCGGCCTGGTGCTGCACGCGACCGGACTGCGCCTGCCCGTGGGCGCCGCCGCCCGCATCGAAATCGCGCGCGGCCATGACCACTGGGCCGACGCCGAAGTCGTGGGCTTTGACGGCCACACCCTGTACCTGATGCCCCAGGCCGACATTTCCGGCCTGCCGCCGGGCGCGCGCGTGGTGCCGGGCGAACCGCCTGTGCAACGCCAGATTCCGCTGCCGCGCAAGGCCGAACTCAACGGCAATGCCAAGCCCCAACTTGGCCGCCACCTGCCCGTCGGCAATGCGCTGCTGGGCCGCGTGCTCGACGGCGCCGGCCGCCCGCTGGACGGACTGGGCCCGCTGACGGGCGCCGAACTCGCGCCCCTGTCGGCCCAACCCATCAACCCGCTGTCGCGCGCGCCCATCGACACGGTGCTGGACACCGGCGTGCGCGCCATCAACGGCCTCTTGACGGTCGGGCGCGGCCAGCGCATGGGCCTTTTCGCAGGTTCCGGCGTCGGCAAGTCCGTGCTGCTGGGGATGATGGCCCGCTACACCAAGGCCGACGTGATCGTCGTGGGCCTGATCGGCGAGCGGGGCCGCGAAGTCAAGGAATTCATCGAGCACAACCTGGGCCCCGAGGGCCTTGCGCGCTCCGTGGTCGTGGCCGCACCCGCCGACGTCTCGGCGCTGCTGCGCCTGCAGGGCGCCGCCTACGCCACGCGCCTCGCGGAGCATTTCCGCGACCAGGGCCTGGACGTGCTGCTCATCATGGATTCGCTGACCCGCTACGCCATGGCGCAACGGGAGATCGCGCTGGCCATCGGCGAGCCGCCCGCGACCAAGGGCTATCCGCCGTCGGTCTTCGCCAAGCTGCCCACCCTGGTGGAACGCGCGGGCATGGGCGCGCCCGGCCCGTCCGGCAAGGCCGGCTCCATCACGGCGTTCTACACCGTGCTGGCTGAAGGCGACGACCAGCAGGACCCCATCGCCGATTCGGCGCGCGCGATCCTGGACGGCCACGTGGTGTTGTCGCGCCACCTGGCCGAATCCGGTCATTACCCCGCCATCGACATCGAAGCCTCGATCTCGCGGGCGATGACCTCGCTCATCACGCCGCAACAGTTTTCGATCGTGCGCCGCTTCAAGCAGACCCTGTCGCGCTACCAGCGCAACCGGGACCTCATCGCCGTGGGCGCGTACGCCGCCGGCAACGACCCGCAACTGGATGACGCCATCGCGCGCTATCCCCGTCTGGAAGCCTTCCTGCAGCAGGATATCGGCGAGAACGTCGGCTATGAAGACGCCGTCAACCAGTTGCGAGCCAGTTTCGAAATACGGGACACCTATGCCTAGCCAATTGCCCCTGGACATGCTGATCAACCTGGCCAAGGAGAGCACGGATGAAGCCGCGCGCCTGCTGGGCCGGTTGACCGCCGAACGCAGCAATGCGGAACGCCAGCTGGTCATGCTGCACGACTACCGCCAGGACTATCTGGAGCGCCTGCAGCAGGCAATGACCAGCGGCATGGCGGCGAGCGATTGCCACAACTACCAGCGCTTCATCGGCACCCTGGACGACGCGATCGGCCAGCAGCAAGGCGTGCTGCGCCAGGCGGACGAGAACCTGACCAAGGGACGGCTCTACTGGCAGCAGGAAAAGCGCAAGCTCAACTCCTATGACGCCCTGGCGCAGCGCGAACAGCGCGCCCAGGCCGTCTTGGAATCGCGCCGCGAACAGCGCGCCAGCGACGAATACTCCGCCCGCCTGGTCCAGCGCCAGGCCGGCGGCATGCATTAAGCAATACCTCACAGGAAGCCCAAGATGACCGCTCCCCTGCCCTTGCCTTCGATCACGCCGGCCGCGCCGTCGTCGGTCGCCGATGCGCTTGGCGCCAAATCCGCGCCGCCGGAAAAGAAAGGCCCTTCCTTCTCGGACGTGCTGGCCCAGCAACGTCCCGCGCAGCAGCGGCCGAACCAGGCCGCCGACGCCCGTCCCGCCAAGACTGACGGCAAGACGCCATCCAAGGATCCGAACGCCGGCGACCCGGCCAGCACGGCGGAAAGCGCCGCGGCGGGCGCCATCGACGCCGCGGTGCAGACGGCCGCGCAGGCTGAAGCCGGCGCCCTCGCCGTCGCCGCGCAGCAACCCATCGCGCCGTCCGACCTGCCGCAACAGGCATTGGAAATCGCCACCCAGGCCGCCGAGCAGGTGCAGCTCGCCCGCGGCAACGCCGCCGCCGCGGCCACCGCCATGAGCCAGGGCGCCGCCGTGCTGAAGGCCGCGCTCAACGCCGCCGACACCCTGGCGCCGCAGACCGCCCAAGCCTCGCAGGCGCCCGTCGTCGCGACGGCCGGCCAAGCGCAGGCCGCCGCCGCGCAGCTCGCCCGCGATGCCGAAGCCGCGCTGCCGGTCGTCACCGCCGCCGTCAAGCCGGGTTCCGCCCCGGTCACGCAGGCGCCCGTCGACCCCAAGGCCACGGCCAAGCTCGACGCGAAGCCCGCCACGCCGGACCTGCCGCTGCCGCGCGTGGCGCGCGAGGCGCGTCCCGAAACAGCCGAAACGGCAACCGCCTTGCCCGACCACGTGGCCGACGAAGATCAGCCGGCGCTGCTGGCCGCCTCCACGCCGCAGTTCCAGGCGCCCCAGCATGGCGCCAGCCCGCAGGATGCGCTTGCCCACGCCCTGGCCGCCGCCACGCAGGCCGCGCCCATCGTCAACCAGGCCGCGGTCTCGCAGCCTGTCGTGCCGGTCGTGCTGCAGGTGGCCACCCCGGTCGGCGCCACCCACTGGGGCACCGAGCTGGGCCAACAGATGGTCATGATGAGCACCAACGCGCGCCAAGGCATGCAGACCGCCGAATTGCGGCTGGATCCGCCCGACCTCGGCCCGCTGCGCGTCAGCCTGAACCTGGCCGATGGCGTGGCCAGCGCCTCGTTCGTGTCCGCGCATGCCTCGGTGCGCCAAGCGATCGAAGTCGCGCTTCCGCAGTTGCAGCAGGCGCTTGCGCAGGCCGGCATCTCCTTGGGCCAGACGAGTGTCGGCGAACAGGCCGCGCAGCAGGAATTCGCGCAGCAGAACGGCAACGGATCGCAGCGTCAGCAAGGCGGCGGTGCCGGCGTGGCGGACGGCGCGGCCGATGCCGCGCAGCCTGCGGTGACGGTGGCGCGCAACGCCAACGCGCTGGTCGACACGTTCGCGTAGTGATTCAGCTGCCCGCCGCCGGCAACGGCTGCGGGCAGTGCAGCAATAGCTTGAGATACGCGGCTTTCGCCCTGTTTTTCGCCTCCAAGCCGAGGCGGGATTTCGGGCAGAATGCTTTCATCCACTAAGAATCCGTTTTCACCAGCGGCAAACACGCATCGAAATCCAGATGGCGACAATCAAACCCATTCCCGCACCGGCGCGCGGCGCGTCGACTTCCGGCGGCATCGGCCGCATCCTTCGCCCGCTGCTGGCGATCCTGGTGCTGCTGATCGTTGCGGCTGCCAGCGCGGGCGCGACCTGGTTCATCACCCAGCGCATGCAGCAGCCGCAAGGCGGCGCGCCGGTGCAGCTCGGCGTGGGCCAGGCGCCCGCCGGCCAACCCGGGCAGCCGGGCCAGGCCGGCCAAGCCGGACAAGGGCCCCAGGCCACGCCGACGACCTTCGTCGCGCCGTCCGCCACCCCCATCGCCGTGCCCGCCCCGATCTTCGTGCCGATCGAAGCCTTCACGGTCACGCTGCAGAACGCGGAGACCGAGCGCATCATGCACGTCGGCCTGACCCTGCGCGTGAGCGACGAACAGACCCGCACGCGCCTGGAAAAGTACATGCCCGAAGTGCGCAGCCGCATCCTGATGGTGCTGTCGTCGCAGTCGCCCACCGCCGTGCAGACGCAACAGGGCAAGAACGACATGGTCGCGGCCATCAAGCAGGCCGTGAACCGCCCCTTCTCGCCCCTGCCTGACGGCCAGTACGTCACCGACGTGCTGTTCACGGCGTTCGTGGTGCAATAAGCATGGCCTACGAGGCGTTTCTTTCGCAGGACGAAGTCGATGCGCTGCTGGCCGGCGTCACCGGCGAGAGCGATAGCAAGAAGGAATCCGAGGGCCAGAACGCCGGCGCGCGCGCCTACGACCTGAGCTCGCCCGAGCGCGTCGTCCGGCGCCGCATGCAGACGCTGGAGCTCATCAACGAACGGTTTGCGCGCAACATGCGCAACGTGTTGCTGAACTTCATGCGCCGCAGCGCCGACATCACCGTCGGCTCGATCAAGATCCAGAAGTACGCGGACTTCGAGCGCAACCTGCCGGTTCCCAGCAATCTGAACATGATTCAGATGAAACCGCTGCGCGGCACGGCGCTCTTCACGTATGACCCGAACCTGGTGTTCCTGGTCATCGACAGCCTGTTCGGCGGCGATGGCCGCTACCACACGCGCGTCGAGGGCCGCGACTTCACCACCACCGAACAGCGCATCATCCGGCGCCTGCTCAACCTGACCCTGGAAAGCTACGGCAAGTCCTGGGACCCCGTCTATCCGATCGAGTTCGAATACGTCCGCTCGGAGATGCACACCAAGTTCGCCAGCATCACCGGCAACAACGAAGTGGTGGTCGTCTCCTCGTTCCATATCGAATTCGGCGCGACCGGCGGCGACCTGAACATCTGCCTGCCCTACTCCATGATCGAGCCGGTGCGCGACCTGCTGACGCGCCCGCTGCAGGAGACCACGCTCGAAGAGGTCGATCAGCGCTGGTCGCAACAGCTTTCGCGCCAGGTGCGCAGCGCCGACATCGACGTGGTCGCGGAATTCGCCCGCATTCCCTCGTCGATCCGCGAACTGATGAGCCTGAAGGTCGGCGACGTCCTTCCGGTCGACGTGCCCGAAACCGTCATCGCCCACGTCGACGGCGTGCCGCTGATGGAATGCGGCTACGGCGTTTTCAACGGCCAATACGCCCTGCGCGTACAGAACCTGTTTACCCACGATACAGAACCCAACGAGGCCTCTGACCATGACTGACAAGAACGAGCCCGGCACTGGCTCGTCCCCGGCCGACGACTGGGCCGACGCGCTCGCCGAACAATCCCGCGCCAACCCGCCCACGCAAGCCGACGGTCTGAAGCCGCAGGACGACTGGGCGGCCGCCATGGCCGAACAGGCTGCCACACCCGCGCCGGCCGCCGCGGCACCCGCGCCCGCAGCACCCGCTGCCCCGGCCCCCGCCGCCGCGGCACCGGCCGCCGCGGCATCGGCCGCCGCGCAATCGGCGTCGCAATCCGTGTTCAAGCCGCTGGCCGGCACCGCGCCCGGCCAGGGTACCGATATCGACCTGATCATGGACGTGCCCGTCCAGTTGACGGTCGAACTGGGCCGCACCCGCCTGACCATCAAGAACCTGCTCCAGCTGGGCCAGGGCTCCGTGGTCGAACTCGACGGCCTGGCCGGCGAGCCGATGGACATCTTCGTCAACGGCTACCTGATCGCCCAGGGAGAAGTCGTGGTCGTCGAAGAAAAGTACGGCATCCGCCTGACCGACATCATTACCCCGTCCGAGCGGATCAACCGCTTGAACAACCGTCGTTGACGTCCGGCGCCATGACCGAATCTGCCCTGCTGCGCGTCATCATCGGCCTCGTGCTGGTGGTGGCCGCCATCCTGGTGGCGGCGTGGCTGGCGAAACGCGCCGGACTGGTGCAGCGCGGCGGGGGCAACCTGCTGCGGCACGTCGCCAGCCTGCCGGTCGGTCCGCGCCAAAGCGTCGTCGTCGTCGAGATCGAAGACACCTGGCTGGTGGTGGGCGTCGGCCCGAACCAGCTCACCACCCTGCATACCCTGCCCGCCGGCCAGTTGCCGGAGGGTTCGCCTCTGCCCGCGGCCGCCTTTGCGGCCAAGCTGGGCCAGGCCCTCAAGCGCCGCTAGGGCCACACGCCCCGGCGCGATTCAAGCGATACCCATGAGTTTGCCCACCCGCACGACTTGCTCCCGCGCCGGCCATCGCGCGCTGCCCATGCTGGCCGCCGCCGCGGTCCTGGGGCTGGCCTTCTTCCCGGCCGGGGTGGTGGCGCAAGCCACCCTGCCCGCGCTGACGGCCACGCCGGGCGCGGACGGTTCGCAGACGTATTCGCTCAGCATGCAGACCATGCTGCTGATGACGTCGCTGTCGTTCCTGCCGGCGGCGCTGCTGATGATGACGGGCTTCACGCGCATCATCATCGTGCTGGGCCTCTTGCGCAGCGCCATGGGCACGGCCATGTCGCCGCCCAACCACGTCCTGATCGGCCTGTCGCTGTTCCTGACCTTCTATACGATGTCCCCGGTGTTCGACAAGATCTACACCGACGCCTACAAGCCGCTGTCCGAAGGGTCGATCCAATTCGAAGCCGCGGTCGAACGCGCCGCGGCCCCGCTGCGCACCTTCATGCTGCACCAGACGCGCGAGAACGACCTGTCGCTTTTTGCCAATCTGGCCAAACAGCCCGCGCTGGAAGACCCCTCGCAGGTGCCCATGCGCATCCTGGTGCCCGCCTTCATCACCAGCGAACTGAAGACCGCGTTCCAGATCGGCTTCACCATCTTCATTCCGTTCCTCATCATCGACCTGGTGGTCGCCAGCGTGCTGATGGCGCTGGGCATGATGATGGTGCCGCCCGTCACCGTGGCGCTGCCCTTCAAGCTGATGCTGTTCGTGCTGGCCGACGGCTGGAACCTGCTCATGGGCTCGCTGGCCCAGAGCTTCTACCAGTAACGCCGCAAGGAGATCGCCATGACCGCCGAAACCGTCATGACCATGACCTACCAGGCGATGAAGATCGTCCTGGCGATGGCGGGTCCCCTCCTGCTCGTCACGCTGGTGGTGGGCCTGGTCATCAGCATTTTCCAGGCCGCCACGCAGATCAATGAAATGACGCTGTCGTTCATTCCGAAGCTGCTGGCCATGTGCGGCGTGCTGGTGCTGCTTGGCCCCTGGCTGATCGGCGTGATGGTCGACTACATCCGGCAGCTCATCGGCCAGATCCCCATGCTGGTGTCCTGAGCGGCGCCCGCCGCCGGACCCTGGCCGTTCCGCCATGATCGCCTTCACGCTTGAGCAGCTCAACGGCTGGATCGGCCAGTTCCTCTGGCCGTTCGTGCGTATCCTGGCGCTCGTGGGCACCGCACCGCTGTTTTCCGAGTCGCTGATTCCCATCAAGGTGAAGGTGGGACTGTCCTTCGTCCTGGCCGTGGCGATCAGCCCCGCGCTGGACCCCATGCCGCCCGTGGCGCCCGGCTCCTATGCCGGCCTCTGGATGGTGATGCAGCAGGTGCTGATCGGCATCGCCATGGGCTTTACCATGCGGCTGGTGTTCGCCGCCGTGCAGACGGCGGGGGAATTCGTCGGCCTGCAGATGGGCCTGTCGTTCGCGTCCTTCTTCGATCCCAGCTCGGGCGCGAACACCGCCGTGCTGTCGCGCCTGTTCAACATCGTCGCGATGCTGACCTTTCTGGCGCTGGACGGGCACCTGCTGGTGCTGGCGGCGCTGGTGCGGTCCTTCGACACGCTGCCCATCGCCATGATCCAGCTGCACCAGAATGGCTGGGGCACGGTGGTGGAATGGGGCAAGACCGTGTTCGTCTCCGGCCTGCTGCTGGCGCTGCCGCTGATTTGCGCCCTGTTGACCATCAACCTGGCGATGGGCATCCTGAACCGCGCCGCCCAGCAGCTTTCCGTGTTTTCGGTGGGCTTTCCCGTCACCCTCATCATTGGCGTGACCGTGCTGACCATCGTGCTGCCGCATGCCGGCCCGTTCCTGGAATCGCTGTTCGAATCGGGGCTGACGGCGATGAGCCGCGTCGTGGACGCGCTGGCGGGAAGGTAGCAGGCCCCAGCCCCGGACGGGGCACGACTTCCGGCAGACGAAACAACGGCCGCATATCGCGGCCGATTTTGGTCTGATTCGCGCTCTGAGTGCGTCGTACACAACTCAATGCGTAGGCAGCGTTTCACACGGCGGGTTCGGGCCCCTGAAACGGTCAAAAAATCCATGACGTATTTCTACCCTTGCAATCTTCGCATCGGGCCCGATACAGACGTCTATCCGCCTAAATGGTTTGGTGATTTCGAGCGAATCAGAACTTTGACCGGGGAACGTGAGTAGCAGCCACATATCAGGTTTAGGGAACATCGCGGTGTAGCGGGCCACGGTCTGCCCAGGGCGCATCTCGAATTTCGATGTGTCATGGTTGTCATTGAAAAACACGCCAATTTGCTCCGTCGCCGTCTTGGAGTAGTGAAGCAACACCATCGGTGAGAAGGTTCCCCAAAGCGCCACGGAGGTCCAAAGCAGGACCAAGAAGCCAACAATACAGCCTAATAACTTAAGTAAACGAGGCATTGGGTCTTTTCATTCAGCGGTTGCAGGTATGCGGCTCTTTCGGCCTGGCGAAGGCTCTAGTAAAGCGTTGTTTTCTGCTTGGATGCACCTCCTGTCAAGCCATTAGCCAATGTCGTCGAATCATCTGATGCCTGCATTTTGCCCCCCGGTACCGTACTCAACTTTGGCGAATTGTTGACTAGCGCTCAGCGTTGCGCCACAAGATGTCTTCATCCCCTCGATGGCGACGTAGCTATTATCGATGCCGAGGGCTAAGACGCCCTCAACAATAGGAAAGGCGCCCTTACATCGCGGACAGCTCACCATGTGCCCCATCCCGGCGGCAGGTCGCCCGAAGACGATGTAGCTAGGAACCCCTCCGCACGACCGTCCCTCCGTGCGAAGTCGTGCCGCCGATTCGAATCGCAGACAAAACAACGGCCGCTTGTCGCGGCCGTCATTGTTTGCGCCTAGCTATTGGGCAGTGCCTGATCTCAACCGGCACGTTTCCCCGTACCGGCGCATCTGTGGAAATGCAGACTAATGCTGGCCCACCACCCGGAACACCCGGATGGTCTCGCGCAGCGCGCCCGACTGGTTGCCCAGTTGCGTAACCGCGCCGCCCAGTTCCTGCACCAGCGCCGTGTTCTGCACGGTCATCACATCCATCTGCGAGACGGCGGTGTCCACCTGTTCGATCCCGGTGGACTGCTCCTGCGAGGCGCGCGAGATCTCGCCGATGATGTCGGTGACGCGGTGCACCGCCGCCACGATCTCCTGCATCGTGGCGCCGGCCTGCTCGGCCTGCGCGGAGCCTTCCGTGACCCGGTCGACCGAATCCTCGATCAGCGCCTTGACCTCCTTGGCGGCCTGGGCGCTCTTTTGCGCGAGGCTGCGCACTTCTCCGGCGACCACCGCGAAGCCCTTGCCGGACTCGCCCGCGCGCGCGGCCTCGACCGCGGCATTGAGCGCCAGGATGTTGGTCTGGAAGGCAATGCCTTCGATGATGGTGACGATGTCGGCGATCTTGCGCGAGCTGTCCGAAATGCCATGCATGGTGTTCACCACCTGCCCGACGGCCACGCCGCCGCGCCGCGCTACGTCCATGCTGCTGGCCGCCAGCTCGTTGGCCTGCCGCGCGTTGTCGGCGTTCTGGCGCACCGTGGACGTCAACTGCTGCATGCTTGCGGCGGTCTGCTGCAGCGAGGCGGCCTGCCCTTCCGTGCGCCCGGCCAGTTCCTGGTTGCCGCGCGCGATGTGCACGGCGGCATGCGTCGTGCCCTCGATGCCGCGATAGACGTCCTGCGCAATGCCGATCAGGCTCTTGCGCATGACTTCCAGCGAGAACTTCAGGCTGCCCACTTCATCGTCCGACTCCGGCACGATCTGCGTCGTGAGGTTGCCGGCGGCCACCTGGCGCGCCATGTTGGCGGCATCGAGCATCGGCTCCAATAGCGAACGCGACAGGCTCCAGCCCATCGAGAAGATGGCCACGATGCCCAGCCCGATGGCGCCGCAACCCAGCGCCGCGCCCCACGGGCTCAGGCTGGCCCAGTTGGCGTGCAGTCCATACGCGCCGGCGGCCGCGACGATGGCGGACGACAGCGTGGCATGGCGCAGCATCCGGCTGCGCACGCTGTTGCGGAACGGAAAGGCCAGCACATCCAGGCCGCGGCGCCAACCGGCGCGCGCCGGCCGGCCACGCAGGATGCGCACGCCCGTGGCCGTGCCCTCGCGCATGCGGGCATAGAGCGCCTCGGCCATTTCGATCTGTTCGTCCGAAGGGCGCACCCGGACCGAGGAATAGGCCACCACCTCGCCGTTCTCGACGATGGGCGTGGCGTTGGCCAGCACCCAGTAGTAGCCCCCGTCCTTGCGGCGATTCTTGACCACGCCCAGCCAGGACTCGCCGGCCTCGAGCGTCTCCCACAGGTCCGCGTAGGCTTCCGGCGGCATGTCGGGATGGCGCACGACGTTGTGGGGCTTGCCGATGAGTTCCTCCCGCGTGAAGCCGCTGACTTCGACGAACGCGGGGTTGGCGTAGACGATGCGTCCCTTGGTATCCGTGCGCGAGATCAGGTACTGATCCTCGCGCAGCTTGGTTTCTGCATTGGTGACGGGTAAGTTGACGCGCACGACTTTGTCTCCGGTTACAACATATACGACAGTAGCTTCTGACGGCGTTCAACCGGGTCCGGACACGACGCCCCGCATCGATCCGCTGCTGCACGCTTCGTCTGGCTCCCGAATTCCGGGCTGCCATCGAACACTGTGTTCTTGGCCTGAACGGTCAGGCACTCGTACGTTTACGGTCATCTGAATGAAAACTTAACGTGCTTATTACTTTGTCACTGTTTTAATCCGCGGTTTTTATAACTGATGGGCATATAAAAATCCGGACCCGGGCGCCAGACGCAAAAAGCCGCGCCGACCCCGCAAACGCGGGATCGGCGCGGCCCGGGATGACGCGGGGATCAGTTCAGCGACGGCGCGGAGTACCCGCCAAGCTGGTGCGCCGGCACTTCGATCACTTCGCCCGCATTGATCTTGAATACCGCGACCGCTTCGGCCAGACGCTGCGCCTGTTCCTGCAGCGAGCCGGCGGCCGCCGCGGCCTCTTCCACCAGTGCCGCGTTCTGCTGCGTCACTTCATCCATCTGCGACACCGCGCGGTTCACCTGGTCGATGCCGCTGGACTGCTCCTCGGACGCCGCCGAGATCTCGCCCATGATGTCCGTCACGCGCTTCACCGA